>BJGT01000275.1 GCA_014190675.1 Comamonadaceae bacterium | reverse complement strand
ATGGTGGCCTCCTCTAGGCTGCCCGTATGGTCAAAAAAACCCATCCGAGCCAGTTCCCGGATCAACGCCGCCGCGTTAACAGCCGCCGCCGCCGCCACCCCGCGCCAGGCCGCTCAACCAAAACCAGTGATGCGACAACAAAACCACGGCTCAAAACAGCGCAGGCAGCCGCAGCGCAAAGTGAACACGAACCAAGCGTCCCGCCCTAGGTCGTGGCTGGCTGACCAACCCCTCAAGCCGCTTTGCGGTCATAGCAGCTCAGCAGTCCACCCAGCCTCTCGTGGCATTCAATGTCAGCCGTGATGTGCGGCTTGGCCTTTTGGCGAATGCCCACCTCCAGCCAGCCTACGCCGCCCTTGATGGCATCGGCAAACGCCATCGAGCGGTGCCAGGGCAGCTTGTTGGCATCGCTCACATACTTCATCAACTTGGTCTTGATCTCGGCGAGTGCCTCGTCGTCCTTCTCCCGCGGCAATATCTTGTAGTCCACCCGGGTGCGACGCTCCGTGCCGATGATCCAGTCAATGGTCGGTTTGACCTCGTTGAACACCAAGGGCGCCTGCCCGCGCTCAATGAGCGCCTGCGCATCTTCCTGCGTCCACTGCATGCCGTCGTAGAAGTCTTCATCCAGCGCCTGCTGAAAGCGGTTGCTGGCCTGCCGGTTCCACTCGGCGTCGTACCAACTGGTGAGCTTGTCGTGCAAAGCCAGCATGGGCTGGCTGTCAAAGGGGCTCTCAGGCACGCTGCTGGCCCCAGCTGTGTCAGGCGCTCGTCCGCCAAAGCGCGAGGGGTTGTCAAAAGGCGAGCTTGCCGAGACTTCCGGGCTGGTGTTCATGCCCGGTCCTCCAAGGGGTCGTAGGCGAGTTGTTGGTGGCTGAGCACCGCCCCGTCCGCCCCACCGTCACGCAGCAGCACCTCGGCGTGAATCTCCCGCTGGGCCACTGCAGCCTGTGGCTCGGGTGGCATGCGCACCAACTCGTCCAGGCTGTCGAGAATCAGGTCTGCAATCTTGCCCACCACCGACTTGTCCGAAGGCGCATACCCAATCTGAGCAGCCGCCCGCATCGCCTGAAACACCAGGTGCTTGTCATCCAGGTACTCGTGCGCCACACTCAGGCAAATCGCAAAGGCCCCGGCCTGGCGCGTACCCGACCAGATCACCATCGCAGGATCTGTGTTGACGTACTGAAACGCCATCACCAGCTCCCCACGCCGGCGCACCGAGCGGGCAAACTCACCCCCAAGAACAACAAACGGTCGGGCAGTCGGTCCAAGAATCATAAAGCATCCGGGTAAACGGTTTGCCCGTGATGCGAGGAACATCAGCATTTTTGCGGGATAGGAATAGAATTCAAGAAATGGGACAGTGCCGACAGGATACGTAAAATATGAGCGCAGCTAAGGCAGGCATCAAGTTTGTCTTGCTCTTGGAGTCCGCCTTAGAGCGCGGAAATGAATTTTTCAGGGACGACTAATCAACCACAACTGGAAGCAATCAAACCAACAAA
>BJGT01000274.1 GCA_014190675.1 Comamonadaceae bacterium | reverse complement strand
AGCCTGTCAGGAATTTTGTGTTTGAGGCATAGCATGTCAAAAAGGAGCATCTATGCCAATGAAAGTAAAGACCGCTGCGGCGGCCACAGCGGTATTGCCGCACATTTCGTCTGAATTGCTGGACCAGATTGTCACCGGCCCGATGACCCAACAGGGGATCGAAGAGGTGATGCGAGGCCTCAAGAAGGCGCTGATTGAGCGTGCCCTTGGGGCTGAAATGAGCCATCACCTGGGCTATGCCAGCGGTGGCATCAAGCCCGTTGATGCCAACAACCAGCGCAACGGCACGAGCCGAAAAACGGTCTTGACCGGTGAGGAGTCGCTGCGCATCGATATTCCGCGTGATCGTGCGGGTTTGTTCGAGCCGCAGATCATCGGCAAACACGAACGCCGATTCACGAGCTTTGACGACAAGATCATCGCCATGTACGCACGCGGCATGACGGTGCGCGAAATCCAGGGCTTTATAGCCGAGATGTACGCCGTCGATGTCTCCCCCGATCTCATCAGTAGCGTCACTGACGCGGTGATGGGCGAGGTTGGACTTTGGCAATCCCGACCGCTCGAGCAGATGTATCCGGTGGTATTTTTTGATGCCTTGCGGGTCAAGATTCGTGATGAGTCGGTGGTGCGCAGCAAGGCCGTGTACCTGGCCTTGGGAATCCTGCCCGATGGCAGCAAGGACATTTTGGGCATCTGGATTGAGAACACCGAAGGGGCCAAGTTCTGGATGAAGGTGTTCAACGACCTGAGGACCCGAGGCTGCAACGACATCCTGATTGCTGTCACCGACGGCCTCAAAGGCATGGGCGAAGCGCTCGCCGTGGTCTTTCCCGCCACGACCCTGCAAACGTGTATCGTGCACCTGATTCGCAACAGCCTGGACTACGCCTCATGGACGGATCGCAAAGCCTTGGCCGCAGCCATCAAACCGATCTACCGCGCCGTCAGCGCTGAGGCGGCGCTGGGCGAACTCAACGCCTTTGAGCACAGCCAGTGGGGCAAGAAATTCCCCACCGTGGTGGCGGCCTGGCGTCGGGCGTGGGACAAGGTAATCCCGTTCTTTGCTTTCCCGCCCGAGGTGCGTCGGGTGATCTACACCACCAATGCCATCGAGAGCGTCAATGCGCGGTTGCGCAAAATCATCAAAACGCGCGGGCATTTCCCCAGCGACGAGGCGGCCACCAAGCTGATCTGGCTTGCACTGCGCAACATCACAGCCGATTGGGGCCGTGCGGCCAACAACTGGAAAAGCGCAATGAACCAATTCGCAATCCTCTATGAGGATCGCTTCACCCAAGCAAAATCGTAGAATGAGTCCGGACTTACCCACCCAGTTGCCCGCTCATGTGGATAACGTGCCCTTGGCCTTGAAGGGCCAGCACGTTAACCACAAGCGAACAACTGCATGGATAAGTCCTACACCCCGCGCCTCGAACACAAAAATCCGGACACTCCCTAAGCGCCGGCCAGTGGTGCCGCCCACCGGCCGAGCCCAGTATCTATCCTACTACTGCGCCGCCACCTGCTTGATGCGCGCAATCATCTCGTCCACTGCTTTGTCTACCGGCATCTTCTCGTTCAGG
>BJGT01000273.1 GCA_014190675.1 Comamonadaceae bacterium | reverse complement strand
GCGTGACCGACTGCAGCAACCCGGACGCCGACTGACCGCAGCTGGGGTCCAAACGCAGATCCAGTGGCCCGTCTGTTTTGAAGCTAAAGCCGCGCGCCGGGTTGTCAATTTGCATCGACGATACCCCCAGGTCTGCCAACACCAGATCAAAACCACCACCAGCCTCGGGCAGCAGTGCCGAGACCTGATCGAAATTGATCCGGTGCAGCACCAGCACCGAGGCACCAAAACCCAGGCCACGCAAACGAGTTTCGGTGCGGGCAAATTCGGCCGGGTCAATGTCCACGCCAAACAGTCGCCCGCCCGGAGCCAGACGCGCCAACAGGGCCCGGGCATGGCCGCCGTAGCCCAGCGTCGCATCCAGGCCAACCTCGCCCGGTTGGGGCGACAGTATGGCCAAAATCTCATCCACGCAAATCGGCCGGTGCATGCCAGCCGGCGTTTGCCCGCGCGCCATCACCCGGTCAATCGCCCCGGCGTGGCCGAGCGGGTCAAGCTCCTTGTATTTTTCGGCAAAGCTGCGCGGGTGCGTGCCGGCGTAACGCACACGGCGCTGGTGGGGAACTGCTTGGTCCGTCATGCGCGGATTGTCCTGCAAGCCACCGCCGACCGCGCCTGGGCGCCTCATCACCTGCGGCAAGGCACTGATGTTGTCCGGGCTGGCCTGGGCGTCGGGCGCAACCCACGGCAGTTCAGGGCCCAAAGTGGTCAAACGAGGCATGGTTGTTGGGCAGTGGCTGGCCCTGGCTATCGATCAAGCGCAGACCGGGCTGGGCGTCGACCTGGCCAATGCAGGTCACGGCGGTGCCGCTGGCCTGGGCCGCCGCCGCCACCTCGCCACGTTTGGACAGTGGCGCTGCAAAGAGCAGCTCGTAGTCATCGCCCCCGGCAAGCGCCCAGCGGCGCCAATCGTCTTGGCTCGGCGGCGGGTCAAGTGGGCTCGCCGCGCCAGCATAAAAAGCCCGCGCCGCAACCAGGCCGGCAGCCGTATCGGCCGCCACCGTGGCACCGACGCCAGACTGTTTGAGGATGTGACCCAGATCGCCGAGCAGGCCGTCACTGACATCAATGGCCGCGCTGGCGATGCCGCGAAGGGCCTGGCCCAGGGCCACCCGGGGACTGGGGCGCTCCAGGCGAAGACGCGCGGCCGCCAACACGGCAGCGGGCACGCCAAGGCGGCCGCGGAGGACATCTAGCGCCAATGCCGCGTCTCCGAACATGCCACTGGCATACAGATCATCGCCGGCACGCGCGCCCGAGCGCAGCAGCGCTTGCGAGCGTCCATCCTGCAGCGGCACCTCGCCAAAAACTGTGATGCAAATAGTGAGCGGCCCGCGCGTGGTGTCGCCACCGATGAGTTCGCAGCCATGTTCATCGGCCAGTGCCAGCAGGCCGCGCGAGAAGGCGCCAAGCCAGACTTCATTCACGCTGGGCAGCGCCAAGGCCAGTGTGAAAGCCAGCGGCGCAGCGCCACAGGCAGCCAGGTCACTCAGGTTAACCGCCAGCGCCTTGTGCCCCAGGGCGCTGGGCTCAACCGTGCTGAAAAAATGCCGTCCCTCGACCAGCATGTCGCTGGAGATCGCCAACTGCATACCGGGGCGCGGCTGCAGCAGCGC
>BJGT01000272.1 GCA_014190675.1 Comamonadaceae bacterium | reverse complement strand
GGGTGCGTTGGGCGCAGGCCCTTCCTGCGGCAAGTCAAAATCGCCGCTTCACTCAGTCACCAATTGATGCGCTGATCGACCTCAAAGTCCGGTGCCACTTGCGCTGCCAGATCCCAGTCGGTCTCGGGGGAGGCACTCCGGTTCGTCGACGACCCGAGGGAATACTCCGAAAAACACCCAATAAAGGTATAATTTCTTCTCAATGGGTGTGTTTGAATTCGATCAGGCAAAGAGCCAGTCCAACTTGGCAAAACATGGGATCGACTTCAACGATGCCCAGATGCTCTGGACAGACGCCGGGTTGCTTGAGATTCCGGCAAGAACAGATGATGAGGCGCGCTATCTGGTAATCGGGCTTGTCGACGGCAAGCACTGGTCGGCAGTCATAACCTATCGGGGCCCGAATATCAGACTGATTTCGGTTCGTCGGTCACGCGTTGAGGAGGTGGAGTTGTATGAAAGCTAATACGTTCGAAGAGCAGTTTGACGCCGGCATCAATATCACCGGGTCTTTGGACTTGTCCAGGGCAAAACGCGTGTTGTTGGCGCCAAGACGCGTCAACGTCGATTTTCCAGCCTGGATGGTCGACTCGTTGGATCGCGAAGCAAACAAGCTGGGTGTCACTCGCCAATCGGTCATCAAGGTATGGCTTGCCGAGCGCCTGGAGGCATCGTCTGCCAATAACGGGGCCCATCGGGCGCGCACTGATTCGGCGGCGCGCCGATCATGAATTGCGGCGCGCATCGCGCGTCGACGGTCCGCACTCCTGAGCGGGCTCACATCGGTTATATCCGGTCACCGAGTGCAAGGTAGGTTTCATCGACCTCAACTTCTCCATGGAGCAATTCTCTGTCCGGGCGAACCATTGCACGGCGCAGCCGGTGCAGCATGGTCCACGCTGTCTCGTAGCTGCCAAGGCCAAGTACGCGCTGCAACCCCAATGCGCTGACGCCATGTTTTTGATTGGTGATGTACCAAATGGCGGCGAACCAAACGCGAAGCTCGGTGCGCGTCTTATCGAAAATGGTGCCCGCTGTTACCGTCGCTTGGTGTCTGCATGCCGGGCAGGTTAATCTGCCCCGACTACCTCGCCCAACTTGTGATCTCACCCCACATTTGGGACAAATCAGGCCGTCCGACCAGCGTAGCTTTTCCAAATAATCACGACACGCTTGTTCCGAGTGGAACCAGTCAAGGAATTGAACCCAAGTCGTTGGGTAATCTTTCCCGCCTATCGGGGCTGTTGCTGGTGCGGCCATTTGGCGATTTTGCCACTTGTGGAGCTAAAGGGACACCCCGTGTTTATATCCAGCTATATGGATTTCTCTGCTGTCATCGGGTAGCCTTGTCACTTTGGATACTGGCGCAATCATTGCTCGAAGTGAGCCTGCCCATTGAATAGCGGGGGCGTGGTGGGTTGACAGGTGGCCTGGGCGCGCTGAGGCCCGGCCAACAACATAGCAGGCTAGGGTGAGGCTGGGGTAAGGCTGGCTGCTGCGGCGCGCTCTAGGCAGCGGGCAAAGTCTTGCGCAGCCTGGGACAGGGCTTCGCCTTTGCGGCTCATGATGCCAAAGCTGGCGAGTTGCTGGGCAATGGCCAGGGGCAGCACCTTGAACAAACCGG
>BJGT01000271.1 GCA_014190675.1 Comamonadaceae bacterium | reverse complement strand
TCCATCCTTAATTTATGCATCAAAAAATCCTGATTTTGGACTTCGGCTCGCAAGTCACCCAGCTGATTGCCCGCCGCATCCGCGAAGCCCATGTGTTTTGCGAGGTGCACCCCTGCGACGTCAGCGATGACTGGGTGCGCGCCTATGCGCGTGACGGCTCGCTCAAGGGCATCATCCTGTCGGGCAGCCACGCCAGCGTGTACGAGGAGAGCACCGACAAGGCGCCCAAGGCGGTGTTTGAGTTGGGGCTGCCGGTGCTGGGCATCTGCTACGGCATGCAGACCATGGCGCACCAGCTGGGCGGCCGGGTGCAGAGCGGCCACCAGCGCGAGTTCGGCCATGCCGAGGTGCGGGCCCACGGCCACACCGAGCTGCTGCGCGGCATCCAGGACTACGCCACCGATGAAGGCCATGGCATGCTCAAGGTCTGGATGAGCCATGGCGACAAGGTCACCGAGCTGCCGCACGGCTTCAAGCTCATGGCCAGCACGCCCAACTGCCCGATTGCCGGCATGGCCGACGAAGATCGGCGCTTTTATGGCGTGCAGTTTCACCCCGAGGTGACCCACACCCAGCGCGGCGCCGCGATTCTGGAGCGCTTTGTATTGGGCATCTGCAGCACCCGGGCCGACTGGATCATGGGCGACTACATCGCCGAGGCGGTGGAAAAAATCCGCACTCAGGTTGGCACCGAAGAGGTCATTCTTGGTCTGTCAGGCGGAGTAGATTCGTCGGTGGCCGCCGCCCTGATCCACCGCGCCATTGGCGACCAGCTGACCTGCGTGTTTGTGGACCACGGCCTGCTGCGGCTGAACGAGGGCGACCAAGTGATGGCCATGGTTGGGGGAAAGCTGCACGCCAAAGTGGTGCGGGTGGACGCCGCCGAGCAGTTTCTCGGCCACCTGGCCGGTGTGAGCGAACCAGAAGCCAAACGCAAGATCATTGGCCGCGAGTTTGTAGCGTGTTTTAAGGCTGCAGCCCTTGATATCACTCGGGGTGACGCTACTAAAAACGGAGCAAAGTGGCTTGCGCAAGGCACCATCTACCCGGACGTGATCGAATCAGGCGGCGCCGGCAACAAAAAAGCGGTGACCATCAAGAGCCATCACAACGTGGGCGGCCTGCCCGAGCAACTGGGCCTGAAATTGCTGGAGCCGCTGCGCGAGCTGTTCAAAGACGAGGTGCGCGAATTGGGCGTGGCCCTGGGCCTGCCCCGCAACATGGTTTACCGCCACCCCTTTCCGGGCCCGGGCCTGGGCGTGCGCATCCTGGGCGAGGTCAAAAAAGAGTTTGCCGACCTGCTGCGCCGCGCCGACGACATCTTCATCCAGGAACTGCACAGCTTTCGCGACGATGCCACCGGCAAGAGCTGGTACGAACTGACCAGCCAAGCCTTCACCGTGTTTTTGCCGGTGAAAAGCGTGGGCGTCATGGGCGACGGCCGCACCTACGACTACGTGGTGGCCCTGCGCGCCGTGCAAACCAGCGACTTCATGACCGCTGACTGGGCCGAACTGCCCTATGCCCTGCTGAAGAAAGTGTCTAGCCGCATCATCAACGAGGTGCGTGGCATTAATCGCGTGACCTATGACGTGAGCAGCAAGCCGCCGGCGACGATTGAGTGGGAGTAGGATTTATTGGCTTGAGCGTTGATTTATATAGGTTTTTTACTTACACAAAAGTTTCACAACCCAAAATAAGTGCTTGTTTTTATTAGCGTTTGAATTTATAGTTACACA
>BJGT01000270.1 GCA_014190675.1 Comamonadaceae bacterium | reverse complement strand
TCAGGTTAACCGCCAGCGCCTTGTGCCCCAGGGCGCTGGGCTCAACCGTGCTGAAAAAATGCCGTCCCTCGACCAGCATGTCGCTGGAGATCGCCAACTGCATACCGGGGCGCGGCTGCAGCAGCGCACAATCATCGCCAACCCCCAACACAGCCCGGCGCGCCGGGCGTCGGAAATAACGTGCAATCAGGTCGAATTCGCCCAAGCTCAGTGCAGGGTTCGCCCGCTGCCCCCAGCACTCAGGGCGTCGAGTACAAACATGGGGATGTCGGTGTCAAACTTTTCCCCGTCTTCGGCAACACAGAAAAAGCTGCCGTGCATGGTGCCGGTGGGCGTGCGCAGCCGGGAGCCGCTGGTGTATTCAAACACCTCGCCAGGTTTGAGCAGCGGTTGCTGCCCCACCACGCCCAGGCCCCTCACCCGCTCGGTGTGGCCGTTGGCGTCGTTCACGTTCCAGGTGCGCGACACCAGTTGCGCCGGCACCTCGCCAACATTGGCGATGCTCACCGTGTAGGCAAACATATACATCCCCTGCTCGGGCATGGATTGCTCGGGCAAAAACCGGGAGGTGACTTCAACCTTAAATTGGTACTTGGACATGGCCCAATGCTACCTGCGAAAATAACAGCCCCATCCAAACCGTCATTGATGACCCTGCTGCCATGACCTACCGCATCGCGCCCTCGATTCTTTCTGCCGACTTTGCCCGCCTCGGGCAGGAAGTGCGCGAGGTGATTGCCGCGGGCAGCGACTGGATTCATTTTGATGTGATGGACAACCACTATGTGCCAAACCTCACTTTTGGGCCCATGATTTGCAGGGCCCTCAAGCCCCATGCCAAGACCGCAGCCGGCGTGGCGGTGCCGATTGACGTGCACCTGATGGTGCAGCCAGTCGACGCATTGGCCGCCGCCTTTGCTGAGGCTGGCGCAGACCTGATCAGTTTTCACCCCGACGCCAGCGGCCATGTGCATCGCAGCGTTCAAGCCATCAAGGCGCAGGGCTGCAAGGCGGGTCTGGTGTTCAACCCGGCGCAGTCGCTCGAGGTACTCGACTGGGTGATCGAGGACATTGATCTGGTGCTGATCATGAGCGTCAACCCCGGTTTTGGCGGACAAAGTTTCATTGACTCAGCCCTGCGCAAGGTCGAAGACGCACGCCGCCGCATCACGGCCAGCGGCAAAGACATTCGCCTGGAGGTCGATGGTGGCATCAAGGTTGACAATATTCGCCGGGTAGCAGACGCCGGCGCCGACACCTTTGTAGCGGGCAGCGCGATTTTTGGGGCGTCAGATTACAAAGGCGTCGTTGACGCCATGCGGCAAGCGCTTGGCGCTTGATCAGGGCACTGCCAGCTTGGGCAACTCCAGGGTGACAGTGGCCGGGCCATCAAGCCGCGGCGCCAAAGTGGCACCCGATCTCGAAACAGTCTGCAGCAGCAGTGCCTCACCCACCTCGCCGCCGACTTTGATCGGACGCGCTGGTTTGCCGTCTATGGCGATCAAGGCCAGGCCCTGGTCTGGTTTTGAGGCCACCACCCCGCTGAGCTTGAAGCGCGCGGCAGTCGCATCAGGCAGCACTGAAGCCGAGGCCGAAACAGGGCTCTTGCCACCCCCTAAAACCCGTGCGATCGCGATGGCGTCCGGTGCCGGCAAGCTTGGCACTGGCAACGGGAACCGGCCCTGTACGGGCGCCAACGTGCTGACTTGGAGCAGCCAGTAAACCGCGCTGCCCGCAGC
>BJGT01000269.1 GCA_014190675.1 Comamonadaceae bacterium | reverse complement strand
ATTTGGCGGTGCAACCGCTGTAGTAACTGGTGCCGCAGGCCAGGATCAGCACCGAATCAATGCCCTTGAAGACACGCGCTGCACTCGTTAGGCTGCCATCAAAAAGCTCAGGCGCGATGCCCTCCACGCCCACTAGCGTGTCGGCGATGGCGCGCGGCTGCTCAAAAATTTCTTTTTGCATGTAGTGCCGGTAGGGGCCCAGCTCGGCCGCGCCACTGTGCGCCAGCACGGTTTTCACCGGGCGTTGTGGCGGGGTGAGGGCCTTGTGCGCCCGGTCCACCAGCCAATATTTACCCAGCTGCAGGTCGACCACGTCACCCTCTTCCAGGTAGACGATCTGGTCGGTCACGCCGGCCAGGGCCATGGCGTCGCTGGCCAGAAAATGCTCTGCGCCGCCCTGCCCCACGCCCAGAATCAGCGGAGAGCCGGCGCGCGCGCCGATCAACCGGTGCGGCTCGTCCTTGCAAAACACCGCAATCGCGTAAGCCCCCTGCAACTGGCCCACGGCGGTCTTGACCGCTTCAAACACATCGCCGTCGTACAGGCTGTCCACCAGGTGGGCGATGACTTCGGTGTCGGTCTGACTCTGAAACACATAGCCGCGCGCCTGCAGGCTGGCACGCAGTTCGTCGTGGTTTTCGATGATGCCGTTGTGCACCAGCGCGACCCGGCCAGGGCGGCTGGCCGCATCCGGCCCCAGCCCGTGGCTGAAATGCGGGTGGGCGTTGTGCACCACCGGTGCGCCATGGGTGGCCCAGCGGGTGTGGGCGATGCCAGTGGCGCCTTCAAGGTTGCTCTGCGTCACCTGCGTCAGCAACTCGGCCACCCGCTCGGTGCTGCGCGCGCGCTGCAAGCCGCCGGTGTGCACCGCCACGCCGCAAGAGTCATAGCCCCGGTACTCCAGGCGCTGCAGGCCCTGCACCAACACGGGAACGATATTGCGGGTTGACACCGCACCAACAATGCCACACATCAGCCATTCCCCTTTTTAAAACGGGTGAATGGTAGCTGGGTCAACACGAAATTAAACATTTTTATATTTACAAATTACGATAATAATTTCATACCGGTCTTAAAATAACGTTTTATTTCTTTTTACAGTTTTATATGGAACAAATCTTACTCGATGCCATCGACCTGGCCCTGCTGGCTCAGCTGCAGCAAGATGCCTCAGTGAGCAACCTGGCGCTGGCCGAGCAGGTGCATGTGTCGCCCCCCACCTGCCTGCGCCGGGTCAAGCGCCTGCGGGAAGCCGGTTGGATCGAGCGCCAGGTGGCCGTACTCAGCGTAGACAAGCTGGCCAGCCTGGCCGGCCACGGCCTGTGCGCCGTGGTGGAAGTAACGCTCGACCGGCAAGACCAGGCCGCGCTGGAAGCCTTCGAGGCCAAGGTGGCGCCCGACGACTCAGTGCAACAGTGCTACCGCGTCTCGCCCGGGCCGGACTTTTGCTTGGTGGTGCACACCGCCAACATGCCCGCCTACCTGGCGCTGACCCAGCGCCTGTTCACGGCAGATGCCAATGTGCGCAACGTCAAGGCTTTTTTCAGCGTCAAGCGCAGCAAGTTTGGCGCGGCCTTGCCGCTGTCGGGCTGAGCGGACCCGGGCGCTCAGGCCGGCAGCCTGAAGCTCACCCGGCAGCCCCCGCCGGGCAGGCCGCTGGCCTCGATGTGGCCGCCGTGGCGTTCGATGATTTTGCGGGCGATGGCCAAACCCAGGCCCAGGCCTTCAAAAGCCGCGCCACTGTGCAGGCGCGAAAAGGGCTGGAACA
>BJGT01000268.1 GCA_014190675.1 Comamonadaceae bacterium | reverse complement strand
TGATGGGCCCAGGTTCCGGAATACGCAGGTGGCATTTTTGGATAAGTACATGATGCACACCTACCAAGCCAAAGTTCTTGCCCAGGTTCAGGGGCGCAGCCAAGTGATCCCAACTGAGGTGCGGGCCATGAACCTGCAGGATGCGCGTTGGTTGCTGTGGGCGCAGTGGGGATTTCACAGCATCCAGTATGGGCCTGTGAAGGTCAAGGTGCAGAGTTGACGGGCGAATCAGCCTGACTCAACAAGCCTTGCCCGTATGGTCAAAAAAGTCGTCCACGCCAATTTGCAGTAAAACACCACTCCTTTGACCCTCAACTGCGGTCAACCAAGCGCCCAACGGTTAAACCAAAAACCTAGGAGTCAGACCAGCCGCTCAGCACCAGCCCGAGTCAAGCCTGACCTGCTGCTGTTACCGAGGCGAGCTAGCCTGATGCCACACTGCTCTTTGGCCGCTGTTTTTTTGATTGATTGATTGATCATAGTGCTTGCCTATTCCACTTTGCCTATACGTTTGACCACGTCCACCATTCGCCGTACATCGGCTTGGATGTATTTTTCGAAATCTGGCGCGTCTTGGTAGAGGACGGGGCTACCACTGTTTTGAATCACTTCGCGAACCTTGGCGTCTTGTGCGGCCATGCGCGCTGCCCCACGCAGGCGCTGTGCCACGGCGTCAGGCGTGCCGCTTGGAATGAACAGGCCCGACCATTGCGCGTACTCGGCGTTGAAGCCGGCGTCTTTGAGCGAGGTCACATCGGGCATGGAGGCCAGCGGTCCGCTACCCCAGTGGCCCAGCAGGCGCAGCTTGCCGGCCTTGACATGCTGCAAAACGGTGGCCGGCCCTGTGGAGACCGCATCGATCTGTCCGGCCAGCAAAGCCACCACTGCCGGGCCAGCGCCGGTGAAGGGAATGTGCGTCATCTTCACACTCGCGACCTGCGCCAGTATTTCCATGGGCACATGCATAGTGCCGTAGTTGCCTGAGGATCCGTAGTTAATGGCGCCGGGTCGCTTGCGTGCATCTTCCACAAAGTCTTTCACGCTTTGCCAGGGCGCATCAGCGCGCACTGCCAGCACGGTTGGGTCGGCGGTGTAGCGTGCGATAGGCCGCAGGTCCGAGAGTGCATACATGGGAGTACGCCCGACCAAGGCATCGGCCTCGGGAATCACGGAATAGGATGACAAGGCCATCAGCAGGGTATAGCCGTCGGGCTTGGCCTTTGCGACCAATCCCATGCCGATGCCACCGCCTGCGCCTCCGCGGTTTTCAATTATCACGGGCTGTCCCAGCTCGCGCCCCATCGCCTCGGCCACGGGCCGGGCCACGATATCGGCCAGCCCGCCGGGCGGGAAGGGCACCACCATAGTGATCGCGCGGTTGGGGTAGGCCTGGGCCCAACTGATCAGTGGGGCAGCCAGACACACCATAAGAGCGGAGCGCAAAGCACGACGCGGCTTGTTCTTCATAGTTGTCTCCACTAATGGGGCAAGCATTCGTACGCCAGCCCTTCATTTTTTTGATAAGTCACTGTATCACTGGAAAGCCGCCGGCTGGCGGGCTTCAGCCAGTCATGTAGTCAAAAAGCTCATCCACGCCAGGTTTCAAAAAAACCACCAATGTGACCTCAACTGCGGCCAACCAATAGCCCAGCGGCTAAACCAAGCACCTGGTTCTGTCGCAGTAGTGGAGCCTGGCCGAAAAGAGTTGCGTTGCTGACCTGGTGATCAAGCGGCAAGGCTGTAGAACTGGTTAGCTGCCGACATGGTTTGGCCGCCGGGACAGTGCATCTGCCCC
>BJGT01000267.1 GCA_014190675.1 Comamonadaceae bacterium | reverse complement strand
TCCAGCCTTCTACCTGCGCCACTGCCCGCTCGGGTGGTGTCAGATAAGGAGTTAGCCCGCATATTTCACGCCCTACCGCTGTATGGCCGAATTGACGCGAATTTGAACGGTTGCGTGGCAAAGTGGCACGTCACTGCGCGATTGGACCGGCTGACAGATGCAATCGAAGGCGATGGGGCGCAACTGCCCCTACCCCGGCTTGGGTTGCGGGCCTTTTTGGTGTCAACGCGCGGGCCATGCACTGTATGAAGATCAAGGCGAGCGCAGCTGGCTCATCGCATGGGCGAAGATGTCGGCGCTGGGCCAGTTGGAGGCCAGGTACAGGCGGATGCGCCGGGTGTTGCGCGTGACCACGGCGGCCAGCTTGAGCAGCTTGATGCGCAGCGTATCGACCTGGGCGCATGCCAGGGCGGTGCCTTGCAAGGCCAGCGCGCGCAGCCGCTCGATCAGCACATAGCCCAACGCGGCCAGCAGCACGCGCAACTGATTGCTTTGCAGGTGCTGGCAACTCGTGCGGGTTGCAAACAGGCCCACTTGCGCTTCTTTGATGCGGTTCTCGGCCTCCCCGCGCTGGCAGTACACATCGTCGTACAGTGCTTGGGCCTGGCCCGTCAGATTGGTCACCACGTAGCGCGGGTTGGTGCCCTCTGCTCACCATACTCCAGCCGCGTGATCACCCGGCGCTCGCGCTGCCAGCTCTGCGCGGCGTAAACAAACTCGCCCACCTCGCGCTGCTTAAGGCCACTGCGCTGGTAGGCATCCTTCATGGCCAGTTCGACCAATTCGGTCATCTGCTGCAGTCGCGCGTTGCGCGCCAGACCAATGATGTAGTGCACCCCGGCTCGCTCGCACCAGTTGATGATGCGTTGCCGGCAAAAGCCCGAGTCGCCTCGAAACACGATGCGCACCTGGGGGCCACTTCTGGCGCAGCCGCTTGACCAGCAGCTTCAATATCGCAGCTGCGTGTTTGGCCCCATCGATGCGGCTGGGCCGCAGGTAGGCGCACAGCAGTTGCTGGCCGCAAAACACGTACAGCGGCAAGTAACAGTAGCAGTCGTAGTAGCCGTGAAAGAAGCGCCCTTCCTGCTGGCCATGCAGCGGGTTGTCCGTGGCGTCAAAGTCCAGCACCAGCTCTTCGGGCGCGGCCCTGAAACTGGCGATAAATTGATCGACCAGTACCTCATGCAAGCGCCAGGCGCTCGCACGGTCAGCCCACTTCTCCAGGCGGCACAGCGTGGGGGCGCTGGCCACCTCGCAATCAACGCCGACGGCCGTTTGCATCGCCACGTCACGCCGTAGCGCGCCGTGGTCGTTCAAGTCTTCCCAGCCCAGCGCCAGCCCGTACACGCGCTGGCGCAGCATGTCGCGCACGCCGTGCTTGATCAACATCGGGCTGCGCGGATCGGCAATGCACCGGCTGGCAGCTTCGAGCAATCCGAGCTTGCGGTCGACCTCACCCAGCAGCATCACACCGCCATCGGATGTCATGCTGCCGCCGTCAAATCGGCCCTCCACTACTCGGCGTCCAAGCCGCCCAAATTCTTCTCTTGCTTGTTCCAATTTCTTCGGTACAGTTTGGCATTGGCAGTCCTTTGTTGTGATTGGCGTCAGATACCAATGACAACGCGCCTTCGGGCGGGACTGCCGACTCAAATGCGTGAAATATTCAGGCTAACATCATTCACGAGCGGGGGGAGCACGATCTCACCTCCGAGCGCTACGTCTGATCTGCGCTACACCGGCGTCTCCACTTCCACGCTAAATGGCGGTGGGTGCAGTCGTGAGCGAACCCGTCTCAGGTGCAATGTCCCTGTGTCAGGGGAATTAACAGGGA
>BJGT01000266.1 GCA_014190675.1 Comamonadaceae bacterium | reverse complement strand
GGATCTCGAACACCTTCACGCCCAGCGTGCGTTCCAGCTTCTGCACGGCGTAGGTGAGCGTGGACTGGCTGCGGTGGATGCGCTCGGCGGCGCGCGCGTAGCTGCCGGCGTCCACCACGGCGGCGAGGACTTTCCACTGGTCAAGAGAAATGCGCGGAGATGGCATGTGGGCCTATATATCTATTAATTCGATTGATATGGGCGAAATTTTGCGCTTTTTAGTCGGATTCATCAATGTTTCAATGGCGCCATTGCAGAAACGACATCGGTCACCGGCCAGAAGCGCCCGATGTTCCCAACTGTTGGCGCCGATTGAATATTGACCCACCCTCACTGCTGTCCGGACGTTGAACATCTGAAACGCAATAATTGGTTGATCTGAAATAGGTAATTCATGTTTTTTTCTGGTCTCGATTTGAACGTCATAGCGGCAATTTGCGATCCTGTGAGGCACTCACTCGCAGGGGACTTCGATGCACTTGGGCAAATTGGTGTTCGCGCAAATCACGCAGCATTTGCCACTGACGACGTTTCGTCGTTGCGTGGCGCGCTACGACGGAGAGCACAAGGTCAAGAGCTTTTCTTGCCTCGATCAATATCTTTGCATGGCCTTTGCCCAACTAACCTACCGAGAGAGCTTGCGCGACATCCAAGCGTGTCTGCGTGCGCAAACGAGCAAGCTCTACCACATGGGCATCAAGGCCCGGGTATCGCGCAGCACGTTGGCCGATGCCAACGAAGTGCGCGACTGGCGCATCCACGCGGAGTTTGCACAGTCGCTCATCGGAATCGCCCGTCCTCTTTATGCGGACGAACCCTTTGGCGTCGATCTGAAGGAGACGGTCTACGCCCTGGATGCGAGCACCATCGATCTGTGCCTGTCGGTATTTCCTTGGGCACCGTTTCGCTCGACCAAGGCGGCTATCAAGCTGCATACGCTGCTGGACCTGCGCGGCAACATCCCCACGTTCTTGCACATCAGCGACGGCAAACTTCACGACGTCAATGCTCTGGACCTGTTGATACCCGAGCCGGGCGCCTTCTACATCATGGACCGAGGCTATATCGATTTCCAACGGCTGCATCGTCTGCACGAGGCGGGCAGCTTCTTTGTGACGCGCGCCAAATCCAACCTCAAAGCTCAGCGGCGTTATTCCCATCCGGTCGATCGAAGCACGGGTTTGATTTGCGATCAGACCATCGTGCTCACCGGCTTTTACTCGCGCCAGGACTTCGACACGCCGCTGCGGCGCATCAACTTCAGAGACCCCAAGACCGGCAAACGTCTGGTGTTCCTGACCAACAACTTCGCGCTGCCGGCGATCACCATCGCCGATCTCTATCGGTGCCGGTGGCAGGTCGAATTGTTTTTCAAATGGATAAAGCAGCATCTTCGTATCAAAGTCTTTTTCGGCACATCGGAGAATGCGGTCAAGACCCAAATCTGGATCGCCGTCTCGGTCTACGTGCTCGTTGCCATCGTCAAAAAACGGCTTAACCTTTCGGCAAGCCTCTATGAAATGCTACAAATCCTGAGCCTAACCATGTTCGAGAGAATTCCATTGGATCAACTGCTTAACAACATCGTCACCGAAGATATTCAGTCCCTTGATGCTAATCAGCTGAATCTATTCGCATAACGTCCGGACACTACTGAGGGTACGGGGTTGTTGATAGGATTTAACGTGGATTATACTTTATGCTCGTAACCCGCCATACCTGAAAGGGAATTTGGGTTTGCAACTCGATTTCGACATCTTCAAGCCAAAGACTCCGCCCTTGTTCGGGATGGACATCAGTTCATCATCGGTGAAGATGGTGGAGATGGTGGATGCCGGGAAAGGCGTGCCCC
>BJGT01000265.1 GCA_014190675.1 Comamonadaceae bacterium | reverse complement strand
TGCGCTTGCAACTCGAGCTCAGGGGGCGTGAGCTTGCCCTGCAGCGGCTCAACGCGGAACTCGAAAACACCGTTGCGCTGCGCACCCACGCCATCAGCGACGCCCTCGCCGGCGCGCAGGATGCAGAGCGCATCAAGTCGGCCTTTTTGGCCAACATGAGCCACGAAATCCGCACCCCCCTGAATGCAATCATTGGCATGACCCATCTCGCGCAGGGCACCGAGCTGACCGCCCGGCAGCGCAATTACCTGGGCCGGATCGATGCTGCAAGCCAGCATTTGATGGGCATCATCAACGGCATTTTGGACCTCACCAAAATTCAAGCGGGCAAGCTGCAAGCCGAAGTATCCGACTTCGCACTAGAGCAGCTGCTTGACAACACCATTGCGATGGTGGCTGCAAAAGCCGCCGACAAGGGGCTTGAGCTGATTCTCAGTGTGGCCCCGGGAACCCCCGCTTATTTGCGCGGTGACCCGCTGCGCCTGGGCCAGGTGCTGCTCAACTTTGCCAGCAACGCGGTTAAATTTACCGAGCAGGGCGAAGTCGAAATCTCCGTGGTGGCAAGCCAAGTGATGGAACATTCGGCCCACCTGCGCTTCGCTGTGCGGGACACCGGCATTGGCATCACTGAGGCGCAGCGCGGGGCCTTGTTCAAAGATTTTTCACAGGCCGACAGCTCAACCACGCGCAAATACGGTGGCACCGGCCTGGGCCTGGCGATTGCGGCGCGCTTGGTGGATTTGATGGGCGGCGAGTACGGCCTGGCCTCAAGCGCCGCGGTGGGCTCGACCTTCTGGTTCGCCGTCCCCCTGGGCCTGCAGACCGACCCACCCGCAGCGCCGCAGATGCCGGCGGATGCTGCGGGCTTTCGGATCCTGGTGGTTGACGACAACGCCAGCGCCCGCCGGCAACTTTGCGACATGCTGGGGCGCATGAATTTCTCCGTCGAATCAGCCGGCACAGGTGCTGATGCCCTGTTGGCATTGCAGGCCGCGCAGGCGCGCCAGCAGCCCCCTGATGTGGTCTTGCTGGATTGGCAGCTGCCCGACATGAGCGGCGCGGCGCTGGCCCGCCAGATTCGGCAAACCCCTCTTGGCCGCCAACCCCACCTGAGTTTGCTCACCGCCTTCGGGCGCGAACACCTGTTTGCCGCCGCCACCCTGGACGGCATCGACAGCATGCTGGGCAAGCCGGTGAGCGGGTCAGCACTGTTTGAGCACATGATGTCTGTTTTGGGGCGCAGCGCCTTCCAGTCGGTGCCAGCCGACTCTGTTGCCGGCGAGCCTGATGCGCTGCTGGACCTGCAGGCCCTGCGCGGGCGACGCGTGCTGCTGGTTGAAGACAATGCAATCAACCGGGAGCTCGGCCTGGAACTGCTGCAAGAGCAGGGCCTGCGCGTGGTCACGGCCGAGCATGGGCAACAGGCCCTGGAGCTGTTGCGTGCCGGGCTGCACTTTGATCTGGTGTTGATGGACATCCAGATGCCGGTGCTTGACGGGCTGGCAGCCACCCGCGCGATTCGGGCTCTGCCAGGTTTTGCCGAATTGCCTATTTTGGCCATGACCGCCAACGCCATGTCGGAGGACCGGCAGCGCTGCCTGGACGCCGGCATGAACGACTTTGTCACCAAGCCGATTGACATCAAGGCGCTGTGGCGTGCCCTTCTGCGCTGGCTGCCGTATCGAAGCGGGCCCGGCAAGAGGCCCGCAGACCCGCCTGGCGCCGCCCAGCCGTCGGAACTGCCTTTGGTGCTGGCCGGCCCGGTGGAGGGCCTTGACACTGATCTGGGCCTGCGCCGCTGCCTTGGCAGGCCAGACCTTTATCTGAGGCTGCTGCGCCAATTTGCCGAAGATCAGGACCAA
>BJGT01000264.1 GCA_014190675.1 Comamonadaceae bacterium | reverse complement strand
GCCACGGTTCGGCACACATGGGCCAGGCAAGCCGCCCGCGAACCGGCGGGCAAAATGAACTCGGCCAGCGGCGGCAGCGTGGCATTGTGCTCAGCCAGCGCCTCGTCCAGCGCCAGCACCGCCTCGGGTTTGAGCAGCTCAAAACCGGGGATCGACAACTCGCCCCCCAGGTTGAACAGCTGGTGCTGGATCTCCACCAGCAACATCCGCACACTGCTGGGCATGTCCTCGCACAGCAGCACGCCCAGGTTGGAGTTGAGCTCGTCCACATCGCCCATGGCGTGCACCCGCAGGCTGTTTTTCGAGACCCGGGTGTTGTCGCCCAGGCCGGTGGTGCCGCCGTCGCCAGTGCGAGTGGCAATTTGTGTCAATCTTTGTCCCATGATGGTTTTCCTTTGATTCGCGCGATTGTTGCAGCAAAATAGAAGCCTCGCCCCTTGAAAGCTCCGCCCATGAACGCCGCCACCCCAAGCTCACACCTAGCCCCCGCCGTGCTGCAACGCGAGGTGCCAGCCGTCCTGCTGGCAGCACTCAAGGCGCGCTTTGCAGAGCGCTGCTCCACCGCGCTGGTGGTGCGCGAACAGCACGGCCGCGACGAGTCGGCCTTCACCACCGTGCCGCCGCCGGCAGCCGTGGTGTTTGCGCAAAGCACGCAAGAGGTGGCCGAGGTGGTGACCCTGGCCAGCCAATACCGGGTACCGGTGATCCCTTTTGGCATCGGCTCCTCGCTGGAAGGCCACCTGCTGGCCGTGCAGGGCGGCATCAGCATTGATGTCAGCCGCATGAACCAGGTGCTGACCATCAACGCCGAAGACCTGACTGTGACTGTGCAGCCGGGCGTCACCCGCAAGCGACTCAACGAAGCCGTCAAAAGTACCGGGCTGTTCTTTCCTATAGACCCCGGCGCCGATGCCACCCTGGGCGGCATGAGCGCCACCCGCGCCAGCGGCACCAACGCTGTGCGCTACGGCACCATGCGCGAGAACGTGCTGGCGCTCGAAGTCGTCACCGCCAGCGGTGAGGTCATCCGCACCGGCACCCGGGCCAAGAAATCGTCCGCCGGCTACGACCTGACCCGCCTGATGGTTGGCAGCGAAGGCACGCTGGGTGTGATCACCGAAGTCACGGTCAAGCTCTACCCGCTGCCCGAGGCCATCTTGGCGGCGGTGTGCTCCTTTCCCAGCATCGAAGCGGCGGTACGCACCACCATCCAGATCATCCAGCTCGGCATCCCGATTGCCAGGGTCGAACTGATAGACGCCAACTCGGTACGCATGGTCAATGCCCACTCCAAGCTGACGCTGCGCGAAGAGCCGCAGCTGCTGATGGAGTTTCATGGCTCGCCGGCCTCGGTCAAGGAGCAGGCCGAGGCGGTGCAGGAAATTGCCGCCGAGTTCGGTGGTAACGCCTTTGAATGGGCTACCACCCCCGAGGAGCGCACCCGGCTGTGGACCGCACGACACAACGCCTACTTTGCCGCCATACAGTCCCGGCCCGGCTGCCGCGCCATTTCCACCGACACCTGCGTGCCGATCAGCCGGCTGGCAGACTGCCTGCTCGATTCAGTGGCCGAGGCCGAAGCCAGCGGCTTGCCCTATTTTTTAGTTGGCCATGTGGGTGACGGCAACTTCCACTTCGGCTACCTGATTGACCCCGACAACCCGGCCGAACGGGCCACTGCCGAGCAGCTCAACCATGCGCTGGTGGCGCGCGCTCTGCGCCTGGAAGGCACCTGCAGCGGTGAGCACGGCGTGGGCCTTCACAAAATGGATTTTTTGCTGACCGAGGCCGGCAGCGGCGCGGTGGGCATGATGCGCACCATCAAGCAGGCACTGGACCCGCACAACATCATGAACCCGGGCAAGATTTTCAGCCTTTAGC
>BJGT01000263.1 GCA_014190675.1 Comamonadaceae bacterium | reverse complement strand
GCTGTCATAGCCCGATACAAAAGCCATTGCTTGGCCCGCCGGGTCGAGCCGGCGGCGCAACACCGCGCCGATGTTGGCGCCGTACACATGGATGCTGATGGTCTGCGCTTGGCCTGCAGCATGGCTGACCCGATGCCAGTCGCCCAGCGCTGGCGAGACTGCATCAATGTCGCCGCGCTGCATCAGGTGCTCGCCACCGGTAGCCACCGGCTTGCCCGACTGCAACTCAAATTCTTCGCAGCGCTCCGCCCCGCGCAAGATGCCGACCAAGCCCCACACCGTGTGGTTGTGCACCGGCGTGGCCTGCCCAGGGCCCCACACGAAGCTTGCCACCGAAAAACGCTCCCACGGGTCGCAGTGCAGCAGGTACTGGGCGTAGCGGTCCGGGCGCCCTGCTGAAAACGCCCCAGGCAACCAGTCGTCACGCGCAATCAAACGCGCCAGCAACACCCGGCTCTCGGCCAGCAGCCGCGCTTCTTCTTGGGTGGTGTCCACCAAGGCTGTCATCGCGACCACAAAGTCGCGCAGCGGCCCTATGGCATCAAGCATCCCGGCGTTGGGCTGCGTCATGGCATCAGGCCGGCGTGCCGGGCATCAGCCAGCGCCATGTTGAGGGCCAGGGTGAGTTTGTCAAACAACTCGTCAATCTGAGCGCTGGTGATGATCAACGGCGGGCACAGGGCCATGGTGTCGCGCAGCGGCCGGAAGATTACGCCCACCTCCAAACCGGCGCTGAGCACCCGCGCCACAATGCCGCTGGCAGGGTCGAACAGTCGGCGGCTGGCCTTGTCCTGCACCAGTTCCATGGCACCGATCAAACCAATTCCCCGGGTGGCATGCACCATCGGGTGCTGGGTCATGGCCTGCAGGCGCTGTTGAAAATGCGGCGCGATCTGCTGCACATGGCGCACCAGATCGCGCTCCTCGTAGATCTTCAGGGTCTCGATCGCCACCGCTGCACACACCGGGTGCCCGGCATAGGTCACGCCATGAGAGAACAGGCCATTGCGGGTGCTGCCCTGCGTCAAGCCGGCATAAACCTTGGCACTGACCAGCGTGGCAGAAATCGGCAGGTAAGAGCTCGACAGCGCTTTGGCCAGCGACATCATGTCAGGCTGAATCTGGTAGGTGTCGCAGCCAAACCACTCGCCGGTTCGGCCAAAACCAGTGATCACCTCATCAGCCACCAGCAAAATATCATGCTCGCGCAACAGGGCCTGCACCTGGGCCCAGTAGCCGGGCGGTGGAATGATGACGCCACCCGCACCCTGCAGCGGCTCAGCAAAAAAAGCGGCGATGGTGTCAGCGCCTTCGCGCAAGATCAGCGCCTCGAGTTCGCCCACGATACGGTTCGTGAAAGCCGCCTCGGTTTCCCCGGGCTGGGCATAGTGGTAATAGCTGGGGCAGGCGGTGCGCAGCACACGTTCGCCGATGGGCAGGTCAAAGTCCGCATGGTTGCCGGGCAGCCCGGTCAGGCTGGCTGACATGACGGTTACCCCGTGGTAGCCGCGCTCACGCGCAATCAGTTTCTTTTTGGTCGGCTTACCAATGGCGTTGAAGTAGTACCAGATCATCTTCACGGCCTGGTCGTTGGCCTCAGAGCCGGAGTTGGCAAACATCGCCTTCTCCATGCCCAGGTGCCGGGTTTTTTCAATCAGCCGGTGCGACAACTCAATGGAGGGCTCGTTGGCACGTCCCCCAAACAGCTGGTAGTAGGGCAGGCGGCTCATCTGCCGGGTGGCAGCCTCGGTCAGTCGCGGCTCAGAAAAGCCCAGGGCGGTGCACCACAGGCCAGACATACCCTCCAAATAACGCCGGCCCTGGTCGTCTTCCACATAAACGCCATCGCCCCGGGTGATCACCAGCGGCCCGGTTTCTCGCTGCCGGGCCAGCGGTGTGTAGGGGTGAAACAGGGAGTCGACGTCCTGCTTGACATTGAGCTCATGGGT
>BJGT01000262.1 GCA_014190675.1 Comamonadaceae bacterium | reverse complement strand
ATGCGCTTGGCTTCCTCGGCGAACCATTCAACAAAGCTGGCGCCATAGGCCACTTCGCCCTTGGCCTCGGGGAAGGGCTTGCCCTGCTCGGCGGTCATGATGCGGCCCAGGTCGTCTTGGTTGGCCACCAGCAGGTCAAACCACTTGCGCAGGATGATGCTGCGCTCTTTGGCAGTCTTCTTGCGCCAGGCCGGCCAGGCGGCATTGGCGGCGGCAATGGCGGCCTCAGCGTCGGCCTGGCCGAGGTTGGCCACATCGGCGAGTTTGTGGCCGTTGGATGGGTCCAGCACGTCAAAGCGGCTAGGGCCTGAGCCCCCTACGGTAGGCGCCGCCACCCACTGGCCGTTGATCAGACCGTCGGTCTTGAGCAGGCTAGGGTCTTTGAGCAGCGCCAGGGGCGAAGTCTGCATGTCCATGGGGTTCTTCCAAAAAAGTGCGTATGTTTGCCGGGCAGGCCCGAAGTCCTAAGCGTACTGGTTTTTGACGGGATTTTGCGATCAGACCAGCAAGCCGTTCAGGAACTCATCGGCGCGGCTCAGGGTCAGCTCGCCCACGCTGTAGCTGTGCCGCAGGTTGCGCACCACTTGGCTGGCCTGGGCGCCCGGGTGCTGCAGCGCAAAGCGGCGCAAGCCCCGGTGTGGCTTGTCGTCGGACAGCTTGCATTCCACCAAATGGGTGAGTTGCTTTTTTTCACTCAGCACAAAGTCCACCTCGGCGTCGTCCTTGGTGCGAATGTAATGCAGTCCGGCTTCTCGGCCCAGGACGTCGTGCTGCCACTGCACGTGCTTGAGCAAGGCCGTGGCCATCAGGTTCTCGAAACGGGTGCCCTCGTCGCCTTCGACCAGGCCGGTGTCGTAAAAATACACCTTGGGCGCCTGCAGCACTGAGCGGGCGATGTTGTCGTGCCAGGGGCGGACCACGAACACAACGAACAGGGCTTCCAAAATGTCCAGGTATTTTTTTAGTGTCACTGGGGATACCGCCAGGTCTCGCGCCATGCTGGCCAACGACAGTGGCGAGCCGACCCTGCTGCGCAGCATCTGGGCAAACAGTTTGATGGTGTTGACCTCCTGGATGCGCGAAAACTCCAGCACATCGTCGCGCACCAGCCCGTCAAAATACTGCCGGCGCCAACGCTCGGCCTGCTCCAGTGATTCGGCCAGGCAGGGCTCTGGAAAACCGCCGCGCTCCAGCAGGTGTGTCAAGGCGGCGTCGGCCTGAGCACCGGTTTGCTCGCACCACTCTCGCACCGAGATAGGGTGCAGGCGGATGCCAAAAAAACGCCCTGCCAGTGACTCGCCGCTTTGCCTGAAGGTGTCAAGGCGGGCGCTGCCCGTGACCAGCAGACGCTGCGCCGCAGGTTTTCCGTCGTACACGCCTTTGAGCCAACTCTTCCAGTTCGGCATTTTGTGGATTTCGTCCAGTACCAACAACGCGGCCTGGGGCCGCCAGCGCTGCTTGAGAATCAGTGCGCGGTCGGCCGCCACGTCGTAATTGAGGTACTGACCTCCGGTCTGCACCATCAGTTGTTGGCTGAGCGTGGTTTTGCCGACCTGGCGCGGGCCAGTCAAAAAAACCATTTTTTGTGCCAGGTCCAGGCGAACCCGGTCGTCCAAATAGCGTTTCATGGGTTGATCGTCCGCTTAAATGAGGCTATATTATCGTTTAGTCGCGACTTTTTTCCATATTTATTTAAATTGGACGCTTTTTTAGTGGCCCAACGCGTGACCAGCAGCCGGCCGAGCCACACCTGCTTCGGGAAACGATAATCTGAGGCTAGCCGCCAATGGCGCCCGTTGACCCTGTACAAAAAAGCCCAGCCATGACCCAGCCCGTAGTGAGCGTTGCCGATATCCGCCAGATTTTTCTCGATTTTTTCGAGTCCAAAGGGCACACGGCCGTGGCATCGAGCCCGCTGGTTCCGGGCAATGACCCGACCCTGATGTTCACCAATTCGGGCATGGTTC
>BJGT01000261.1 GCA_014190675.1 Comamonadaceae bacterium | reverse complement strand
AGGCGTGCACCTGCCCCAACGCTTGCCCGACCTGCTGTGCCAGGCCGGCATCAATCCGGCCCTGCAGAAGCAGGGTTTTCCAGACCGGGTAGTGCTCGGGTGCGAGGTACTGCATAAAAAAAATACCGCTTGGCGCGTCGCGCCCCAGCATGGCTGGCACCAACTCGGGAAACGCTGGGGCGATGGTTTGGTACCAGGCGTATTCAAAGGCATTGCGCGACAGCGGCGCTTGCCAGTGTGCCGCCACCTTGAGCGTGGGCAAAGCCCGCTTTGCGCAGATGCTGCGACCGCCAAGATCAATCTGCCAAATGTCGGACGACACGCCGCCCACCAACTGTTGGATGCCTCGTAGGTCCGCGGCCTGTCCCAGCCCCAGGCGGGCCAGGGCTGCGGCGATCAGTTGCGAGTTTGGGTCTGTCAAGTTGAAAATTCGCTCAGAGATTACGCGCCAGGCGTATTAGCGGCGATGATACGTCTGCATGACAAACCATCTAGCCACCCCCGACAACGACGCC
This sequence comes from Comamonadaceae bacterium, assembly GCA_014190675.1. Taxonomy (GTDB): domain Bacteria; phylum Pseudomonadota; class Gammaproteobacteria; order Burkholderiales; family Burkholderiaceae_C; genus Rhodoferax. The sequence continues at coordinate 1,521 of BJGT01000261.1, read as the reverse complement.
ATTGCCCTGCTGCCGCTGTTTGAGCGTCTGGGGCTGGACCGCATCACCCTGGTGACCACTGGCGACCAGGCGCGCGCGGCCTGCGACGAACTGGCCAAGCTGCCGGCCTGGGGCTTTGACACCGAGTCCAAACCAACCTTTCGGGCCGGCGAGGTGTCGGACGGGCCGCACGTGCTGCAACTGTCCACGCCACAGCGGGCCTGGGTGTTTCAATTGATCGATCCAGAATGCCTTGCCGTGGCGGCCGAGCTGCTGAACCTGGGCGGCGTCACCAAGGCCGGCTTTGGTCTGGGGGAGGACCGCCGCCACATCGTGCGCAAGCTGGGCGTGGAGCCGGTCGGGCTGCTGGAACTGAACCAATTGTTTAGAGAGCGCGGCTACCGCAAGGACATGGGCGTCAAAGGTGCGGTGGCGGTGCTGTTTCAGCAGCGCTTTATCAAATCCAAAAAAGCCTCCACCAGCAACTGGGCCCAGCCCCGTTTGTCTGAGGCGCAGCTGGTGTACGCCGCCAATGACGCCTACGCCGCCATCCGCGTGTTCAACGCCCTGGAAGGAACCCCCACATGAGCCACCGTTTTGGCATCGCCCTGGTGGGCATTGGCCCTGGCGCCGTGCCCCACCTGCAAAGCCTGTTTGACCTGCGCGACACGGTTGAACTGCGCCACGCCGTCACGCGCCGGCCGGCGCTGGCCAACCTGGGGCCGTTTCAGGGGCTGCTCACGCCCAGCGCTGACCTGCAGGCCGCGCTGGCTGACCCCCTTGTGCAAGCGGTGATCGTGGCCACGCCGCCGGCCAGCCACCTGGAGCTGGCGACCCAGGTGTTTGCCGCCGGCAAGCACCTGCTGCTGGAAAAACCACTGGATATTTCGCTGACGCGTGCCCAAGCCATCGTCGACCTGGCCCAGGCTTCCGACCGGCGCTTGGGCGTGGTGCTGCAGCACCGCTTTCGCCCCGGCGCCCTGGCGCTGCAAGACGCGCTGGCCAGTGGGCGGCTGGGCAGGGTGCAGGCCGCCTCGGTGCGGGTGCCCTGGTGGCGGCCGCAGAGCTATTACGACCAGGCCGGGCGCGGCACCCTGGCGCGCGACGGCGGCGGCGTGCTGCTGACCCAGGCCATCCACAGCCTGGACCTGTTCCGCGCCCTGGTCGGTGTGCGCTCGGTGCTGGCGGCCCAGGTCATCACCACCGGGCTGCACCGCATGGAAACCGAAGACTACGCCAGCGCCCTGCTCACGCTGGCCAACGGCGCGCCCGGGCAGCTGCTCGCCACCACTGCCATGCACTCGGGCCGGCCCGAGTGCATCGAGGTCATCGGCAGCCTGGGCAGCGCCGTGCTGGAAGGCGGCAGCCTGCAGATCGACTTTGTCGATGGCCAGACCCTGCAGCACAAGGCCCAGGGCGGCACAGGCAGCGGCGCCAACATCATGGATTTCCCCAACGACGACCACCGCGCCGTGTTGCAAGACTTTGTCGACGCCGTGACCCACAACCGCGCACCCCGGGTCACCGGGCTGGACGCGCTGC
>BJGT01000260.1 GCA_014190675.1 Comamonadaceae bacterium | reverse complement strand
CCTGCGCGCGCTCACCAACAAACCGTGCCAGCGCGGAGATCGACCACAACTCGGCCGCCAACCCATGATCCTTGGGTTTTGTGCATGCGATGCTGACCACCCAAGCTTTGGCCTCGTCGCTGATTTCGGGTTCATGTGGCCGATGGTATTTGTCCTTGAGCCCCATTTGGAAACCTGCAGCCAGCGCCTTGTCCACGCAGCGGTAGATCATCGGCCGACTAAACCCAAGTCGGCGATGCAGCCCCGTGATCGAGATGCCATCGGCGTAGCCCAGCATCACCTTGGCACGCTCCACCTCGCGCGTGGAAGCCACCCGCGATGCAGAAAGTTCTTGCAGAGTGGTCCGCTGTTCTTGCGTCAGCACCAACGACGGCCGTTCAGATTTTCTCGCCATGATCACCGCCTTCATGAGTTGAAGAGGAAGCATGGCGTTTATCATCTATTTAGTAACTGTATTGATGGAACGAACTACTAGTCAAATCCCCAAGCTTTTTTGTATATCCTGTATATACTTGAGTTTTGATGGAGGAAAGCTCATGTTGACCCGTATCTTCAAAAGCGGAAATTCTCTGGCGGTGCGCATTCCCAAAGAGCTGGTCTTTGAAGGCGGCGCGCAAGACGTTGAAGTCGAGCGAGTGGGCAAGACGCTGGTGCTGCGCCCGGTCGTGACGGAAACGATCGGCGACCTGACCGATATTTTTGCGGCCTTCCCCAAAGGCTTCATGGCCGAAGGCCGTGAGTTCCATGAACAGCGGGAGCGCGATTGGGGCGGCAGTGGTCTGGGCACCTAGGCTTTTTTATGCGCTATATGCTCGACACCAACATCTGTATTTACCTGATCAACGCGCATCCGCCGCAAGTGGTTCAGCGGTTCAAGACCGCCACTTTGGGACAAGTTGTTATGTCGGTGGTCACCTATGCAGAGCTATGCCACGGGGTAGAGCGCTGCGCTGGCAAAGACCGTCCCCAAGCTGCCACTTCTCTCGGGCGCCTGATCGGGCGCGTGCCTGTGGTGGGCTTTGAATCAAGTGCAGCCGAAAGCTATGGCGTGCTGGCTGTGGCGGTGCGCGACCGCCGCCGCGACGCCATGGACCGCCTGATTGCCGCCCATGCGCTGAGCCTGGACCTGACGCTGGTCACCAACAACGAGGCCGACTTCCAGGACTACCCCGGCCTGAGCGTTGAAAACTGGGTTGCGTCGTCCTGACCCAACCCGTGCGAACGTCAAGAACTCCAGCAGGGCCTTGCACGGGCGCAGCTCGTCGACACTGGGATCGCGCCCGCCCCAGTGGTCTGGCGCTCTCAGAGTCCGTCACATGATGGCCCAAGGGCTGGCGCACCCGGCCGCTGTACCAATGCGCAAAAACAAGGTCTAGTGGGCGCGTGAGCAATCCCTATGCAGTGAATTCAGTTATACGCAGCACCATGTTCAGAGCTGCCCCGTCACGTTGCAGAAGAAAGCGCAGCCGCTTTGGCACCGAGAGCACCCACTGGCGCACCGGCAGGCGGGGAAAGACGTGATCGCTCAGGTGTGCTGCCGTCTCCACCATGCGCCGCGTGTTGCAGGACGGGCATACACCACGGCCTTTGCAGGAGAAGGCGACGAAGTAGTCGTGGCCACAGTCATCACACCACGCCCGGGCAAAGCCATGCGCAAACATGCCGCACTCTAGATATTTGCGAAAGGCTTGACGGACATAGGGCTTGGGGGTGTGGTGGTCGCCCTGGCCGTCGAACTGACCGGCACTGGCCAGCTCAAACCAGGTCTCGAAGTGTTCGGCTATGGTTTGGTAGAGCAGCGTGCGCTCTGGGTGGCGTGGGTTGTAGAGTTTGGGTTTGGAGCCCGCTGGCCCGCTCGCATGAGAATGCGCTTGCGTTGGGCGTGCAGTGGCGGGCATGGGGCAGTGCCAGCAGGGGCTGGGTGCCTGATGATGCTAGGTTTATATCCAGCTATATGGATTTCTCTGCTGTCATCGGGTAGCCTTGTCACTTTGGATACTGGCGCAATCATTGCTCGAAGTGAGCCTGCCCATTGAATAGCGGGGGCGTGGTGGGTTGACAGGTG
>BJGT01000259.1 GCA_014190675.1 Comamonadaceae bacterium | reverse complement strand
AGCCAGAAAACTCGGGCTGCTTGTCCAAGTGGCCATACATCAGCACGGTTTGCTGGCTGACCGGTGCCGGGCCGCCTGCAGCGCCGCTGCTGGCCGCCACCTCAAAAAACATCAGGGGCGTGCGGCCCTCGGTGCGGATGATTTCCAGCGTCAGGCCTTCGACCTTTTGCGCCTCAACCCAGGCCGCCGTGTTGCGCATCACGGTGTCGATGTAGCCGTGCTTGGCCCAATCGGCGTCAAACATCGGTGATTTGGCTGGGATGCCAATGTAGTCGGTCAGCTGCGGCACGATCTGCTCGTCCCAGGCACGGCTAACCTGGGTGAGGGCCTGTACGGCGTTCAAGGCGGATGGGGGAACTCTGGCATTCATGGCTAATTTATCTCCTTCACAAACATGCGACGGGGCGTCAGCGCCGAGATCAGACCGGGCGCCAGCCCAGGCCAGCCGTGGTGCCACCGGGCACGGCGCCCAGGCGTGGCCGGTATTCGCAACCGACCCAACCGGCATAACCCAGTTCATCGAGCAGGGCAAACAGATGGGGGTAGTGCAACTCGCCGCTGTCGGGCTCCTGGCGCAGCGGCACACTGGCAATCTGAATATGCCCGACCCGTCCCGTGGGCAGGTATTGGCGCAGCTTCATGCTGACATCGCCCTCCACAATTTGGCAGTGGTAGAGGTCCATTTGCACCAACACATTGGGCGCGCCAATGGCCTGCAGCAACTCATGCGCATGGTCCTGCCGGTTTAAAAAATAAGCCGGTATGTCGCGTTGGTTGATCGGCTCGATCATCAGGTCCAGCCCCTTTGAAGCCGCCCTCTCTGCGGCCCAGCGCAAGTTGCTGACATAGCTGGGCTGGCAGGCCTCACGGTCTTGCCCCGCTGGCAGCAGGCCAGCCATCACATGAACCCGCGGGCATCCCAGCGCGAGCGCATAGTCCAGGGAGCGCACGATACCGCTTTGGAACTCGGCTTGGCGGTCGGCCAAGCAGGCCAAGCCCCGCTCGCCGGCGCCCCAGTCGCCCGGCGGGGCATTGAAAAGCACCTGCTGCAAGCCATGGGCGCTCAGGCGGTCGCTGATTTCTCGTGGCTCATGCTCATAGGGGAACAGGTACTCAACCGCCTTGAAGCCATCCTGCGCAGCGGCCGCAAAGCGCTCCAAAAAAGGCAGTTCAAGGTATAAAAAAGACAAGTTGGCTGCAAACTTTGGCATAACTTCATTGTGCCAGCAGACTGGCCCGGTACTGTGTGATGCGCTGCTGCAAGCCGGGAACCGCGGCCGAGCGCACCAGAGCCGCCAAATCGGCATCGCGCAGATCAGAGCGGCTGGCCGTGCGCACCGCGCGCCCGGTGTCGCCGCTGGTGCGCAGCAGCGCCAGCGCCAGGGTGTCTGTGATTCGGCTGGCCAGCCCGAGCGCCAAGGCCTGGGGCGCATCAAGCTCGCTGCCCTCCAGCACCAGGGCGCGCGCAGCATCAGCGCCAATGCGCTCTGCCAGGCGCCGGGTTCCCAGCACTAGGCCAAACTGCGCACCGGGAAAACGCAGTGTGGTGTCCGAGCCCACCAGCCGCTGCTCGCAGGCCACCAGCAGGTCGGCACCGGCGCCCCAGGTACGGCCTTTGGCCTGCGCCACGGTACGAATCGGCGCATGCCAAAGCATGGCCAACAGGGTTTCGATACGCACCAGGCGCAGCAGCAGGTCAGCGTCCGACAAAGTGGCGAGATCCGACAAATCAAGCCCGGTGCAAAAATGCCGGCCCTCGCCTTGCAGCACCAGGGTGTGCACAGCGGGGTCGGCAAAGGCCTCGCTGGCCGCGCCGATCAAACCCTCGACCAGCATGGGCACGAGCGCATTGCCACGCTCCGGCCGCTGCAACCTGAGCAGGGTCACACCAGCCTGGTGTTCAATGGTCAGCATGCAGCTCGCACCGCTGCCGAGCGGTCCCACAGGTTGGGCAGCAGGGCGCTGTCATAGCCCGATACAAAAGCCATTGCTTGGCCCGCCGGGTCGAGCCGGCGGCGCAACACCGCGCCGATGTTGGCGCCGTACACATGGATGCTGATGGTCTGCGCTTGGCCTGCAGCATGGCTG
>BJGT01000258.1 GCA_014190675.1 Comamonadaceae bacterium | reverse complement strand
GTACAACGACGCCCTGGTGCTGCTGCTCAAAGGCGTAGAACACAAAGCCAGCGCCGCGCGCGGGCGCACTGATGCAGATTACGCCGCCCTCGAGGCCCAGGTGACAGGCCCTCGCCCGGCCAGCTGACGGCTGACAGGGGCCGTGCGTACTTAATTGGAATCTGACCCCATTGATCAGTACCACCGCCGCAATAAACGTCCTTGGCGCCGTGGTTCAGGGCGCAGCGTCCAGGTGGTCTAGCGCACTGCTGATGTAGGCCATGCGCGCGTCCAGTGACGCGTCCAGGGGCCGAATGCCGATCTTGACCCCCAGAACGGTCAGGTTTCGGTGGTCGCTTGCCACCATGCACGCGTGTATGGCCGCGACGGTCAGCAAGGAGCCCTCGGCGCCAATACCGCCCACAGTGCTTGGGGCGGGCGGCATGTGGCTGTCGCGCCAGGCGCCGTACGGCGTGTCTTGCCCCGAGGCGCCCGAAAACATCAGGCCCGCCAGCACCCCATGCTGCCTGGCCAACTCGATGTGTTGCAGCGGGCCCTGGGCGCTGCGCGCCTCAAGCGCCGAGCGGCCCCAGTTGACCAAGATGCCCAGCCTGCTGCCGTAGCGCGCATTGGTGGCCTCGATGGCGGCGATTTCATCGGCCAGGCTCAGGAAACCCTTGGCCGGCACCTGACCCGCCACATGGGCATCGCAATGCTCGATCACCACCCGCGCGCCCTGCCAGTCCCACTGAACCAGCGTGGCCAGGGAGGCGCTCAGCGCGCCCACCGAAGAGGCGGCCTCGGTCTTGTTCGGGGCGGTGTGAATTTCAATCGCATCCACCACGGGCCGGCCGCAGGCGGCATTCAGGGCGGCGATGGCGTCGCGTGCCTGCCGCACAAAGGCCAGGGCTTCTTCGCGCCCGGATGCATCGTCAGACGCCAGGCCCACCTTCGGATTTTTAGCTGTGGCCGCCACGACGCCAGGAATGCAGGTGAGCACAAAACGCCAGTTCGGGTCGATATGGCGTACAAACCAGGCGTCATCGTGCGGGTGCAGCGTGCCCAAAAAGGGATGCTCCAGCCCCTTGATGTTCGGCAGTGCGCGCAGCCGCGCGTAATAGCGCGCCTCCAGCTCGGGGTCCCAGGCGGTGGTATTGGGTGAGGCGGCGTAGGCGCCAACAAAATACGGCATGGTTTGTCCTTTGGTAAAGCGCCATGGCGGCGCTGGTTGATCCCCCAGTCGATGTTACTGCGAGCACGATCAGGATAAAACTGTATGGTGCAGCACATCATCCTCGGTCGGCCAGCCCGCAACAGTCTTCATACCTGCGCGGTGCTTTTCAGACCGTTTCCTAACCGTCCCCTTACCGGTCTTGTTGTATGGACTCCGCTCAAGCTTTTGCAAGGCCATGCTCCACGGCGTCACGCAGGGCTGCATTGATGCGGGTCTGCCAGCCCGGCCCGGTCGCCTTGAAAGCGTTCAGAACATCAGGGTCAACACGCATATTCAAACGCCTCCTCCATTGCCGGGTCAGACAGGGTGAACACTGTTGCATGAAGTGGGTGCGCAGCATGGTTTGCAAGGCAAACGGTGGCCGACCTTTGACTCCCTCGCAGTAATACGGGGCAATCAAGGCTTCCAAGTCAGCCCACGGGACAACCTTTTCCATCTCGTCGAGAAAGGTTTGCTTGCGGGTTTTCTTGGACAAAAGATCGAGGTTTAAGGAGGCTTGTTTTATGCTACGTATTTTATAGCAAACGTCTGGTTCTGTCAACACAAATTAGGCGGACTTTTGCAGAGTTTCCTTAGGTTGTCAGCAGGGCACCAGGCCAGCAGCTTTTTGGCCAATGCTTTGACCGCCTTGCCCTGCCGGTAAGCTTTTTCACAGGCGTCGGTGGGTTTGTCGCCACGCATGCCGGGGAACACCAGGTCGATCTCCTTGCCGTAATCGTTGACCATGCGGAGCAGCAGCGCGGGCGGGGGAACGGGGAATTTTGAGAAGAAAAAAACCCCCTTGCTAGGGGTCTTTGGCGGAGCAGGCGGGATTCGAACCCGCGGAGGGTTTTACCCCTCGCACGCTTTCCAGGCGTGTGACTTAAACCGCTCATCCACCGCTCCGATCAGACAA
>BJGT01000257.1 GCA_014190675.1 Comamonadaceae bacterium | reverse complement strand
CTGAAAATCCTTGTGTCGGTGGTTCGATTCCGCCCCAGGCCACCAATATTGAGGCCCCCTTGTTTTTTTGCAAGCGGGGCTTCTTTCATGGCTGAATGGGTATAAGCTGTTTGGTGTTTATGTGAAATTCGATGTGCCGCAATTGAAGCAATGGCACCCACACTTACTCACCATGGAGTCCATCATGAAACCATCGACGATGCTATTCGCGGCCCTCTTTCTAGCGGCCTCAGGCCAAATGGCCAGCGCGCAGACGCCGGTTGAGCCGGCCAAGCCGGTTCGGCAAACCTTGCAGCCAGGCAAGCACAATGCCATCACTGACGTGCCGGGCATCGAGGTTGGCAATTTTGAGCAGCGCTTTACCGGAACCACCGTGGTGCTGGCGCCCAATGGTGCGGTCGGTGGCGTTGATGTCCGTGGCTCTGCACCCGGCACACGTGAGACCGACTTGCTGGACCCGACCAACCTGGTGGACAAGGTAGATGCGGTGGTGCTGACCGGTGGCAGCGCCTATGGGCTGGCCGCGGCGCATGGCGTGATGCTGTGGCTGGAAGAAAAAAAACGCGGCTGGAATGTGGGTCGAGGCAATGTGGTGCCGATCGTGCCAGCGGCGGTGTTGTTTGATCCGGGCCGCTTTGGCCGGGCCTTCAATGACCGCCCTACCGAAGAGTTTGGTCGTCGTGCCGCGGAGGCTGCTTCAGGCGGACCGGTGGCCATGGGCAATGTGGGTGCAGGTGCCGGCGCCGTGGCGGGTGGCCTCAAGGGCGGACTGGGTACCGCCAGTGTTGACTTGGGCAACGGCGTGATCGTCGGCGCCATAGTCGCGGTCAATGCAGGCGGCTCCACCGTCAACCCAGCCACGGGTGAGTTTTATGCCAAGTACCTGGAGCTCAATGGCGAGTTTGGCCCACTCAAAGTGCCTTTTGCGCAAGGCGCAGGCACAGGTGAACAGCTGGCCCTGGCGGCCAGTGAGCCGGTCAAGAACACCACCATTGCCGTGGTTGCGACCAACGTCAAGCTCACCAAAGCTCAGGCCAAGAAAATTGCCGAAATGGCGCAAGACGGGCTCGCCCGCGCTATCCGGCCGGCCCACACCATGTTTGACGGCGACACAGTCTTCGCCCTGGGCACCGGCCTGCTGGACCTGGACACCCTGAAACAGCAGGCCGCTTGGGGCTTCACCCCCGCGAACGTCAATGCCTTGGGCGCCGCTGCAGCCGATGCCCTGGCCCGCGCCATCGTGCGGGCGATGCTCAGCGCAGAGACTGTTGGCACCACACCGGCTTATCGGGACCGTTTCCCCGGCGCTTTTGGCAACTGATGCCCCTGGTCCAAAGCAGCATTCAATCTAACCTTCCGGCCATGCCTATCGAAGCGTTGTGACCAACTGGTTGGAGCGTGCCAGGCCACCAGATCAACACCGTAGTTTCGCAAGGCACTACGGTGTTTCTATTTGTGCTGTCGGCGCATGCGGTCTACGCGCTGTCCAGAGCCACCAACACCTCTGAAAGTGACGTCCCCTCATAGTTAGGGATTTCGCCAATTTCCTCGAACGGGTGCCCAAGCCGGTTTACCCAAAACACATCAAACCCATACCATCTAGCCGCGAGTGCATCCCAAGCGTTGCTGGAGACAAATAGTATTTCTTGCTTGGTCACGGGAAAGTTTTTCAGTAGCAACTCATAGGCTTGCGGCGCAGTTTTAAATAGCCGCACATCCTCGACGGTGACGACCTGATCCAAATAAGGGGTCAAGCCATTTGCAGTGACCGCTGTGGACAGCATCTCCCGGCTACCGTTGGACAGAATGGCTGTAAACAGGCCCTTGTTCTTGATTGACCGCAGGACCTCCAAGCTGTCAGCAAATCCGGTTAGCTTGGCGTACTGGTCCATCAGTCGCTGCTCGTTGACTGTAGTCAGCGGCAGGCGTAGGCGTTTGCAGCAGTAACGCAAAGAACGTACGGTCAGTTCCCAAAATGGCAGGTAGTGCCGACTCCCCTTGGGGTCGGGATCGCTCATGGTGACCAAGCGGGTGTATTCGATTTGCCGGTCACGCCACATCAGCGCCAAAGCTTGGCCGTTATCGGGGAATAGTTCCTCGGCCAACTGGCCCATGGAATAAACGTCAAACAAGGTGCCGTAGGCATCAAATGCCACTAATTTGTACATGTGGGTTCTTTGGTTGAGGTCAGTAGAAAAGC
>BJGT01000256.1 GCA_014190675.1 Comamonadaceae bacterium | reverse complement strand
CTACCGTGGTTGATGCATCGCTTTACCGCAGCCCTTTCGAGGGCCATGCCCTGGGCGAACGCCCGGCCCTTGACGGCAGCGTCGGGGTACACATCAGTGCAGGCCTGGTGCCGCAGGCCGTGCTGGTCAGCACCTGGGTGTCGGGCGAAGCCGCGCTCCAGGCCGCGCTAACCCAACTGCTCGGCCAGACGCCCCCGGGGCCTACAGGAAAAATCCTGGCGACCCACCTGGGCCTGCTGATGCGCACCGGCCCAGAAGAATGGCTGCTGATCGGCGATGCAGCGAGCGACCCGTACCTGGTGCTGCGCGCAGCCATTGGCGCGGACGTGGGCGGCGTGACCGACCTGAGCCACGCGCGTTGCCGCATGACGGTGAAGGGTCCGCGCTGCCTGGACACCCTGTCCAAGCTGTTTGCACTGGATTGCCGGGCAGACGCCTTTCCGACCGGTGAGCTTCGCCTGAGCGGTCACCACCACCTACCCTGCAGCCTGCACCGACGGGGCGAGACCGAGTTCGATCTGTATGTCTTCACCACCTACGCCCATGACCAACTGGCCAGCCTGCTAGACGCTGCGCTGGAATACGGCGTGAAGCTGGAACAGATCCGCTAAAACCCGCAGTCAATTGCTCGAATTGCCACCAGCAAGCGGCGCTTGGTTGCGCCTAAAGTAAATATTCGGTAAACCCGTAGAGACGTTGCAGAAATCGCTGGACACGGTCATTTTTTTGTTTTACCGTTGCACCCGTGCCTGCAACCTCCGCTCTCCCCGACACTGCTGCCATCAAGGCAGTCGCTGACCCACCCCCACCGCCATTTGCCCTGGAGTTCGTCACTATCACCAAGCAAGAGCACATCCAATTAAAGATGGCTGCCCTGCAATGGCAAACCTTACACCGCAAGGCAGTCGCTCGGTGCGAGCAACAAGAAGTTCGTCACGACCGCCTCGTGCGTGAATTGAAGGCGCAAGCCCTGAAATCCAATGCTGCATTGCAATCCAAGCTGGACTTCGCACTAGCACAGGTGCGTGACCTGCAAAAGCGCCTCTTCTCGACCAAGAGCGAGCAAGCCAACCCAAGCGAGAGTCGCTCCAGAGCAGCAAGCTGCCGTAAGCGCGGACAACAGCGCGGCACGGTCGGCCATGGCCGTACCATTGAATCCCAACTGAGCGAGCGCCATGAGGACATCGTGCTGGAGAAGCCGCAGTGTCCCGAATGCGGCTTAGCCCTAAAAGAGTTTGCCGGCACCGAAGATACGCAGGTACTGGAGATTGAGGTCAAGGCCTACCGCCGTGTCATCCACCGCCACCGCTATGCGCCGACCTGCGAATGCGGCTGTATCAGTGGCATCGTCACGGCACCGAGCCCTGCACGTCTGATCAATCGGGGCAAGTTTGGAATCTCGGTGTGGGTCAGTGTGCTGCTGGACAAATTCGCCTATGGCCGACCCAGCCAGCGTCTGCTGCAGGACCTGGCTGATCACGGCTTGATCATGGCGCCTGGCACGCTGGCCGGTGGGCTGGGGGCCATAGCGCCCTTGTTCAAGCCACTGGACGATGCACTGCTGTCAAAGCTGCGTACCGAGCCCTATTGGCATGCCGATGAAACCCGCTGGGCAGTCTTTGCCGAAATCCTGGGCAAGGTAGGGCACCGCTGGTACATGTGGGTGTTTCAGTCTAGCTCGGTGGTTCATTACGTGGTCGACCCATCACGCGCCGCAGAAGTGGTCATTGCGGAATTTGCCGGAGTCGATCAAGGCATCATCAGCTGTGACCGCTATTCCGGCTACAAGCGCTTTGTCCGCCTGAACCCAGGGGTGAAACTGGCTTTTTGCTGGGCCCACCAGAGGCGCGACTTCCTGGACTTGGCCAACGCATACCCTCAGAGCGCAGAGTGGGCGTTGCAATGGGTGGACAGGATTGGGCAGTTGTATCACCTCAACGCTGTGCGTTTGAGTGCTCAAATAAACAGTCCTGAGCGCCTGAGTGCCAACCTGGATTTAGAGCAGGCGGTGCAACAGATGGCCAGCGATTGTGCGGCTGGTGTGGTCAATCACGAGACCTTCCCCCCGGCGGCCAAAGTGTTGCAGAGCATGACGGCGCACTGGGCTGGCTTGACAGTCTTTGTCGCTTGTCCATGGGTCGATATGGACAATAACCAAGCCGAAAGGAGTATGCGTTCCCCGGTCGTGGGAAGAAAGAACTTTTACGGCTCAGGCTCTGAAGGATCCGCAGAATTGGCCGCCACGATGTACAGCTTGTTTGCCAC
>BJGT01000255.1 GCA_014190675.1 Comamonadaceae bacterium | reverse complement strand
GGTCCAGGCCCAGGGCCTCGCGCATTTTTGCCTTCACCTCGGGCGGAATCGTCAGGGGCACATTGGCCATCGGGTCGTTTGGTGCGAGCTCCAGCAGCATGAAGATGGCCAGACTGATCAGCAGCACTGTGGGCGCGGCAATAAGCAAACGGCGAAGAATGTAGTTGAACATGCGCAGCGTAGTCAAAAAAAGCCGGGGCCTGACCGGCCCCGGCTGGGTAGGCCCTGCGGGCAGGGCCTGTTGGCTTGGTCTGTGGGAGCTTTACTTGATACGGTACCAATCAGACGCGTTCCAGAGTTCGCTGTCCCAGGTGTTGAGCAGCACGCCGCCCAGCGAGTTGATATGCGCTGAAATACGGCCACGGTCAACCAGGGGAATCATGGAGTAGCTCTCTTTGGTCAGCATATCGTTGAGCTTCTTGGCCAATGGGGCGCGCTTGTCAATGCCCGCCGCAGTGGTCATCTCTACGGCCAGTTTGTCAAAGGCCGGGTCGCAGTAGCGGTTGATGTTGGTGCCCTGCCATTGGGTCTCGGGCCGTGGGGCCTTGTTGCAGACCCGTTCGGCCAGGTAGTTTTCCGGATCGGTGCCGTCAAAGTTGTTGGCATACATCTCAACATCGGCATAAAACTTCTGAAACGTGTCGGGCGAGCCGGCGTCACCGCCAAAAAATACCGAAGCTGAGACATTGCGCAACTCAACCTTCACACCCAGCTCGGTCCACCATTGCTTGATCAGGGCTTGAAAGTTTTGCCGAACCGCGTTGGTCGAGGTTTGGTAAAGCATGTCCATTTTCACGCCGTCCTTGGCGCGCACGCCGTCAGCGCCCATTTTCCAGCCGGCCTGATCGAGCAGGGCTTTGGCGCCAGCCATATCCTGTTTGAGGCAGTCGGTGTTGTTGGAGGCAAAGGCCGCTGGTGCGGGCACGATGTTGCAGGTGGGGCGGCCCGCTGGGCCATAGCCGATTTCAACCAGCAGGTTGCGGTCTATTGCCATGGACAGAGCCTTGCGCACACGCTGGTCAGTCAGGTAGGGATGGGGGTGCTTGGCGGTAGAGCGGGTTTCGCCATGTTTGGCAGCCGGGTCTGTCAGGTTGAGTTCGATACGCTCCACCAAGGTGCCAAATGAGGACACGGTCTTGCCCTTGCCGCCCTTGGCCATGCGTGCCAGCACATCGGGTGCGAGTTGCAGGTTCCAGGCGTAATCGAATTCGCCAGTTTCCATGACCGCGCGGCCAGCGGCTGCGGCGTCGCCACCGCCCTTGAGCGTGAGTGTGGCAAACGCTGGCTTGGCTGGATCCCGGTAGTTGGGGTTGGCGACCATTTGAATCACGTCGTTGGGACGGAAATCCTTCACCGTGAAGGGGCCTGTGCCTACCGGATTGAAGTTTTGCTTGGAGCAGGTCGGGGCCTTGTCGCCCAGGCAGTCTTTGAACTGGGCTTTTTGAAGGATGGGCGTTGTGGCGCCGCCAAAGATGTCGTAAGGGTAGGGCTTGGCCGCCTTGAAGGTGATGCGCACCGTGTGGTCGTCCAGGGCCACCACTTTGTCAACCGGCGTGAAGGTGCTGGACTTGGCGCAGCCTTTGATGTCTCGGCAGTACTCAAAGGTGAACAGCACGTCTTGTGCGTTGAAGGGTGTGCCGTCAGACCATTTCAGGCCTTTTTTGAGCTTGTAAGTGATGGTTTTGAAGTCGGCAGAAAAGCCGCCGTTGGCAACCGTGGGCACATCTTCGGCCAATGCGGGAACCATCTCGCCCTTTTCATTGAACTTGATCAGCGGATCGAGAACCAGCGAGGAGGCTTCGAGGTCTTTGGTGCCGCCAGACAGGTAGGGGTTGAGGATGGAGGGTGCCTGCCAGTAGAGCACGTTGACATGGCCGCTGGAGCCGCGTTGGGCCATGGCGGCCTGGGACAGCGCCATGAGCGCGCCCAGTGCGAGTAGTGAATAGCGTGTTTTCAAGTTGAACTCCTTAGTTTGAAGGATGGGTTGGTTGACAGGAAAGACTCTACGAAAAACTCAGTGTGCCACTTTTTCTAAAGCGCTTGCAGCTTGGTGGGTGTACAGGTGGCAGGCCACTTGGCGGCCTGGTTCAATTTCGCTGAGCACCGGGGCCGTCTCCCGGCAGTGCGGCATGGCCTGCGGGCAGCGGGTACTGAACGCGCAGCCCTGGGGCGGCCGGGCCGGGGAGGGCACATCACCGGTGAGCACAATGCGCTGCCGGCGTGCCTCGGTCTGCGGGTCGGGCTCTGGTACGGCTGACAACAGGGCCTGGGCGTAGGGGTGGCGGGGGCTGGCGTAGAGGGCGTCGCGGTCTGCGAGTTCGACAAT
>BJGT01000254.1 GCA_014190675.1 Comamonadaceae bacterium | reverse complement strand
TGATTCGCAACAACGACCGCAAACTGGCCCAGGAACTGCAACAAATGGAGAACACGGTGGACGAGTTGTACTCGGACATCAAGTACTACCTGACCAAGATCTCGCGCGAAGCACTCAGCGAAAACGAAGGTCGGCGCTGGACCGACATCATCAGCTTCACCATCAACATGGAGCAAATAGGCGACATCGTGGAGCGTGTGCTGATCGACATTGAGGACAAAAAAATTAACCCTGGGCGCGAATTTTCAGAGGCCGGCATGCAGGAAATAGCCGAGCTGCACCGCCGCCTGATCGACAACCTGCGACTGGGCATGGGCGTCTTCCTCAACGGCACGGTGCGCGATGCGCAACGCCTGCTGGAAGAAAAAAGCCGCTTCCGGGATCTCGAGCGGGCCTTTGCCGCCACCCACCTGGCGCGGCTGTCGGTCAACACCCTTCAAAGCATAGAAACCAGCTCGCTGCACCTAGACCTGATCAGCGACCTCAAACGAATCAACTCGCACATCTGCTCCATCGCCTACCCGATTCTCGACTCAGCCGGCGCCCTGGCGCCAAACCGATTGCGCCAATCGGTACTCGAAACACAGCAAACTCCAGCGCCGCTCCGTGCCGGCTCAGATTTGGGGCCGCAAGATCGGTTGTAAAACCTCGTAAGCGCGTGCGGCTCGCAGCACCATGGCATCGCCAAACATGGGCCCGACGAACTGCAAACCAATGGGCAGGCCGGCTCGGGTTAAGCCGCAGGGAATGGTCGCGGCGGGTTGCTGGGTCAAGTTGAAGGGGTAGCTGAAAGGGGTCCAGCCCAACATGGATTCGGGCAGCATGGCGACCTGCCCCGCCGGTCTCACATCAAAAGCCGGCACCGCCACCGCAGGTGTTACCAACAGATCAAAACCCTGCATGAATTGGCGCATCTGCGAGCCCAGCACACCACGGCGCTGGTTGAGTTGATGCACATTAAGAACACTGTAGGCCTGTCCGAGCAGGGCCTGCGCCCGAAAATCCGGGTCGCTGACGGCCTGCTGCGCTTGGTTCAATGTGTTCCAAACCATGGCGGACGCGACAAACCAGAGGCCGGTGGAAATGTCCAAGGGGTCCTCAATGCCGGGGTCGACTTCTTCGACTTGAGCACCCAAAGCTTGCAATTCTTTCACTGCCCGAGCCACCGCTGCACACACCTCAGGGTCCACATTCTTGGCGTAACCCAGGGTCGGGGAAAAGGCGATGCGCAAGCCACGAATGCCCTCCTCCAAGCCGGCCAGGTAATCGCTAGTGTCTGGCGGCAAGGCGGTCCAGTCGCGCGCATCGGCGCGCTTCATGACATTCATCATCAGCGCGGCGTCGCGCACACTCATGGTGTGCGGCCCCAAATGGGCGACCGAGCCAAAGGGCGACAAAGGGTAGGCCGGCACCCGCCCGAAGCTGGGCTTGAGACCGAAATTTCCGCAAAACGCCGCCGGTATACGCACACTGCCGGCGCCATCGGTGCCCACGCCCAAGGGCCCCAGACCCGCGGCCACCGCTGCTGCCGTGCCGCCCGAAGACCCCCCCGGCGTTTTAGCGGTGTTCCAGGGGTTACGGGTGATGCCCGAAGCGGGGGAATTGGTCTCGCCCTTGCAGCCAAATTCAGGCGTGTTGGTTTTACCAAGCAAAACCGCACCGGCTTCGCGCAAACGGGCCGTCACGGGCGCATCAACTTCCCAGGCCTGCATCGGGTCTACGGTACGGCTGCCGCGAAGGGTCGGCCAGCCCTGGGTCAAGATCAAATCTTTGATGGAGGTCGGTACGCCCTCAAGCAGGCCTACCGGTGCGCCGCCATGGCGCTGGGCTTGCCAGCGCGCCTCGCTGCGCCGGGCACTTTGCAGCGCCGCTTCGCCGGCCACCAGGCAAAACGCATTGAGCAGTGGATTGAGGCGCTCAATGCGCGCCAATACAGCCTGGGTCACCTCTACTGGCGAGACCTGTGCGCTGCGATAAAGCCCAATCAGCTGCTCGGCGCTGCATTGGGTCAAGTCTGAGGGAGTCGCAACCGCAGTAGTCATAGACATAGTTTTTGTTTCTTCCAACAAAGGTCAGGAAAAGATGGCGACAAAGAATGACATGATGACTCCCAGGTTGCCTGGTAATCAAACACGTAAATAACGAAACATGATTAAACTCTCCCTGTCGCCAACCGACATTCGCAGGAGTTGTCATGCGCCAGACGGAATTGCACCTGAGCGAGGAAGCTCGCTCGATCGTCGAAGGGATCCGAGCCAAGGGACTACACCAGTCGCGGGAGGTGAACCGCGCACATATTCTGTCAAGCCTGGACCGAGGCGTGCCGGAGTCCCAGATCA
>BJGT01000253.1 GCA_014190675.1 Comamonadaceae bacterium | reverse complement strand
GCGCCGCATGGTCGAGCGCTGGTCGACCAGCAAAAAACGCAGCGCCCTGCCTGTCACGGCTTGGCTGGCCCGGCCTTGCCGCTGCTGGGTGGCAGTGCTGCGCCCTTTAACCTGGCCTCGGCCTCGCGCGACATCACCAAAATGCTGATTCTGCGGTTGATCGCACCAAAAGGTGCGTCTTCCTCCAGCAGGTTGCTGGAGGCCAGCCCCATCACCCGTCCCAGGCGCTCATCGGGCAGGCCGGCGGCCAACAGTTCCCGGCGCGAGGCATTGGCCCGGTCGGCTGACAGCTCCCAGTTGCTGTAGCCCCGCTCGCCGCTACCAAAGGGCTTGCGGTCGGTGTGCCCGTCCAGGCCAATCTTGTTGTCCACACCCAATAGTGCGCCGTTGATCTCGCGCAAGATCTCGCGCATATAGGGCTTGACCACCGCGCTGCCGCTGTCAAACATAGGGCGCCGCTGGTCGTCCACGATTTGAATCTGTAGTCCGTCGGGGGTCACATCTATCCTGATTTGCGAGCTGAACTCGGACAACTTGGGGTTGCTGGCAATCAAGGCACTGATTTTTTCACTCAGGCTGTCGAGCTTCTTGGCCTCTTGTTTGGCAATCTCGGCCTTAACAGCATCGAGTGCCGCTTTCTTCTCAATCGGGTTGGCACTGTCAATGCGGGGGGCATTCGCCACCTGTCCGACCTGGCTTCTCAGGTCTTTGCCGCCGCCCTGGATCACGCTGCTGGTCTCGCCGCTGCCCTTGCCGCCCATCATCGACACCTTCAGCGGCTGTGAAAAATAGTCTGCCAGCCCTTTTTTATCTCCTTCGGTGGTTGATCCCAACAGCCACATCAGTAAAAAAAAAGCCATCATGGCCGTGACAAAGTCGGCATAGGCAATCTTCCAAGCGCCCCCGTGCACGCCGTGGCCGCCTTTTTTGATCTTTTTGACAATGATCGGCTGCAGCTTGTTCGGGTCGGTCGCCATGGTTCAGTCCTGTGTGTGCTTACTTTCTGCCGCGCACATGGTTTTCGAGCTCAATAAAGCTGGGTCGTTCGGTTGAGAACAAGACCTTGCGGCCGAACTCAATCGCCGTGGCCGGGTTATAGCCCTGCATGCTCGCCAGCAGCGTGGTCTTGATGCACTGCAACTCTTTGCCGCCGTCCTGGGCTTTTTGGTCCAGCAGTCCGCCCAAGGGTTCGACCACGGCATAGGCCAGCAAAATGCCCAAAAAGGTACCCACCAAGGCCGATGCAATCATGCCGCCCAGCACCGAGGGGGGTTGCCCCACCGAGCCCATGGTGTTGATCACCCCCAGCACCGCCGCCACAATGCCAAAAGCCGGCAGAGCGCCAGCCAGCCGCCCAATGGCCGCCACCGGCTCATGTGCTTCGTCATGGTGGGTGTCAATTTCGCTGTCCATCAGGTTTTCAATCTCGTGGGCGTTGAGGTTGCCTGTGACCATCATGCGCAAATAGTCGGTGATGAACTCCACCACATGGTGGTCATGGGCCAAGTCTGGGTATTTGTTGAACAGACCCGAGTCGTGCGGGTTTTCCACATCCTGCTCGATGGACATCAGGCCATCTTTGCGAGCTTTTTGCAAGATGTCGTACAACAGGGCGAGCAGTGACAAAAACCGCGCCTTGGTGTACTTGGAGCTCTTGAGCGCCTGAGGTATGAGCTTGAGGGTGGCCTTGAGCACCTTGGGTTGGTTGGCCACTGCGAAGGCCCCCAGTGCCCCGCCAAAAATAGTGACCAGCTCGAACGGCAGGGCTTCGAGCACCACCTTGATGTTGCCGCCATGAAATACATACACCCCGAAGATGCACCCCAAGGAAACCGCATAACCAAGAATAACGACCATGACGGTAGGTTGCTCAACTATTGAACCAAGGCGTGCCAAAACAGGCGGGGACTATAGCCTGTAAGCGGCTACAGCCAGTGAATTTGCCCCTGGGCCCTTTTGTCATACAGCGCTCCAGCCTGTCCGCTAGTGCAGCAAGATGCCGCCGGCCAGTGCGCTCTTGCCAGCCCGTGCCGGTGGTGCGCACAAACCACATTCAAAGTGGCGGGCGTTTTCGTAAGGCTCGGTCACGAAATGCCCGCCGCATTTGCTGCATTTGGTGGTGGCGAGCATGTTGTTGTCGATAAACCTGATCAGCCGCCAGGCCCGGGTGATGGACAACAAGGGCTCTACGCCACACACCGAAATTTGCTCGCTGTAGAGTTTGTAGGCTTTCATGATGGCGTCAATGTCATCGAGTGCGCTGGCCTTGCTCAGGTACTTGTAAATATTCAAAAACAGCGAGGCATGAATATTGGGCTGCCAGGTCAAGAACCAGTCGGTCGAAAA
>BJGT01000252.1 GCA_014190675.1 Comamonadaceae bacterium | reverse complement strand
TATAGTTATCCACAGCTGGAAGCAATCAAACCAGCAAAAGCCCCTGGTCAATTTTGAATCGGCACAGGTGGTCAAAATTCAATCGGCGCCAACACATCACCAGCTAATAAAGTACCGGCGCGCCGTATTGACCAGGCACTGTACGATCTTATAGCGAACGCTAATCACGAAATTCTGCTCATCACCTTTGCCGCGGCAAAGATAAAGCGCTTGACCGATGAGCTTTGGAAGGCAGCGCAGCGTGGCGTACAAATTCGATTGATCCTTGAATTTGAAGAGTCGTCCGAAGGCCAACTGAGCTTTGATGCAATGAAAGCCTTTCCTTCCACACTCATAAAAGTGGTCAACGTCTATCACTGGCCAGTCGAAAAACGGGAACGTAACCAGGCTGGGCGTCCCGGAAAACTCCACGCAAAAGTGGCGATTATTGACGACACTGCGTTGATATCCAGTGCCAACCTTACCGACGACGCTTTCAATCGGAACTTGGAAGTTGGCGTCCTGATCAATAACGCGGAATTCTTGATTTCGACCAATACATATCTTGATGCCCTCATTGCAGACGGAACACTTAGCCGTTTATCTGGCCCTGTATGACGATTCTCAAATGCCCAGTCGTTGATCCCACACCGAACCACCAACTTTCATTCAGGTTGGTTCAAAGCCTGTTTTGCCTTCACCTGCAAATTAACGGCTCGGAACCAAGTCCGAAAAAGTCATGAGGTTTTGAGACAAACGGGGTTTGAGACGCCTTTCCCGGTCCCCTGATGCAGGTCGCAGTCAGGAGCCCAAAGCAAAAAGCCCCGCGTGGTGCGGGGCCTGAGGCTGCCTCAAGGCCTGCTGAGCAGGTTTGAGGTCTTTGTACTGGCGGAGAGGGTGGGATTCGAACCCACGGTACTTTGCAGTACGCCTGATTTCGAGTCAGGTACATTCGGCCACTCTGCCACCTCTCCGTTACTCGGCCTGCAATTTTAGCTTCAATCGCCTTCGCGCAGGGCTTGCAGCGCTGCATCGAGGTGATGGTGACCTTCGGCGCTGAGTGGCTGCAATTGATCACCCAGTGCTTCAAGGGCGGCGGCGCCTTCGGACTTAAGCCGAGCGATGGCCTGGCCGGCTTTGCGCGGGGTCGCAAAGCCCAGGCTCTGCAGGAGCAGCTGGCCTTGCGCATCAAGGAGTTTGAAGTAAAACTGGCCGTCGCTCTCGCGGTATTGCTTGAACAGCGGGCGCTGCAGCTTGGCGGCTTTGGAGGCCTGGCCTGTATCGGCGGTACGCAGGTCGCGCAGGCCGACGGCCTGGCGCAGCCGGCCCATGAATGGTGTGGCTAGCCGGCGGGCTTTGGTGGCCCCGGCCAGCAGGGTTTGTTCGATGGTGGCCGGGTCGGCCAGCAGGGCCAGGTAGGCCTCGCGCATGGGGGCAATTTCTTGGTCAATACGCTCAAACAGGCGTTGCTTGGCATCGCCCCAGCCAATGCCATCGGCGTAGGCTTGGCGCAGGCTGTCGGTCTCAGCGGTCGTGGCAAAGGCCTGGTAGATCTGGAACAGTGCCGAGCCCTCCACCTCTTTGGGTTCGCCGGGCGCGCGTGAGTCTGTGACGATGCCGGCTATCAGCTTTTGCAGCTGGGCCCGGGGGGCAAACAGGGGTATGGTGTTGTCGTAGCTCTTGCTCATCTTGCGGCCATCTAGCCCGGGCAGGGTGGCTACCGATTCTTCAATTTCGGCCTCGGGCGGCACAAAGTGCTCGCCATAGCGGTGGTTGAAGCTGTGCGCCATGTCGCGCGCCATTTCGATGTGCTGAATTTGGTCGCGCCCCACTGGCACCTTGTGCGCGTTGAACATCAAAATATCTGCGCCCATCAGCACCGGGTACATGAACAGTCCGGCGCTTACTTCGGCGTCTGGGTCAATGCCGGCGGCGGTGTTTTTGTCGACAGACGCTTTGTAAGCGTGGGCGCGGTTGAGCACGCCCTTGCCCAGCACGCAGGTCAAAAACCAGGTCAGCTCGGGGATCTCAGGGATGTCTGACTGGCGATAAAAGGTGACGCGTTCTGGGTTGAGCCCACAGGCCAGCCAACTGGCAGCAATTTCCAGCGTGGAGCGCTGAATGCGGGCGGGGTCTTCCACCTTGATGAGCGCGTGGTAGTCGGCCAGAAAATAAAAACTCTGCACGTTGGCGCGTTGGCTGGCCCGCACCGAGGGCCGGATGGAGCCGACATAGTTGCCAAGGTGGGGGGTGCCCGATGTGGTGATGCCAGTTAAAAAACGCTGCGGGGTCATGGATGGCCAGAGCTGGTGTGGGTTAAGCGGGGGGGTAGGGTGGCGATCTCAGCCGAACAACATGGCCAAGGGCTTGAGCAACAGGGCCAGCAGATTTTGCGAGGCGGCGATAACCGGGTGTAACCAATAGGTGTCCACCAC
Source organism: Comamonadaceae bacterium (assembly GCA_014190675.1). Taxonomy (GTDB): domain Bacteria; phylum Pseudomonadota; class Gammaproteobacteria; order Burkholderiales; family Burkholderiaceae_C; genus Rhodoferax. The sequence goes on along the minus strand of BJGT01000252.1, from coordinate 5 downwards.
GCCGG
>BJGT01000251.1 GCA_014190675.1 Comamonadaceae bacterium | reverse complement strand
CGTTGGTGTTTTCGTTGATGCCGCGTTGCCAGGGGCTATGCGGGTCGGCGAAGTACACCTTCATCCCGGTGCCTTCCGTCAATTTCTGGTGTGCCGCCATTTCGCGCCCCTGATCGTACGTCAAGGCGTCCTCCTTGGCCAGCCCCCGCACAACGTGGTGAATGGCGTATGGACTAAACGCAGAGGCCGCAAGGTGAATTGGCCGACAGTGTTGGCGTATCGCTTTAGCACGGGTGCTTGCTCGCCGTCTCTCATGCGACTCCGAGACAAAGTTATCATCGTGACTGGAGGCACCGCCTGAATGGGTTTGCCCGTGACCAGGGCGGCGGCGTTGAGCCGGGGTGGGGCACCGGTGCAGTCGGTCAGTTGGCCAAACGTCAGCAGCTTCAGGCGGGTCAACGGGGCTAACCCTGCATCGACTGATACTTCATCATTGAGCTCTCCACCTCACGCACGGCGGCTAACAAGATGCGCACACGGTCCACGCACGCGCATCGGCGTGGGCTCATGCACCTCAATCTGCCGCAGCTTGGCTGGTGAGACTGCCTCGCGGACAAATATCCGTGCCTGCATGCCAGCCCGCGCGGTGTTGGCCGCGACCGATGCATCCGCATTGCCCGATAAGACTTTTACTGCTTCGGTCAGGCCTTTAGCGCGCCGCGCCCGGTGGCATATCAAGAGCTATCAGTGGCGTGCCGCCCTCGCCTAGACTAGCCGATTCCGCCCCAGCGCTTACCGGCAAGGTGTGCCAGTGGCGCCACAGCCTGCGGTCGCGCGAGGGAATATCCTCCGAAAAAAGGGTGGTTGCGCGAACCTCAGCGGCGCGCTTCAAGCCGCGCACGCCCACAAGCGCGGGTCCGGTGCGTACGCGTGCCCCGCAGTGCGTGCAGACCATAGCGCCGTACTCAGCACCGCTCACCGGGCCTGGCACAGATGATGGCAAATGACGGCAATGGCCACGATGCCATCGAGTACATCCTGCACGCGTACGTTCTCATCCGTGCCGCCCATGTTGTTCTCCATGGGGTACAGCGTGGGCAGCCAGATGCTCGGTACGCCAATCCCCTGAAACTCTGCGCCCACGCCGCCGGCCCCGCGGTAGTACGGCAGCATTACCGGCTCAATGCCATACGCGCGCCGGGCGCCCGCCCGCACCGGCTCTACATACGGATGGTCGCTGGCGATTTTGTGCGGCCCGCGTCTCTGCAGAACTGTCACCTGAACATCTTCAAAGCCGTGCCGGGCAAAGTGCCGCCGCAGCTTGGCTTCAAGGTCGTCGCAGGTTTGGTTGGCCACAATCTGGAAGTCAACCGTGGCCGACGCCGTGCCCGGCAGCACGTTTTTCACGCCTGCGCCATGATAGCCACCGCTAATGCTCGTAATGGCGCAGGTGGGCCAGGTGGTCAGGCGGCGATAGTAGTCGGCGCCGTCGTGCACCAGTAAGCGCTGCGTCTGCAAGTGGCGGAGGATACCTGGTCGGTCGAACGGCACCTGTGCCAGCCAGGCCTCTTCTACCGCCGAGAGGGGGGCCACGGCGTCATAAAACCCGCCCATTAAAATCCGGCCGTTCCGGTCCACTAAACTCGCCAACGCCTGGTTGAGCCGCCAGATGGCATTGGGCACGACTGGTGAGTAGCCTGTGAACAAATCTTTCGCCGCCGTCTGCACGTCCAGCCGCACAAACAGCGTGCCTTTCAGCCCCAGCGCCAGCACTGGCCCAGTCTCGTGCGCCTCGCCGTCTACGCCCAGCAGCAGGTCCGCCTTAAACAAGTCTCGGTGCTGGGCCATGAAGCTCTCGAAGTGCGGGCTGTACTGTTCTTCCTCGCCGTCCGACACGACCTTCAGCGCCGGTGCGCTAACCCCGGCCTGCGCCAGCGCCTCAATCGCCTTGATGATTGTGAACAGTTGTGCTTTGTCATCGGCGACGCCCGCGCCGTACAGCCGGCCGTCCTTTATGACGGGGTCATACAGCGGCACACTCCAGCGCTCGGGGTCGGCGGGCGGCACGATGTCGTAGTGCGCGTAGAGGGCGATGGTCGGTCCGGCGCCCGCTGCGCCGTATTCGCCGTAGAGCAGGGGGTTGTCGTGGCTATAGCCGTCGGTAGTGAAGGCCTGCGTGCACAGGCCTGCCCGTTCCATCAGGCCCTGCACCAGTGCCGCGCACTGCGGCACGCCCTCACCCGTGGCGCTCACACTTGGCTGGCTCACCAAGGCACGCAGCTCAGTCACGTAGCGCGCCTGGTTGGCCCGCACATAGGTCCGGAGGGTCTCCACGATGGTGTCTGTCAAGGCTGCCTCGCGGGCCGCGCCCGCCGTTGATTAATAGTCCGGGGGGTGGATCTTTCCAGCCTGCATCACCAGCGCCGGCCGCGCCAGCACACTGAAATCTTGGGTCGGGTCGCCGGGCACGATCACCAGGTCGGCCCGCTGGCCG
>BJGT01000250.1 GCA_014190675.1 Comamonadaceae bacterium | reverse complement strand
ACATCAAAGCCGTTTATTCCAGCAGCATGTGTGCGCCGCGCTCGCCGATCATGATGCTTGCCGCATTGGTGTTGGCTGATACCACTTTGGGCATCACCGATGCGTCGATCACACGCAAGCCCTCGACACCACGCACACGCAGCTGCGGGTCGACCACCGCAGCTTGGTCTGCGCCCATCCGGCAGGTGCTGGTCGGGTGAAATACGGTGCTGCCATGGCTGCGGGCAAAAGTTTCCAGGTCAACAGCGCCGGGAAGCTTCTCTTCTACCCACCTGCCAGCAAAACTCTTTTGCCGATAAATGTCTCGGCACATGTGCAGCCCCTCCAGCAAGGTGCGCAGATCTAAATCTTCATTCAGGTAGTTCGACACAATGCGCGGGGACTCGGAGGGGTCCGTGCTGCGTATGCGCAGCGAACCTTTGGACGAGGGACGGCATTGGCAGACCGAGACTGTGAAGCCCGAAAAATCATGCAGCGGGGTGCCGGGCTTATCCACAGAAAGTGGCATGACATTGAACTGAATATCGGCTCGCCCGTCCTTGGCGTTTGAGGTGCAGGCAAAGCCTCCGACCTGGCCAGCCCCAACTGTCAGTGGGCCTCGCGAGTGCGCCAGCCATTGCCAGCCCATGCGCGCCAGCCCGATGGGGCTGCGCACCTGATCATTGAGCGACACCGGATTTTTGAGTCGAACGATGGTGCGTGCCTGGTAGTGGTCTTGCAGGTTTTCTCCAACCTCGGGCGCGTGATGGCGCACGGCGATGCCCATGGCGCGTAAATGATCAGCCGGGCCAATACCCGACAGCTGCAACAACTGCGGACTCTGCAGGCTTCCGGCGCAAAGAAGCAGATCAGATTCGCATCGATACTCGACCCGCTCGCCACCCTTGATGCACTCTATGCCCACCGCGCGGTGGTGTTCAAAGAGGATTCGCGTGGCAAGCACTCCGCTCAGCAGGGTCAGGCCAGGATGGCCTTGTACCGGCCGCAGAAAGGCCTGGGCCGCACTGGAGCGCCAGCGCCCCTTGATCGACAGCTGATAGCGGCCTACGCCGTAGTCGCTCGCCCCATTGAAGTCCGGGTTGAACGGCAAGCCGTACTCCTGCGCAGCGTCGAGCCAAGCCTGGCAACTGGGGTCCTTATTGCGCAACTCCGAGACACCCAGCTCACCGCCGGTGCCGTGGTAGGCACTTGGCGGTCCGTCAAAGCATTCAGACCTCAAAAAATAGGGCAGCACTTCCTGGTATGACCAACCCGTGGCACCCAACTGCGCCCAGTTGTCGTAATCTGCATGTTGCCCGCGTATGTAGATCAGCCCGTTGATCGAACTCGAGCCGCCCAGGATGCGTCCGCGCGGCCAGGTCATGCGGCGCATAGCAGTTTGCTCTTGCGCTTCGACCTCGAACTGGCGCGCAAACCGCTCATCAAAAATGGTGCGGAAATATCCCACCGGAAGCTTGAGCCAAAGTGAGCGGTCTGAGCCGCCGGCTTCCAGCAACAGAACCCTCCGGCCTGCTTGCAGCAGCCGTTTGACCAAGACGCACCCGGCCGACCCGGCCCCCACCACAATGTGGTCCCAGGGGCCCTTGTCTTGCTGCGGCATAGGTCAGGCCTTGACGTTTTCCAGCAGCAGGCCAGTGTCAAAGTAAGTTTTGGCGGGCACCGGGTTTTGAATCCCGCCAAAACGGGCATAAAAGTCGGTCACTTGCTGCAGCCATCCCACGGCGGTTCCGTCTTGATAGAGTCTGCGCCATTCTGATGAGCTGTAGTACTTCGAGGCTTGGAATTGCTCCTGCAACTCGGCCAATGGCACTTGCTGGTAGTTATTAGCCTGGATGACCGGCAGAATAGTGGCCGAGTTTTTGATCAGGTCGTCATTGGCTGCGGCCCAGCCCCGCACCACTTGAGCAATCAAGGGACGATTTTTCTCGTAGTAATCAGCGCGGGTGGCCCAGCCACCAACAATGGCTGACTTGGGAAAGTAGGCCGACGCATCCACCAGCATCTTGGCAGCAGGTACGCGCTGGCGAACTTGGATATTGAATGGCACCCAAAGCGCCACCGCCGGCACAGCACCCGAAATAAAGGATGTCACCGCCACAGGCATTCCCTGATTGACCAGCTCAACGTCTTTGCTCGGGTCGATGCCGTTGGCACGCAAGGCGGCATCAAGAAAAACATGGGCTGTGGTGCCCAGAGTCGTGGCGATTTTTTTGCCTTTGAGGTCAGCCCAAGTCTTGATGCCTTGATCCTCCCGAATCCAAAGCTGGGCGGTGGCAAATTCGATGTTATTGATCAGGAATGCCTTGCCCTGCCCCCGCGCTGGGAAATTAGAAATCACAGCCCCGGTGGAGAGCATGTCCAAGCTGCCGCCAATCATGGCATTGAAAAGCTCCAGACCGGTGCTGAACTTGACCGGATCAAATTCAATGCCCTCCTTGGCCCAGTGGCCCCGGTGAACACCAGTCCACAA
>BJGT01000249.1 GCA_014190675.1 Comamonadaceae bacterium | reverse complement strand
TACCGGGTCGTAAATCACGTCAGGGCCTTTGCCATTGGTCAATGTTTTGACCGCCTCGCGCAGGTTTTCGCTGCTGTAGTTGATGCTCGCGTCAGCACCAATCGAGATGCACAGCGCGCACTTGTCGGCGCTGGAGGCCGCGGCAATCACTCTGGCGCCGCAGGCCTTGGCGATCTGAATGGCTGAAGTGCCTACGCCGCCGGCGGCACCCAAGACCAGCACGGTTTCACCAGCCTTGAGCTGGGCCCGGTCGAGCAAGGCATGGTGGGAGGTGGCATAAATCATGATGAAGGCTGCCGCATCGACCAGGGGGAAGCCTGGGGGCAGGGGCATGCACAGCGCGGCTGGAGCCAGGGTGTGGGTGGCAAAACCACCAGTCCCGGAGAGGCAGGCCACGGCTTGGCCGATCTTGAGGTGCGAGACCCCCTGGCCAACCGCCTCAACCACACCGGCATATTCGGAGCCGGGCACAAAGGGGAGTGCAGGCTTGATCTGGTACTTGTTTTGCACAATCAGCAAGTCCGGAAAATTCAGGCTGGCGGCATGAATTTTCACCAGTACCTCGCCTGCACCGGGTTGCGGGGTGGGTAATTCTGTCCACGTGAGGGCGTCAATGCCCACCGGGTTGTTACAGAGCCAAGCATGCATGGTGGACACTCCAAATAGTCACACCGATCATAGAGGGCCGGCGGTGGCAAAAATGTCCCCCGCGAGACCGCTGTTTTTGCCGGGGGGCAACCCTACAATCTGGCGCAACCTCGGGACATCATGAAAATCTTAATCTCTAACGACGACGGCTACCTGGCCCCTGGAATCATTGCGCTGTATGAGGCGCTCAAAGAAGTCGCCGAGGTGGAGGTGGTCGCGCCGGAGCAAAACAACAGCGCCAAGTCCAACGCCCTGACACTGCATTCACCGCTTTATGTGTACCAGGGCGAGAACGGTTTTCGTTATATCAATGGCACGCCGGCTGACTGCGTGCATGTGGCTTTGAGCGGCCTGCTTGGCTACCGCCCGGATCTGGTCGTATCTGGCATCAACAACGGCGCCAATATGGGCGACGACACCATTTATTCGGGCACTGTGGGTGCTGCCATGGAGGGTTTTTTGTTTGGCATACCGGCCATTGCTTTCTCGCAGGTAGATCGCCAGTGGGTGGAGCTGGCCGCAGCTGCCCGCAAGGCGCGGGACCTGGTGCTGCAGCTCGCGCAGCAGCAACTCGTCGGCAACAAGCCTTGGCTGCTCAATGTCAATATTCCAAACCTGCCCTACGAGGCGATCGGACCGGTCCAATGCTGTCGCTTGGGGCGCCGGCATGCGGCTGAGGCGGTCATCCAGCAACTTAGTCCGCGCGGCGACACCATGTACTGGATTGGTGCCGCAGGCCCGGCCATGGACGATGGTGAAGGCACCGATTTTCATGCGGTCCGGCAGGGGCAAATTGCGCTCACCCCTTTGAAGGTCGACCTCACCGACCATGCCGGCCTGGACCACTGGGCCCAGGCTGCCAAACTCTTGCCCACGGGGCCCGACCGACCGCTGGCATGAAGCAGCGCCCGAGCTTTCCAGCGCGCCTAGATGCCTCAGCGCCTCGCGCTGCGAAGCCCAGCCTTGGGGCAATGCCCCAAAACACGGTTTCCACCGGCATCGGGCTTGATTCAATGGCCGTCCGCCTGAGCATGGTGCGCAAACTGCAGGCACAGGGCATCAGCGACCCCATGGTGCTCTCGGCCATGGGCCAGGTGGAGCGGCACCGCTTTGTTGATACGGCCTTGGTCAACCAGGCCTATGAAGACACCAGCCTGCCGATTGGCCTGGGCCAGACCATCTCCAAGCCCGGCGTGGTTGCCCGCATGCTGGCCCTGTTGCTCAATGGAGCCGGCCTCAAACTCGGCCGGGTGCTGGAGATCGGCACCGGCTGCGGTTACCAGGCCGCCCTGCTGAGCCAGTTGGCCAGCGAGGTGTACAGCGTCGAGCGTTTGAAGGGCTTGCATGAGCAGGCCCGTGCCAAGCTGCGCCACCTGCGCTTAGCCAACCTCCACCTTTTGTTGGGCGATGGGCGTGAGGGATACGCCGCTGGCGGCCCCTATGACGGCATCATCGCCGCGGCCGGAGGCACGGACCTGCCTCAGGCCTGGCTTGACCAACTCGCGGTCGGTGGGCGTTTGGTGGCGCCAGTGGCCCAAGACGCCTCGCAGGGTGCGAGCCAGGTGCTGATGGTGATCGACAAGTCGCCCCAGGGGCTGCGCCAAACCAGGTTCGAGGCGGTGCATTTTGTGCCCCTAAAATCGGGTATCGGATGAAGGGATGTCACATGGGCGCAGCGTTTCTTGACCGGCGGGCCTGGCTGGGCGGTCTGCTGCTGGGCCTGCTGTTGTCGGGCTGCGGGTCGGTCCGGACCTACCAGGCGCCCGTGGAGGACCGGCTCGGCGGTGTTGCCAAGGCCGCGGCGGTGGGAGGTGATACCGCTGCCAGGGCCCCCAAGCCTGCGCCGGGTGCCGAAAA
>BJGT01000248.1 GCA_014190675.1 Comamonadaceae bacterium | reverse complement strand
TGCCTCCAGGCGCGGCTCTGCGTTGGCAGCTGCATTGGTGAACGGCACGGCGTCCCATGTGCTGGACTTTGACGATGTGTCGTATGAGGGTATGGTGCATGCCAGCGCCGTGGTGTGGCCGGCCGTTTTGGCCGCAGCCGAGTCCGTGGACTGCAGCGGACAGGTCACTTTCGACGCATTTTTGGCGGGTGTGGAAGTGCACTGTGCTTTGGGCCGGGCTCTTGGACACGATTTGTTCTGGAACGGCTTTTGGACCACCGGGCTGCTTGGGTCCGTCGCGGCTGCAGCAGCTGCCGCCAAGGTCATGTCGCTCGATATCTCCGGAACCACTGCGGCCATCGATATAGCGCTGGGCCAGGCCAGTGGTTTGCGCGTTATCGTCGGCACGCCAATGAAGCCTGTGGCTTGCGGGCTGGCGGCCGAGGCTGGTGTGCGAGCGGCCATGCTGGCGCGCGCTGGCATCAGCATGGGCGCCGATGTGGTCGGGCATCGTCATGGTTTTGCAGCGCTGCTGAACGACGGTGCCGTGCACAGGGAGGAACTTGCACTGTTGGGCCAGCGGTATGTGTTTGAGCGTGCGCCCATGGCGTTCAAGCAGTATCCGATCTGCTCCTACGGACAGGCGGCGACCGAGGCCTTGTGTGATGCCCTAATTGACTTGAAAGAGGCGGTTTCACGCGTACTGTGTGAGGTGCCAGCGGTGGTACTTGACAACATGCCGTTTGGCCCGCCCCAGAATGCAACCGAGGCGCAATTCAGTCTGCCATTCGCATTGGGCGCTGTACTGGCATTTGGCGCATTGCTGCCAGCCCACCTGAACGCTGCGACTCTCGCCGACACCCGATTCGTCGCTGCGTTGGCGCGGGTCGCGGTGCAGTTGCCATCTGGGGCATCGGTGCAGGCGCTGGAAGGTTGCGCCGAGGGCGCAGTGCTTACCGTGACGGGCTTGTCCGGCCGCGTTGTTTCGCGCACCATTCGCATCCCTTCTGGAATGCCGCAGCGGCCGCTCACCGACACCCAGCTTGTTGTCAAGTTTCACGCCTGCGTCGATCCCGTGCTGGGCGCTGTTGGCGCAAGCGGATTGCACCAGCGCTTGCAAGAATTACCAGCATTGGCCGGGGTACGAGACCTTTACGGCGCTTTGCCAAGCCAAGGCCGATGAACCGGCCAGCCTTTGTTCCAACTCATCCTTTATGGAGAACCAAATGCCCTCGCAACAAGACCCTCACCCAGGTGGCGCAGCAAATCCAGCATTTGTAGCCCTCAAGCGTCAGATCTACGCCACCTCGCGTCCATGGGAAGCCGCAAACGGATTCTCGCGAGCCGTGCGTATTGGAAACCTGATTGAGACCAGCCTGTGTTCACCAGCGGCACCTGATGGCACGATCCTGTTTCCAGGCGACGTCTATCGCCAGACGCAGGCTTGCCTGGTCGTGATCGGTGAATCATTGCGTGCCTTGGGCATGGACTTCCACGACGTGATCAAGACCCGTATCTATGTAGCCGATCCAGGCCACTGGGTCGACTCGGGACGCGCCCACGCCGAGGTCTTTAAGGACATACGGCCGGCGCTGGGTTGGGTCTACATGAGTGCTTTTTTCAGCCCCGAGATCACGGTCGAGGTGGAATGTACCGCCTATCGGGCCTCTTGAGTCTGGAGCCCTTGGGTCAGCTCTTGGTGAAGGCTTCGCCAAACTGCTGGCGCAAAGTGCTGCTGTGGATGACTGACCAGTCCTGAGGGTAGGATTCCCCGGCCACCACCTTGAGCACTACGAACACCGGTCCTGTTTCTGCGAGCACCGCACCGATACGCTGGTCAAAGTCGGCGAGCTCGTCAAATTCGTAGACCCTCTCGATCCCGGCGGCCCGTGCGAACCCGGCAAAGCTCACCTTGTTTGCGCCCGGTATCGGGTGAAAGCCATTGGCCTCGTAGGTATTGTTCTGGCAGACAAAATGCACCAGATTGGGTGGTGCGGCCTCGGCGATGGTGACCAGGCTGCCCAGGTTCATGAGCAGGCTGCCGTCACCGTCTATCACGATGACGCGTTTGTCCGGTCGGCCGAGCGCCATCCCCAGGCCGTGTGAGGATGCCTGTCCCATCGCGCCGGTGCCCAGATAGGTGAGTGCCTCGGGCTTGATAGTTCGCCACTCGAAGGCGGCCTGGTAAACCGGAATGACGATCTGGTCGGTGTGGTGGCGGGCCAGCACCTTGAGGCATTCATCGCGACGCATCATGGTTGCTTACTCCGGGCTGCGGGTGACAAGAAAGATGAAAGGCCGTTTGCTTTTGCGGGCCTGCTGGAACGCTTCTGGTATGCGTTCCTCGTCGCCGCGCAGGGTCAGGCGGGCGTGCTCGATACCCATGGCATCGAGCACCGGCTCGACAATGCGCACGCCATATTTGTCCGACTCCGGCGGCAGGCGGTCCGGCTCCATGCCCTGCAGGCCGACGATGGCGCACAGGCCGAACTCGTATTCCATCGCGACACCGCGGATGCAGTTGAGCGAGTCCATCAGTCCGGTGTGCTGCATCAGCAAC
>BJGT01000247.1 GCA_014190675.1 Comamonadaceae bacterium | reverse complement strand
TTTGGGCTGGTTGTGGGCCTGGCCGGCACCGGTGACGGCGACCTGTCCTACACCAACCAAAGCATGAAAACCCTGCTCAACCGCTTGGGTGTGAACCAGGAAAACCAGCTCAAAGACTTTGAGACCGCCACTGCCACCGCCAAGACCGACCTCAAAAACGTGGCCGCCGTGATGATCACCGCCGACCTCCCCGGCATGGCCAAGCCCGGCCAGCGCATTGACATCAATGTGTCTGCCATTGGCAAAACCACCAGCCTGCGTGGCGGCAACCTGCTGCTCACCAGCCTGCGCGGCGTGGACGGCGAAATTTATGCCCTGGCACAGGGCCCGCTGACCGACACCGCTGCCAGTGGCGGCGCGGCCGGCTCCAGCGTGAGCATTGGCGTAGGCACCTCGGCCCGCCTGCCCGGTGGCGCCACAGTCGAGAAAACCGTCAACAACCCCTTTGCAAAATCTGACAACGTGGTACTCAACCTGCGCGAGAGCGATTTCACCACCGCATCGAGCGTGGTCCAGGCCATCAACGCCAAGTTTGGCAGCGACATCGCCACCGCCCTGGACGGGGTGTCCATCGTCATCCGCGCACCCATGGTCATCAGCCAGCGGGTGGCCTTCATTAGCATGATCGAAAACATCGACGTGCAGCCCGGCGAGCCGCCCGCCCGGGTGGTTATCAACGCCCGCACCGGCACCGTGGTGATCAGCCGCAACGTGCGGGTCACCGCCGCGGCGGTCAGCCACGGCACCATCACGGTGTCTGTTGCGGCCACCAACGAGGTGGTGCAAGCTCCGGCCCAGGTCGTGGTTGCCGGCGCGACCGCCGCAGTCGCGCCCGGTGTACCAGTTACCAATGCCGAGGTCACCATCAGCGAGCCCAACAAACCCATGTTCCTGTTCCAGCCCGGGGTTGATTTACGGCAAATTGTGGACGCAGTCAACCAGGTGGGGGCAACCACCTCAGCCCTGATTGCCATCCTCGAAGCCCTCAAGAGCTCGGGCAGCCTGCGCGCTGAACTGCTGGTGATTTGATACCCACAGCCCAAGCCTCATGGACCCCCTACTCAACGCCCTGCCGCCGGCCGCCAGCGCGGCCAACCTGACCAGCAGCTACCACGACTTCGATGGCCTGGGCAAGCTCAAAGGGCAGGCGCGAACCGACTCCAAGTCTGCCATGCGTGAAACCGCGCAGCAGTTTGAGGCCCTGTTTCTGCAGATGATGATGAAGTCCATGCGCGATGCCAGTTTCAAAAGCGATCTGGTTGAATCTGGCGGCAAAGAGACCTTCGAGGCCATGTTTGACAAAGAGGTGTCCCTGGCCATGTCCCGGCGCAACAGCATCGGCCTGGCCGACATGCTGCTCAAGCACATGCCAGACCCGGCGGCCCAGGCCAGCACGGCAGACATGCTCAAGTCCCGCGGCACCCAGGCCATGTCTTTGCGCCCTGCCCCCGACAAAGCCCTGCCACTGCAAGTGAGCCCAGTCCAACTGGCACCACTGCCGCGCCCCGGCGGCCCCATGCCACTGAAGGAGCAGCGCCATGAGTGACATGGCCGGCATTGCCGGTAATGCGGTATCGGTTTACCAGCAGGCCCTGACCACGCTGAGCAACAACATTGCCAACGTCTCGACCGAGGGCTATTCCAGGCAAGATGTCAAGCTCAATGCCCTGCCGGTAACTTTGGTGGGCAATGTTTTTTTGGGTTCGGGCGTTAACGTAGAGCGCATTCAGCGGCAGTACGATGCATTCGTCGAGGGCAACCTGCGCAACACCGCCAGCGATCTGGCCAGCCAGGAGCCCATGGTCAATTACACCAACCGGGTGGTTGACATCATGGGTGGGCAAACCGTTGGCCTGAGCACTGCCTTAGACCAGTTTTTCTTGGCAGCTCGCTCGCTCTCTGGCGACGCGTCATCCAGCATCATGCGCAGCAATTTTTTACGTGAGGCCGAAGGCGTTACAGAACGCTTTAGCCAGCTCTCCGCACAACTCGATCTGGTAGACATTGAGACCCAACAATCGGTCGACAGTGCGGTTGGCCAGATCAATGGACTAGCTGCTGATATTGCACTGGTCAACAAACAGTTGACCAAACAAAGGCTTGAGTCGGCACAACCCGCAGACCTGCTGGACCAGCGCGACCTGCTGCTTAAAAAATTGGCCAACTTTGCCCATGTGAACACCAAATTCACAGCCAACGGAACGGTCACCGTCAGCTTGGGGGCCACCATCACACAAGATGTTCTGGTTGAGGGAAATATCGCCCACGAGGTTGCTGCCAATTACAGTGCCTCGGCGCCAGAGAAAGTGGCATTGGTTCTGGATCCGTACGGAAAATCAAGGAACCTCAGCGGCATCACCAGCGGCACCCTGGCCGGTTTAATGTCATTTCGTGAGCAGGTTCTAGGCAGCACAAGAAACGCGCTGAACAGCATGGCCAAAACATTCGTCAACTCCACCAATTCGGTTCACGAGAAAGGCATTGACGGCTACGGCAACCCGGGGCAAGCACTCTTCAAGTTTGACTCTGAAGCCGCCAACCCCGCGGGCGGCATGCACGTAGCCTTTGTCGACCCCCTGCGCATATCTG
>BJGT01000246.1 GCA_014190675.1 Comamonadaceae bacterium | reverse complement strand
CAGACATCACCGGGGCTTTTCCGCACTGGTTTGCGCCCGGGCTTGCCGCCTATGCCCAAAGGGCCCATGAATTGCCGTTTGACCAACATTTTCTCAAGGCGCTGATTGCGCCGCGCGCCCTGCTTACTACCGAGGCCCTGGGCGACGCCTGGGCTAACCCGCAGGGCAGCGCGCTCACGCACCGGGCAACCCAGCCGCTGTATGCGCTGCTGGGCCAGCCTCAGCAATTGGCGCTGGTCAGCCGAGCGGGTGGCCACAGCCACAGCCCGGTTGATTGGTACACGCTGCTAGACTTCATTGACCTTATCTTTTTCGGTCGCCCGAGCCGGATCGAACCCGATCGCGACCAAGACCACAGCACCAAAACCATTGTCACTTTGCCCTGAGGCCCCTGCCAGCTGCTATGGCGCCCTGCCTCCGCGCGACGGGTCAAACATTTGCGGGGCCTCAGGCTACTAGAGCCAGCTTGTTAACCATGCGCTTCGTCAAACCCAAATCTCTGTTACTTTTTGCCCTGGGCGGCTTGCTCATTGCCGCTGCCGCCTACTGGCTGATGCGACCCAAGGCAGCGCCTCAAACATCGCCTGCTGCCAACCCAGCCAGCGCCAAAACCAGCGTCGCGCGCCCTGCCCTGACTGTCACTAGCACGCAGGCGCAAACCCTGGCCTTACCGATCAAATTGACAGCTCATGGCAATATTGCTGCATGGCAGGAGGCCAGTGTTGGCGCCGAGATCGGCGGTCAGCGCCTGGCCGAAGTGCTGGTGAATGTCGGCGATACGGTGCAGCGCGGGCAGGTTCTGGCGCGCTTTGCCACGGATGCGGTCCAGGCTGATTTGGCACAGGCGCGCGCCGTTGTGGCAGAAGCGAGCGCCAGCGCCCAGGAGGCTACTGCCAACGCGGACCGGGTGCGCGCCTTGCTCAACACCGGTGTGTTCAGCGGGCAACAAAGCAGCCAGTACCTCACCGCTGAGCAGACCGCCAAGGCACGGGTGGAGTCAGCCAAGGCCGTCATGGCCGCGCAACTGCTGCGCTTACAGAACACCGAGGTGCGCGCCAGCGACAGTGGCATCATCTCAGCGCGTCTTGCCACAGTGGGTGCGGTGGTGAGCGCCGGCAGCGAGTTGTTCAAACTCATCCGCCAAGGCCGGCTGGAGTGGCGTGCCGAGGTTGGCGCAGGGGAACTCTATCGTCTGCCGCCAGGTGCCTCAGTCAGTGTGGCGGCAGCAAGCGGCGGCATGGTGACTGGGCGGGTGCGTGCGGTAGCACCCACGGTCGATCCGCAAACCCGCTCCGGCCTGGTTTATGTCGACCTGCCGAGCGGGCCGAGCGGGCAGGCAGGCCTCAAAGCCGGCATGTTTGCACGGGGCGAGTTTGAGCTTGGCAGTTCGCCGGCGCTGACCGTGCCCCAACAGGCGGTGGTGGTGCGAGACGGCTTCAGCTATGTGTTTCGCCTCAACCCAGATCAGCGGGTGAGCCAGCTTAAAGTGCAAACCGGGCGGCGAGTTGGCGAGCGGGTCGAGTTGCTCGATGGCGTTAGCGCCGAAACCTCATTGGTTGCCAGCGGTGCGGGTTTTTTGAATGATGGCGACTTGGTCAAAGTGGCGCAGGCTGCTGCGGTCAAATAATTCCTAGCGGCCATGAACTTCTCCTCGCTGTCGATCAAGAATCCGGTGCCGGCCATCATGCTGTTTGTGCTGCTCACGCTGGCCGGGCTGCTGGCCTACCGAGCCAGTGTGGTGCAGGACTTCCCCGATATCGAGCTGCCGATCGTCACCGTCAGCGCCTCGCTGGCTGGGGCGGCGCCAGCCCAGCTCGAAACCGAGGTCGCACGCAAGCTCGAAAACGCAGTGGCCACGCTGCAAGGCGTGAAAAACATCTATACCAAAGTGCTCGACGGCGAAGTGCAGGTGACGGTTGAGTTTGTGCTCGAAAAAGCCATCGCCGAGGCAGTCAATGATGTGCGTGATGCGGTGGCCCGGGTGCGCGCCGACCTGCCCGCCGAGCTGCGCGACCCCTCGGTTACCAAGGCCTCGACCGCCGGACGTGTGGTGCTGACCTTTACCGCCACTGCTGCCAACACCGCGCTTGACACGCAAGACCTGAGCTGGTTCATCGACAACACGGTGAGCAAACGGCTGCTGGCTGTGCCCGGAGTGGGCGCTGTCAAACGCATGGGCGGGGTGAACCGCGAAATCCGGGTCGAGCTTGACAGCGCGCGCATGGCCGCACTGCAGGTCTCGGCGATTGATGTTTCGCGCCGCCTGCGTCTGGTGCAGCAAGAGACCCCCGGCGGTCGCGGTGATGTCAGCGGTGCTGAGCAATCGGTGCGCACCATTGCCACCGTCAAAACAGCCGATGAGCTGGCGCTGCTTGAGATTGCCCTGGCCGATGGCCGGCGCATCCGCTTGGGCGACGTGGCACAGGTTCGCGACACTGTGGCCGAGCCGCGTGCCTTGGCCATGCTCAACGGCGTCGATGTGGTTGGTTTCGAAATATTCCGCACCAAGGGCGCCAGCGACATTA
Organism: Comamonadaceae bacterium; assembly: GCA_014190675.1. Taxonomy (GTDB): domain Bacteria; phylum Pseudomonadota; class Gammaproteobacteria; order Burkholderiales; family Burkholderiaceae_C; genus Rhodoferax. The sequence goes on along the minus strand of BJGT01000246.1, from coordinate 81 downwards.
CGGTGGCAAGTGGCGTACGGCTGGCAGTGGCCGAGCTGCAGGCACGCTTTACGCAAATCAGCCTGACGCAGGCCATTGACA
>BJGT01000245.1 GCA_014190675.1 Comamonadaceae bacterium | reverse complement strand
TGGCCAACCAAGACGACCTGGGCCGCATCATGACCGCCGAGCAGGGCAAGCCCTTCCCCGAGGCCAAGGGCGAAGTGGCCTATGGCGCCAGCTTTGTTGAATGGTTCGCCGAGGAAGCCAAGCGCATCAACGGCGAAACCCTGCCGCAGTTTGACAACAACCGCCGCCTGATCATTCTGAAGGAGCCCATTGGCGTGTGCGCCGCCATCACGCCCTGGAACTTTCCCCTGGCCATGATCACCCGCAAGGTGGCGCCCGCCCTGGCGGCCGGCTGCCCGGTCATCATCAAACCCGCCGAGCTGACGCCGCTGACCGCGCTGGCTGCAGCTGAGCTGGCGCTGCGCGCCGGCATCCCGCCCGGCGTGCTTAACATGATCACTGCCGACTCGGCCAACTCAATTGCCGTGGGCAAGGTGCTGTGCGCCAGCGACGTGGTGCGCCACATCAGCTTCACTGGCAGCACCGAGGTCGGCCGCATCCTGATGGCGCAGAGCGCCCCCACCGTCAAGAAACTGTCGCTGGAGCTGGGCGGCAACGCGCCTTTTATTGTGTTTGACGACGCCGACATTGACTCGGCGGTCGAAGGCGCCATGCTCAGCAAGTACCGCAATGCGGGCCAGACCTGCGTCTGCGCCAACCGCTTTTACGTGCAAGAAGGCGTGTACGACCAGTTTGTGGCCAAGTTCTCGGCCAAGGTCAAAGCGCTCAAGGTCGGCAACGGCTTTGAGGATGGCGTCATGCAAGGTCCGCTGATTGAAGACGCGGCGGTGGAGAAGGTGAGCCGACATGTGGCTGACGCTGTGGCCAAAGGTGGCCGGATCACGGTGGGTGGCAGCAAAATGGCCGGCCAGTTTTTTGAGCCAACCGTGATCGCCGAGGCCAGCGCCGACATGCTGTGCGCCCGCGAGGAAACCTTTGGCCCCTTTGCCCCGGTGTTCAGGTTCAAGACCGAGCAAGAGGCGATCGACGCCGCCAACGCCACCGAATTTGGCTTGGCCAGCTACTTTTACAGCCGCGACGTGGGCCGCATCTTTCGCGTGAGCGAGGCGCTGGAGTACGGCATGGTCGGCATCAACGTCGGCATCCTGGCCACCGAGCACGTGCCCTTCGGCGGCGTCAAACAATCCGGCCTAGGCCGCGAGGGCTCGCACCACGGCATCGACGACTATGTTGAGATCAAGTACTTGTGTATTGGGGACGTGTTGAAGTAAGCCTAGCCAGGCAGGGGATCAGGACGGCGGGGCGTTCGGCGCAGCGGCATCAAGGCGGAGCCCAACGGGCGGGGGACAGCCGCGGAGCCGAATGCCCCGCCGTCCTGGCCACCGTCACCCCACAGTCACGGCGCCGCCACCGCCGGCAAGTCCGGGGGTCGGGCCAGCAAAAACAGCACCGAGCCAAAGCCGGCCGTGAGAGCCAGCACGCTGAAGCCCAGTCGGTAATTGCCGGTCAAATCGGCCAGTATGCCGGCCACCAGGGGCCCGGCAATCTGGCCCAGGGCGATGATGACCGCGGACAGGCCCAAAATTGTTCCAATCGCGTTTCGACCAAAATAATCAGCCCGAATGGCCTGCATGAAGGGCCCCCTCAGGCCCCATGCAAAACCGTGCAGCAGGGCAAAGCCGACCACCTCAAAGGTATGGGTGGCATAGGCCAAGAGCAGCAGCCCCAGGGCATGACCCAGCATGCAGGCAGCAGCGATGTAGCGCTTGTCGACTCGGTCGCCAATCACCAGCCCCAAGCCTACGCCAGCCAATTGCCCGACTGTCATCACCATGATCACCAGAGCGGCTTGCGGTACCGAATAAGCGAGCCCCTCTTTGAGGTGGGTAATGGCATGCACATTGATCGCCGTGACCACCAGCAGCGCAAAGGCATGTCCTACGGCGAGCAGCCAAAAAGCCTGTGTGCGCAGGGCCTGCCGGGCGGTAAATTCAAGCTGCACAGAACGCCCGGTTGCCGCGTCGCCCGGGCTGCCAGCTGGCGCTGGCGGCAGGCCATCAACGGTCTCACCATGGTCTTGCGGACGACGCCGTATTACAGAGGCCAGGGGCAAGCCGATCAAAATAGCGATCAGGCCCGAACCCATGGCGGTGTTTCGCCACCCGAAATGGTGCATGGACCAGGCCACCAAAGGCACGGCCAGCCCGCCCAGCGCCAGACCCAGGCTCACCAGGGACAGCGCCCTGGCGCGGTAGCGCTCAAACCACTGAATCAGCGACACCGTGAGCGGGAAATACCCTCCCAGACTGGCACCCACAGCCAGCAAAACCGAACACATATAGAACCCGGCGAGCGAGTCGATCTGGCTCAGCGCAACAAAGCCCAGCCCAAACACAACAATACCGATCCGAATCATGGAGCCGGGTCCAAAGCGGTCCATCAGCACCCCCAGCAGGGGGCCAACAATGGCTGCCTCCACCGATTGCAGTGCTGCGGCGCCAGACAAAGCGGTCTTGCTCCAGCCGCGCTCGTCTGACAAGACTGCCACATAGGCGCCAAAGGACTGGGTCAGCAGCGCCGACAACATGAACTGCATGCCACAAGCGGCACCTGCCATGCGCCAGCCGTAGAAAATTTTCAAAGGTCAAAGGCCGAGCGCATGGCCCGACTGAAAAAGCCGC
>BJGT01000244.1 GCA_014190675.1 Comamonadaceae bacterium | reverse complement strand
ACCATTGCGCTGGCGGCACAGGCCAAGGTCGCTGTGGGGGCCCACCCATCGCTACCAGACCTGATGGGTTTCGGTCGGCGCACGATGCACATTACGGCGCAGGAGATGTACGACCTCGTTCTGTATCAGGCCGGTGCCGTTGCTGCCTTTGCCCGCGCTGCTGGTGTGCCCTTGCACCATGTCAAATGCCATGGCGCCTTGTACAACATGGCCGCCACCGACGAGGCACTCTCCACTGCCCTGGCCAGAGCGGTGAAAGACCTCGGTGGCAATGTCCTGCTGTACGCACTGGCTGGCAGCAAGATGGTGGCGGCTGCCAGACAACTTGGTCTGGGTGTCGTTCAAGAGGTGTTCGCCGACCGCGCCTACGAGGATAACGGCACCTTGCGGCCCCGCTCCCTGGCCGGCGCGATGATCGAGGATGAGGCCGTCGCCGTCGCGCGGGTCATTGAGATGGTGCAGCGCGGGCAGGTGCAAAGCCATGGTGGAAAGCCGATTGCGGTATCAGCCGGCACGGTGTGCCTGCATGGTGATCAACCTGGTGCGCTGCAGTTCGCAACCACGCTGCGCCAGGCCTGCGCACAACATGGCATCGCGGTTGCCGCACCGTGACACAGCCAAGCACACCAGCAAGGAGCTCCACCATGGCAACGAAACAACTCACCGTCGGCATCATCGGACTTGGCTACGGCCGAGCTCATATCGCCGGATTTCAGGCCGCCGGCGTCAAGGTGCTGGCGCTATGCCAGCGGGACACCGTAGCTGCGGCCAAGCTGGCGCAGCAATACCAGGTGCCGCATGTGTTTGGCCGTTGGCAAGACATGCTGGACCAGGCGCGACCGGATATTGTGGTCATCGCCACCCCACCGGTTCTCCACCTGCCGATCTTGAAAGCAGCGATGGCAGTCGGTTGCCACGTCGTGTGCGAAAAGCCACTCGCAACCAGCAGCGCTGAAGCCCAAGCCATGATGGCAGCGGCCGCCGCGGCGCCCGGTTTGGCCATCACCGGTTTTAACTGGCGTTTTGCACCGGCGATGCAACGCATGAAGCAGATGGTGGACGCCGGCCACCTTGGCCGTGTCTTCCATGTGAATGCGCGCTGGTTCAATCCGGCTTGGGCTGACGCCAGTACGGCACCGACCTGGCGCATGGACCGCGCCCAGGCCGGTTATGGCGCCCTTGGAGACATGGGTGTTCATTTGGTCGATCTGGTGCAATGGTTGTTTAGCCCCGTTGCCAAGGTGGTAGCCTCTAGCGCGACCGCCCATGCCGGGCGCACTTTGCCGGGCAGCGGACGACCAGCGGATGCCGAAGACTTCAGCCATGTGATGGCCACACTGGAGTCTGGCGCCAGTGTGGCCATCACCGTGAGTCGGGTTGCACGCGGCCTCAACGAGCACAGCCTTGAGGTCTACGGTGAACTGGCCGCCATGGCAATGCGCCAGACGCGTACCGGAGAAAACTGGCATCTCGGTGAATTGCTTGCCGCTAAGGGTTCTGCCTTGTTCGAGCCGGTGATCATCACCCCTTCGCATGACGGGGCGGAGCTTTCGAGAGACCGCCTCGAACTCACGGGCCAGTCCACGATTTGCCCTATGGTGCAGCAGTTCGTCGCAGCCATCGAGAGTGGCCGGCAAGCCACACCATCGCTGCAGGATGGCGCCAGCGCTCAAGCGGTGCTGGACGCTGTGCTCGAATCATCGGGAAGCGGTCAATGGGTCCCCGTGGCGGCGTCAGCAGCTTGAATCTCGTGCCATGGCTCACGCGGCGCCCGGTCAGCAACCCAGGCGATCCATGTCGGCACGCGCACCTGGCAGGGCAACCACCCGTTGCAGCCAGTCCTGAGGCACAGCGTTGCCAACGCCCCTCACAGCGGTGTCGGCAGCGCAGAGGGCACCCAGCATCAGGCTGCGCCCACAACTGTCGCCACCGGCCAGGATATTGGCTTCAACAGCCTCTTGGTAACTGCCTGCACGCAAGGCGATGTGAAACAGCACCGGCAATCCCTGTGGCAGATGGCAGGGCATGCCAAATCGCGCACTGGCGGCTTGCGGATCGAGCACCGGCATGGCGAGCGCCTCGACAAGCAGTGGCCGCAAGACCGGACCAGCCACCTCAGCGGCGGCGCCAAGTGCTTGCACCAGGCTCCGGCCCGACAGCACCTGATGCAGCGCCAGTGCACAAGCATAGGCCGCATCGCGCGCCACCGGGTCGTCGTGGGTGACGGCAACGGCCTGCTGCACTACCTGCAACAGGCTGTCGAAACCACCGCGATAGCAGGCCACCAGGCCCGGAATGCATTCGAGCGCGGGCAACTGGTCGTCGTCCACGCCCGACACCGCCGGGTAGTCGTCCGGCGTGGCGCAGGACAGCAGCCGCACCACAGTGCGGCGAGTTGGGCGATCCGCGTAGCCAACCCAGGTGCCACCGGGTCCAAAACACGCCAGCCATTCCTGCTGGTAAGCCTGGCGCTGGAACACACCACCCCGGCGCGCGAGATGCGCCAACATCAGACGGCAGCTTTCGCCATAGGGCGACAAGTCACCCGCCTTTTTGCCCGAATGGGCGAAATAAGCTGCCACGCCAGCATAACTTGCCCGGTTGGGAGATCGGAACGCCAGTGGGCCGTCGAGTTGCAGGTCGCGCAGGCGCCCGGC
>BJGT01000243.1 GCA_014190675.1 Comamonadaceae bacterium | reverse complement strand
GCATCCCTGCCGCTGGGCCTGATGGCGGCTGGCGCCGGCATGCACCTTGGCGCACTGGGGCACACCAAGGCGCTGTCGGCCGCACTGCTGACCATCCGCCATGTGTTGCTGCCCCTGGCCGCCCTGGGCTTTGCCGCCCTGTTTGGCCTGGATGCAATTCAAACCACCGTGCTGCTGGCATTCTCAGCCCTGCCCACTGCCTCCAGCGCCTATGTGCTGGCTGCCCGCATGGGCTATGACGGCGCCCACGTAGCCGCCCTGGTAACCCTGTCCACCCTGCTCGGCATGCTGAGCCTGCCCTTCGCACTGGGCACCCTCAGAGGTCTGTCAGGCTGAGGCCAGCCGCCCGCACACCAAGTTTTCAAGATCCGATATCTCCGACCAAAACCGGAGATCCACCTCGAAGCCGTCATCACCAGATCGAGGGCACATGCATGGCTTCCCAGGCGCCCGCTTGCGCCGCAACGACCGATGCGATCGACAACCAAGGATATGGGGGCAGGTCAGAGCAGGGCTGGCAATTCGCTGAGCGTCGCGGTGCGAATGCCAGCCGCCTGCGCCTGTGCCAAAAAGGCTTGCCCAGCCGCCTCAAAACCGGCCACCGGGCTCATGCAATCGGTGAGCAGCAGAGTCTGGCGCAGTCGTGCGGGTGGCAGATGGGCCAGCATGTCTTGCACCGACGCCGCCACGCAATGGCTGAGCGCCTCGCCGGCCACCAGCAGCGGCCCTGAGCCCGAGGCCAGGCGCGCCATCAGCCGCAAATTTAGCCCGGTGCGCGGGTCATCCGCACGCGGTACCTCGGCGCGAAAAGCGCTGTACTGCTCGGTCATCGGGTTCTGGCCCTTGAGCACTTTCTCGCACAGCTGCCCGCTGTGCATTTCCCAGTTGGCAATGCTGCTGGCCAAGCCGGCATGGATGTTATGGCCCCAGGTGCCTAACACGCAATGCACCGGCCAGACCACCAGTTGGCGCTGGCCTGGCGCTTCTAGCGCATCCAGATAGGCCAGCACCGCGGCGCTAAGCCCGGCATCACGCGGGCGCCATTGGCCGGCGCGCACCGCCGCTGCTGTCACCAGGCTGAAGGGTGCAGCAGCGCTGCCATCGGCCTGTAGCCAGAAGCTGGTGCGCTCAATGCCCACGCTGGCGTGCGAGTCCAGGGTCACGGTGACGGCCTGCACCGCCGCGCGGTGCTGCTGCAGCCAGTCTGCCAGGCGCGCCATGTCGGCGCTGGCGCCAGGCACCGGCAGCGCCGCGCCTTCGATGTCCAGAAAATCGTTTTGTGGGTCAATGATCAGCAGCTCACAGGGTTGCATGGCAGGTCCTTGGTCACGGCGGCACGGCCGGTGTTTGTTGCAGGGCCCAGGCCACGTGCTCGCGCACCAGGCTGCTGGGGTGGTCGATGCGGCGCTGCAAGGCCGCGCGCCAGGGTAGGGCAGCGTCGGGCGTGGCCGCACGCAGGGCATTGCCCAAGGCCACGGCCAGGTTGCGCAGCCAGCGCTCATGGCCGATGCGCCGGATCGGGCTGCCCTCGGTCAGGCGCAAAAAATCGGCCTCGGACCAGTCCAGCAGCGTCACGAGCTGTTGGCCGACCAGCCCCTGGCGCTCATCAAAGTCTGGCAGAGCGCTGCGCTGGGCATAGCGGTTCCAGGGGCACACCAGCTGGCAGTCGTCGCAGCCATAAATACGGTTGCCCATGAGCGGGCGCAAGTCCGGCGGAATCGGGCCAGCGTGCTCGATGGTCAGGTAAGAGATGCAACGCCGGGCATCGAGCCGGTGTGGCGCCACGATGGCCTGGGTCGGGCAAACATCCAGGCAGGCCGTGCAACTGCCGCAATGGTCCGACACCGGCTCGGTCGCCGGCAAGGCCAGGTCAACATAAATCTCGCCCAAAAAAAACAGTGAGCCGGCCTCACGGTTGAGCAGCAGGGTGTGCTTGCCACGCCAGCCCTGGCCGCTACGCGCTGCCAACTCGGCTTCCAACACTGGCGCCGAATCAGTGAACACCCGGTGCCCCAGTGGCCCCACGCTGGCTGCAATGCGTTCACTCAGGCTTTGCAAACGCTGGCGCAGCACCCGGTGGTAATCGCGGCCGCGGGCATAGAGCGACACCACCGCCTCCCCAGGGCGCTGCAGCCGAGCGAGTTCTTGCGCCTGCCAGTCTGGCGGGCTGTGCGCCGGCAGGTAATCCATTCGCGCGGTGATCACACTCAGCGTGCCGGGCACCAATTCGGCGGGGCGGGCACGCTTGAGGCCATGGGCTGCCATGTAATGCATGTCGCCATGCCAGCCGGCTTGCAGCCAGGCCAGCAGGCCCGGCTCGGCCGAAGACAAATCCACACCAGCCACGCCAATTTGGGAGAATCCGAGTTCCCGGGCCCAGGCCCGAATGCTCGAGACCAATGGATAACCGTGACTGAGAACTTTGGGCGAGACCACGCCAACATTGTAGAAACCCTGAGCCTGGACGATGAGTCGGCCACGGCGCGCTTGGCTGGGGCGCTGGCGGGCGAGCCGGCCTTGTGCAGCGCCCTGATTGAATTGCGTGGCGAACTCGGCGCGGGCAAGACAACCCTGGTGCGCTACCTGCTGCAAGCTTTGGGCATTACCGGCCGTATCAAAAGCCCCACCTATGCCGTCGTTGAGCCCTACGAGCTGCCGGGCTTGAATATCTGGCATTTTGATTTTTACCGCTTTGCCGATCCGAGCGAATTTGCCGATGC
>BJGT01000242.1 GCA_014190675.1 Comamonadaceae bacterium | reverse complement strand
AGCATGATCCAGACCCAGCGCGCCTATGAGATGAATTCCAAGGCGGTCCAGACCTCCGACCAGATGCTGCAAAAGCTGGGGCAAATCTGATGGGCATCCAGAAAATTGCCCCGGTTTTGCTCGGCGCCCTGGGGCTGCTGAGCGCAGGTTGCGGCTCCATGCCCCAGCCGGTGAAGGTGGATTTTGCCGAAGCGCGGCCGGCCCAGCCAGCGCCCGCACCGGTGCTGCGGCCTGCCAACGGCAGTCTGTTCAGCACCGTGAGTTACCGCCCGGCTTTCGAGGACCCGAGAGCCCGCAGCGTAGGAGACACCATCACCATCCAGATCGTTGAGAACGTGACTGCCAGTCAGGTGTCGAAATCAAGCTCCAACCGCACCAGCAGCCTGGATGCCAGCGTTTCGGCTGCCCCGCTGATCTCGCCCATGGACATTGCCAACCTGAAGCTCGGTGCCGCTTCGAGCAACGACTTCTCCGGCAAGGGGGGCACCGAGAGTGCCAACACCTTCTCGGGCAGCATCACCGCCACCGTGGTGGAAGTGCTGGCCAACGGACACATGGTGGTGAGCGGTGAGAAGCAGATTGGCGTGAACCAGAATGTCGACGTGCTGCGCTTTTCGGGAACGATTGACCCCAAGGTGGTACAGCCAGGCAATGTGGTGAGCTCCACCAAGGTGGCCAATGCGCGGATGGAGTCGCGCGGGCGAGGCGCCCAGGCCGAAGCCCAAACAGTTGGGCTGCTCAGCCGTTTCTTCATGAGCTTCTTGCCTTTCTGAGCTTGCTCGACATCGTCCCAGGGAATCTTCATCATGCATGTTTTTTTCAGCGCCCCCAAGAGGCTCGCGGGCCTGTTTTTAGGGGGTCTGCTGCTCAGCGTCCTGGGCAGCGGCTCGGCCCATGCCAGCCGCATCAAGGAAGTGGCTGCCGTGGAAGGCGTGCGCAGCAACCAGCTGACCGGCTTTGGCCTGGTGGTGGGCCTTGATGGCACCGGCGACCAAACCACCCAGATGCCCTACACCGCACAGGGCATGACAAATTATTTACAGCAGCTCGGCATCACCCTGCCGGCCGCCGCAGTGGCGCAGTTGCAGCTCAAAAACGTGGCGGCAGTGCTGGTCACCACCCAGCTGCCAGCTTTTGCACGGCCCGGCCAGGCGCTGGATGTGAACGTGTCTTCGATGGGCAATGCCAAGTCGCTCAAAGGCGGTATGTTGATCAGCACCCCGCTCAAGGGCGCAGACGGCGAGGTGTATGCCTTGGCGCAGGGTAATCTGGTGGTCGCCGGGGCCGGTGCTGCTGCTGCCGGCAGCAAGGTGCAAATCAACCACCTCAGTGCCGGCCGCATTCCGGCGGGCGCCCAGGTCGAGCGCTCGGTACCCACGCCGCTGCTGGAAGGCAACAGCATCAGCCTGGGGCTCGAAGCCTCAGATTTTCAAACCGCGCGGCGGGTTGCGCAGGCCATCAACCGGCGTTTTGGTCTGGGTGCTGCGCGCGCGCTTGACGGGCGCACGGTACGCGTGAACGCGCCCACCGACCCCGATGCGAGGGTTGCCTTTATTGCCGAAATGGAAGAGCTTCAAATCGAAGACTCGGTGCGTTCGGCCAAGGTGGTGATCAACTCACGCACCGGCTCGATTGTGCTGAGCCAGGCCGTCACCCTCGGGCCCTGCGCCATTGCGCACGGCAATTTGTCGATCACCGTCAGCACCACACCGGTTGTCAGCCAGCCCAATGCACTCTCCACCGGCGGGCAGACCGTGGTGACCGAGAAAAGCAATATACAGATCAAGCAAGAACCCGGCATCCTGATTCAGGTGCCGGCAGCGCCACAGCTCGCAGACGTGGTGCGGGCCTTGAACGCTCTGGGCGCCACGCCGCAGGACCTGCTGGCGATTTTGCAGGCGATCAAGGCGGCCGGCGCGCTCAATGCCGAGCTCGAGGTGATTTGACATGAGCATGAGCAGGCTGCACAGCCCCTCGGATGCACTCGCCGCAGACGGCCGAACGCTGGGGGCCCTCAAGGCTCGGGCGGGGCAAAACACCCCTGAATCGATCCAAGAGGCAGCCAAACAATTTGAGTCTTTGTTCATGCGCGAGCTCATCAAGAGCATGCGCGAGGCCACCATGAAATCAGGCCTGCTTGACAGCCCGGGCGGCGATCTGGGCGCCGACTTGCTCGACCAGCAGTTTGCGGTGCAGCTGTCGGGCCAGCCGGGCGGCCTGTCCGAGCTGATTGCCAAGCAGTTGTCGCGCCAGATGGGCGAGCCTGCAACGGATATGCCCAAGCCGGATCTCGCTACTGGGCCCAGCCCGATGTCGCCCGCCATGCCACAGGCAATACCAAAAATCGCAGCCCACAGCACCTGGAGCCGGACCACCGCCGATCTGACAGTCAAGCCAGCGTCCACGTCCACTTCTGCGTCCACGTCCACGTCCACATCCACCCCCAAGCTCAAGCCAGCCGGCCAGCCAGTAACAAGCGTCCCCGGCGCGCCAAACCCGCAATCCAGCCAGGCGGCTTTTGTCAAACGCCACAGCGATGCTGCCGACCGGGTTGCCAAGGCCAGCGGTCTGCCAGCGGGTTTCATGTTGGGCCAGGCCGGGCATGAAACTGGCTGGGGCCGGCACGAGATCAAGCAGCGGGACGGTGCGCCGTCCTTCAACCTGTTTGGCATCAAGGCCGGCGCCAATTGGACCGGCCGGGTGGCAGAGGTGACCACCACCGAGTATGTGGG
>BJGT01000241.1 GCA_014190675.1 Comamonadaceae bacterium | reverse complement strand
CCATGAAACTGGTTCGTTATGGCAATCCCGGCAAAGAAAAACCTGGTCTTATTGATACCGACGGCAAGTTGCGCGACCTCAGCGCCGTCCTGCCCGATATTGGGCCGGCCCAGCTCAGCCAAGCGGCGCTGGCCAAGCTGGCCAAGCTCAACCCAGCCAAGCTGCCCCTGGTGCGTGGCACGCCGCGCATGGGCTGCCCGGTAGGCGGTATTGGCAAGTTCATTGCCATTGGCCTGAACTATGCCGACCATGCCGCTGAGTCGGGTGCGCCCATCCCCAAAGAGCCGATCATCTTCATGAAAGCGATCAGTTGCATCCAGGGGCCAAATGACCCGGTCATGCTGCCCAAGGGCTCGGTCAAGTCAGACTGGGAAGTGGAGCTGGGCATTGTCATCGGCACGCGGGCGCGCTATGTGACGCAAAAAGCGGCGCTGGAACACGTGGCCGGCTACTGCACCATCAACGATGTGAGTGAGCGCGAGTACCAGATTGAGCGCGGCCCGCAATGGGACAAGGGCAAGGGTTGCGACACCTTCGGCCCGATCGGCCCCTGGCTGGTTACCCGGGACGAGATTGCCAATGTGCAGAAATTGTCAATGTGGCTTGATCTGAACGGCCAGCGCATGCAGACCGGCAACACCAAGACCATGATTTTTGGGGTCGCCAAGCTGGTCAGCTATGTCAGCGAGTTCATGACCCTGATGCCGGGCGACATCATCACCACCGGCACCCCCCCAGGTGTTGGCCTGGGCATGAAGCCGCCGGTCTTCTTGAAAAAAGGCGATGTCATGGCCCTGGGCATCGAGGGCCTGGGCGAGCAGCGACAGGTGGTGGTGCCGTTCAAACTGTGATCCAGCCGGCCCGCAGCCAAGGGCTGGCGCCGGGCCGCTTCACACTCGCCGACTTTGATTTCGATCTGCCCGAGGGCTTGATCGCTCAGCAGCCGGCACAACAGCGAACATCGGCCCGGCTGCTTGACGGCTCAAACAGCTGCGCGGTCGATCGGGTGTTCCACGCATTGCCAAGCCTGCTGCGCCCTGGCGACCTGCTGGTGTTCAACGACACGCGGGTAATCAAGGCCCGCCTGTTTGGCGAAAAATCTACCGGCGGACGGGTCGAATTGCTGGTCGAGCGGGTGCTGGGTGGCAACCAGGTCGCAGCGCACATGCGGGTGAGCAAAAAACCGGAGGTGGGCAGCACCATCAAACTCCATGGCGCTGCTGGCCTGTGCGCCACTTTGCTGGGGCGCTGGCCAGACGCCGATGGCGCACTGTTTCGTTTTGTTCTCAGCAACGACCAGGGTGAGGACCCACACACCCTGCTGGAGCGGTATGGCCGTGTGCCGCTGCCGCCTTACATCACGCACGCCGACACCCCACAGGATGCTGAGCGCTATCAAACCGTGTTTGCCAAGCACCCCGGCGCTGTGGCAGCACCCACCGCCGCCCTGCACTTTGACCAAGCACTGCTCGACGCCCTGGGCGCCATGGGTATAGCGCAGGCCCAGGTCACCTTGCATGTGGGCGCTGGCACCTTCCAGCCAGTCAAAACCCAGGACCTCGCCGAGCACCGTATGCACAGCGAATGGTATGACGTGCCAGCCGCCACACAGGCGGCGATTGCGCAGTGCCAAAGCCGGGGCGACCGGGTGATCGCGGTGGGTACCACCACGCTGCGCTCGCTCGAAACATGGGCGCAAAACGGCCAGGCCCGGGGAGAGACCAGCATCTTCATCACCCCAGGCTTTCGGTTTCAAGTGGTCGATCGCTTGATCACCAACTTTCACCTCCCCAAAAGCACCTTGATGATGCTGGTGAGCGCCTTTGCCGGCCACGCGCACCTCATGGCCTTGTATGCGCATGCGATCCAGGCAAACTACCGGTTTTTCAGCTACGGCGACGCCATGCTGCTTAGCCGGGACGCGGCGCCGACCTGATCATCCCAGGCCCGACTTCTAAAATTGGGTGGTGTCCGTCCCGGGCAATTCCAAACAACCATTGATGCTGACCTTCGACCTGCTCGCGACAGACCCAAACAGCCACGCCCGCCGTGGCCGCCTCACCCTGCCACATGGCATCGTGCAAACTCCCATCTTCATGCCGGTTGGCACCTATGGCACGGTGAAAGGCGTGATGCCGCGCAACCTCGAAGAAATGGGCGCACAAATCATCCTGGGCAATACCTTCCACCTTTGGATGCGCCCGGGGCTTGATGTGTTGAGCCAATTTGGCGGCCTGCACAGCTTTGAGCGCTGGGACAAGCCGATCTTGACCGACAGTGGCGGCTTTCAAGTTTGGTCACTGGGCGAAATGCGCAAGATCAGCGAGGAGGGGGTGCGCTTTGCCTCGCCAGTCAATGGCGACAAACTGTTTCTCACGCCCGAGATCAGCATGCAAGTCCAGACCATCCTGAACTCCGACATCGTGATGCAGTTTGACGAGTGCACGCCCTATATGTCAGTCGAGGCCAGCACCCGCGGGCAGGTCACCACCGAGCAGGAGGCACGCCTCTCCATGGCGCTGAGCCTGCGCTGGGCCCAGCGTTGCCAAACCGAGTTTGCACGCCTGCACAACCCCAACGCGCTGTTTGGCATCGTGCAGGGCGGCATGTTTGAGCACCTGCGCGACGAATCCTTGGCCGGCCTGGAGGCGCTGGATTTTCCGGGCATTGCGGTGGGCGGCCTGAGCGTGGGAGAGCCCAAAGAAGATATGCTGCGCCTGCTGCAGCATATCGGCCCGCGGCTGCCAAACCACAAGCCGCGCTACCTGATGGGCGT
>BJGT01000240.1 GCA_014190675.1 Comamonadaceae bacterium | reverse complement strand
GGCGCGTTGCCACCTGATGCGCCGCGTGTCCTGCTGGCGACCGGCAAGTTGGTCGGTGAAGGGTTTGATCATCCTCCGCTGGATACCTTGGTGCTGGCCATGCCGGTGTCGTGGAAGGGGACCTTGCAGCAATACGCGGGCCGATTGCACCGCGAGCACGCGACCAAGACCGATGTGCGGATCATCGACTTTGTCGATACCGGCCACCCAGCGCTGCTGCGTATGTGGGATAAGCGGCAGCGTGGTTATCGGGCAATGGGGTATCGGCTGGGTTCGGATGACGCAAGTGACTTCTGACTTGTCAGTGATATGAAAACTTACTTTCATTGTTGCAAGTCAAATTACTCAAGAGTGAGTAGTTCCCGCACCTGGAATTGCGATCGTCGAACCTGACTGATTTGGCCTCAGATGCGGGTAGTTTCCCGCGTTTCGCGCTCACCCGCTCAGCCGAAAGAACTCCATCTGGTTTTTGTCCTGCTTTTCGAAGATGAATTTCGCCAGAGTATCGCAATCTGAGCTGCTCAGGAGAAATTGCGGCAGGCACTGACGCAGCGCGGTGGTGACGACCAGCTCCGAGGGTGGAATTTCGGGTCTGATGGTGCGCAGCCAGGAACCAAATGAAGCCCACACGAGCGCAGGGAATGTGCTCGAGAGGTACTGAGCCAAGCCCTGCGCGATGTGGCACGCTTGAATGAAGACGTGATAGGCATGGACCTTGCGCTTGACGTTGCAACGGTACTGCGCAGATTCGCAAGGCATGTATTTATCGCCACTGCGCCGCCTGGTTGGCTTCATGTCCATCATCCAGAAGTGGTACGAGAATGAGCCGATCACATTGACGGCCTGCTTGAAGGTGTGCTCGATCTTGAAGCGCAATCCGTAGATGCGGATTATTTCAACCGGATCGAGCGTGGTGTCGGTGCACATCAACACGCAATTTCCTCGCCTGGGGTGAACGACCGCCACGAAGCGCACGAGGCGCCCTGTTGGGCGCCACAGGAGATCTCGCATCCTGTAGCGCAGCGTCCCTTCGGTCTCGCCGTAGACGACGCTGGGACTGATCTGCATGGAGTCGATGTCAGCCAACAAGGATTTCAGCAACACCTTGGCGCCGTACAACTTCGGGCGCCCCCTCTTCTTTTTTTCCGGTACAGGGCAAGAGGCGAACGCGACGGCAGTGGACTTCACGCGTGAGACCAAGTGGTTGCCTCGTTTGATCAGGCCGTCTGCCATCTTGCCGCTGGCATAGAACGCGTCGGCGACAAAGTAGAAGGCCTGCTCCACACCCGTGGCACGAAGCAGATTGATCATCTTGTCGAGCAGGGTACGCCGATCACGGTTGCTCCAGATGAACCCCTCATGGATGTGGCTGGCCAAGGGGACCGCAAAGACGCTGCTGGCCGCGTTCATGAGGATGCACACCGACTGCAGGGAGTGGCCCATGATGTATTCGGGCTTGTTGGAGTCCGAGACCTGATGCAGGAGCTTGACGCCGGGCATCTTCTTGCCCCGCTTGGCCACCTTGATGCCGTCACCCACAAGGACCAGGCGATGGTTGATTCGCACGGGAGAGGCAAACAGGCCAAGGACCACCCGCGTCCACAGTGAGCACAGGGTGTCGAGTTTGATGGCCTCGCTGTGAAAGCAGCCCAGCAGCCGCTCATAGCACCTGGGGTTGAGTTTGAGGGCGCGCACCAAGCTGGTGACGCCCAGCAGATCGCCGCGCACGGTGAAAGCGGCGGTGATGGTGGCAAACCATAGAAAGGTCAAGTTACGGCTCAAAGCGGGTCGCAGCAGGCGAAGGGCTTGGTACCAGTGCAGCCAAAGAGACATGACAAGGCCTGTGGCGAGTTACGACCCTTAGTATAGCATATATATGCTATACTAAGAACGAGAGCGTACAAATATTTGTGTAAAATTTTCTCAACCGCCACAAATAAACGCCCGGCCCATGACGAACAGAACACTGGCTCAAATCGAGCGACGTATCGATAAGATAAAAGCCCTGCTGAGCGGCATCGGCGAGATGCGCCCAGGCTCAATCACTGAGCAGTTCAAGGACCGCGAAAGCCAAACCGGTCCTTACTACCAGCTCAGCTACACGCTGGACATGAAGAGTCGAACGGACTACGTCTCAAATGACGCACTGGCAGATGTGCGCCGGCAAGTGGCCAACTACAAGCGCTTCAAGGAGCTGTGCGCGCAGTGGGTGGCGTTGGGCATTGAGCACTCCAAACTGAAGATCAAGCTCAAGCCAAAGGGCTAAAGACAACTGACCGCAGGCTGGTTCACCGATGTCAGCTCAGCCGGCACAATACGGGGCCAGAACTGCGCACTCTTGAGAAGTTTCGATTGATTGCATATAATCGAAACACACAAGTGCTTCAAGGAGATTTGCCGTGCGCTCTTCCACTGCCATTCCGTCACCTCAAGGTTTTGATCCTGCACTGCGCGGAGTTTGCGAGAAATCGGCGCGTTCGGTCATGTCCGTCCTGCGTCGTGAGGCACCAGCGGGTACATCACCAGAAATTATGATGGACTTTGCCGCGTCGCTGACAGGTGTCATTGAACGTACGACCGTCATGCTTCTGGCTGGCAAACAGGTTCGGGTCATTGAAGACGACGAAGCGATCACGACACAGGAGGCGGCAGACTTGCTGAATGTCTCTCGCCCATACCTGGTCAAATTGCTTGACCGTGGTGAAATCCCGCCCTTACCCAAAGTGGGCCGCCATCGTCGGGTTGCACGTGCCAGCGTCCTCAAATACAAACGCACCCGTGAT
>BJGT01000239.1 GCA_014190675.1 Comamonadaceae bacterium | reverse complement strand
TGGCGCGCCTGGGTGCCTGGGCATTTATCGGCTGGGAGTGTGCTGCGCCCCTGGCCCTGCTGGATCCGCTGGTGGCTTTTGTTTTCTGCGCTATCGCGCTGGTGTTTCATTTCTTGGTTTTCTGGTTTTTCGGCCTGAATCGCTTTTTTTGGGCATGGATAGTTACATTTCCCGCCATACTTGCATGCTCGGCGCAGCGGGTTTTTTGGTAATCGACATGCGCCTGTTGGTGCCGACGCAGACTTGACCCCAGCGCCAACTTTTGACTGATCCACCATTGGCGGCTGCTATCCCGAGCCGAGCAACGGGTTCAAGGTCATAGCGCTGTTTCACGGGAAGTCGGCAGACTGGGTCAATTTGGCGTCGGCGTCAACACCGGAGTTCAAAGCCTTGCCCGTCACGCAGGAGCTGCTTACGCTCAAAGTCAGGCAGACGCGATAGAAGGACGCTCAACGACTTCGAAAAGATCGAAACGTTTGCGCCGCTCGTGGTCACGCCCTCGGACTACTTCCGCACCGGCGGCAAATCCGTGCAACTACCATGCGCCACCTCCGCCGCCATGCCAATACTCTCACCCAGGGTGGGGTGCGGGTGGATCGTCTTGCCGATGTCCACCGCATCAGCGCCCATCTCAATCGCCAGCGCAATCTCGCCAATCATGTCGCCCGCGTGGGTGCCGACCATGCCGCCGCCCAGGATCTTGCCGTGGCCCCGGCCAGCATGGCCGTCTCCTGATCCTGCCTCAGGTGAGTCATCAAAAAGCAGCTTGGTGACGCCTTCGTCGCGGCCATTGGCAATCGCACGGCCCGAGGCCGCCCAGGGGAAAAGGCCTTTTTTGACCTTGATGCCCTGCGCCTTGGCCTGGTCTTCGGTCAGGCCGATCCAGGCCACTTCGGGGTCGGTGTAGGCCACGCTGGGGATGACGCGGGCGTTGAAGGCCGCGCTGGCAAGTTCTTTGTTGCCCTGAAGTTCCCCGGCAATCACCTCAGCCGCCACATGGGCCTCGTGCACTGCCTTGTGCGCCAGCATGGGCTGGCCCACGATGTCGCCGATGGCGAAGATGTGGGGCACGTTGGTGCGCATCTGGATGTCGACGTTGATAAAGCCGCGGTCTGTGACGGCGACACCGGCTTTATCGGCAGCGATTTTTTTGCCATTGGGCGTGCGGCCCACGGCTTGCAAAACCATGTCATAGACCTGCGGCGCGGGGGCCTTGCCGCCCTGCTCTACCGACTCAAACGTGACTTCTATGCCTTCAGGCAAAGCGCGGGCGCCCACGGTTTTGGTCTTGAGCAGTTGCAAGTCAAAGCGCTTGGCGTTCATCTTCTGCCAGATCTTGACCAGGTCGCGGTCAGCGCCCTGCATCAGGCCGTCCATCATTTCCACCACGTCCAGGCGCGCGCCCAGGGTGCTGTAGACCGTGCCCATTTCCAGGCCGATGATGCCGCCGCCCAGGATCAGCATGCGTTTGGGCACTTCTTTGAGTTCGAGCGCGCCAGTGCTGTCCACCACGCGCGGGTCATCGGGCATGAAGGGCAGGCGCACCGCCTGGCTGCCGGCGGCGATGATGGCGTTTTTAAACGCGATCACTTTTTTGCTGCCAGTTTTTTCCTGCGCACTGCCCGTGGTTTCTTCCACCTCCAGGTGGTGTGAGCCGATAAAGTGGCCGTAGCCGCGCACGGTGGTCACCTTGCGCATCTTAGCCATAGCCGCCAAGCCGCCGGTGAGTTTGCCGATGACCTTGTCTTTGTGGCCGCGCAGCTTGTCGATGTTGACCACCGGGGCGCCAAAGTCCACACCCAGGTCGGCCATGTGGCTCACCTCGTCCATCACGGCAGCCACATGCAGCAGCGCCTTGGACGGGATGCAACCCACATTCAGGCACACGCCGCCCAGGCTGGCGTAACGCTCCACCAGAATCACTTTCAGGCCCAGATCAGCGGCACGGAAGGCGGCGCTGTAGCCACCGGGCCCGGCGCCGAGCACCAGCAGGTCGCAATCTAGATCAGCCGCGCCGGCAAAGCTGGCGGCCGCTGCCACTGGACTGGTGACCGCTATGCTTTCCGTAGCGTTTTCCACGACAGCCAAGCGGTCGGGAGCCGGTTTTGACTCTGAAACTTGCGGACTGGCTGCGGCGCCACCGTCCTCCAGCACGAGCACCAGCGAGCCCTCTTTGACCTTGTCGCCCAGCTTGACCTTGAGCTCTTTCACCACCCCACCCTGACTGGCCGGGATTTCCATGGAGGCCTTGTCGCTCTCCACAGTGATCAGGCTTTGCTCGGTCTTGATGGTGTCGCCGGCCTTGACCAGCAGTTCGATGACCGTGACCTCGGCGAAATCGCCAATGTCGGGAACCTTGATGTCTACGATTGCCATGGTGCTTTCCATTCAGAACAAACATTCATCCTGCCTTGCCGCGCCAACGCGCCCGCCGCAGGGTGTGGGGCAATGGGCCCCGCCGATTTCTGGGCCTTTGACAGTATGAGGCGGGGGCCATTGCCCCACACCCTGCCGCCACATAAGCCAGGCATCAGAGCAAGACCCGGCGGAAATCACCCAAAATCTGCCCCAGATAAACGTTAAAGCGCGCCGCAGCAGCCCCGTCAATCACCCGATGGTCCCAGGTCAGCGACAGCGGCAGCATCAGGCGCGGCTGGAAGGCCTTGCCGTCCCAAACCGGCACCATGGTGCTCTTGCACACACCCAAAATGGCCACTTCCGGCGCATTGATGATGGGTGTGAAATAGCGCCCGCCAATGCCTCCCAAGGACGAGATGGTGAAGCTGGCGCCCGACAT
>BJGT01000238.1 GCA_014190675.1 Comamonadaceae bacterium | reverse complement strand
GACTGGTACATGGAGGGCAAGATCAACATCGACGACCTCATCACCCACACCATGCCTTTAGAGGACATCAACCTGGGTTTTGATTTGATGAAGCGCGGTGAGTCGATCCGGGGCGTGGTGCTGTACTGAGCTGTGACGGCGCAGACCGGCTGAGCATGAGCGACCGCCTCGCTACCCGCCTGACCCGGCGCTATGGCCTGGCCCTGCCAGTGGTGCTGGCGCCGATGGCGCTGGCAGCCGGTGGCGCCCTTGCCGGGGCCTGCGCCCGTGGGGGCGCCCTGGGCCTGGTGGGCGGTGGCTATGGCGATCTGGACTGGACCCGGCGTGAGTACACGCTGGCGCGGCAGTTGGCTGGCAGTGGTGCCCTGGGCTGTGGCTTCATCACCTGGAAGCTTGACCAAGACGCCTCGGCGCTCGACTGGCTGCTGGACCAGCCAGCAGACCAGCTCCCGCGCGCCGTGATGCTTTCCTTTGGCGACCCCCGGCCCTATGCGGCGCGCATCGCCCGTGCTGGTATCGACCTGATCTGCCAGGTGCAACGCCTGCAGCAACTGCCGCAGGCCATCGAGGCGGGCGCCACGGTGGTGGTGGCACAGGGTGCCGAGGCCGGCGGGCACGGCATGAATGCCCTCAATGGCCGGGCCACCCTGAGTTTTGTGCCGGAGGTGGCCGACTGGCTGGCCACCCACGCCCCCGACACCCTGCTGCTGGCGGCCGGTGGCATCGCCGATGGGCGCACCCTGGCTGCGGCCCTCATGCTGGGTGCCGATGGCGCGCTGGTCGGCTCGCGCCTCTGGGCCACGCGGGAGAGTTTGGCGGCGGAGGGCGCCAAGCGGCAGGCGACCCAGACCAACGGCGATGGCACCGCCCGCTCAGGTATTTTTGACATTCTCCGGCGCAAGAACTGGCCGGCGCCCTATGACTTCCGGGCCATTCGCAATGACCTGCATCGCCGGCTGGAACTCCAGTTGGACAGTCTGCGCGCTCACCCAGAGGCGGCCCGTGCCGAGTACGAGGCGGCGGTGGCCGCCGGCGACTATTCAGCGGCGCACGCCACAGTGGGTGAAGCGGTGGGGCTGATCAACGACTGCCCGCCAGCCCAAGCGGTGCTGCAGCGTATGGCGGACCAGGCGAGAGTGCGGCTGAGTTGAGGAAGTTACCTGCCCGCCACCGGCCAACGGTCGTACAGGCGCGCCGTGATGCGCTCGCCCCACAGGTCAAGCTCGACGGCGGTTCCGCTGTGCGGTTGATTGGCAGCGTCGCCTCGCACATAGCCCAGCGCCACGCAGGCGCCGGCCCGTGGGCTCCAGCCGGCTGATGAAACTTCCCCTCCCGGCTGACCTTGGATCCAGATGGATTCGCCACCCCAAAGGTAGTGCTCGGGTGAGTCCGCCACCAGCGCGACCAGCTTCTTGCGCAGGGGCTGCCCTTGGCGGGCCAGCAGGGCATCGCGGCCGATGAAGCCGCCGGGTTTGTCCAGGTCCACCGCGGCCATCATGCCTGCTTCAAACGGCGTTTCATCCGGCCCGAGTTCGGTGCCCCAGGCGCGCCGGCCCTGCTCGATGCGCAGCGCATCCAAAGCGTAGTAGCCGGCATCACGCAGGCCCAGGTCGCGTCCGGCGTCTTGCAGCGCCAGGTAGACATGGCGCGTCATCTCCACCGGCACGTACAGCTCATAGCCCGGGCCGCCCACGTAGCTCATGCGCGCCGCCCGCACCCGGGCATGGCCCAGGTCGATCAGGCGGGTCCAGGAAAATTTCAGGCCGGTGGCTGACAGGTCGTCTGGGCAGAGGCGCGCCAGCAGGGTCTGCGCGTTGGGGCCCATCAGCGACAGCACGCTGTACAGCGGCGAAATATCGGTCAGGATCGCGTGCTCCTGCGGTTGGATGTGGCGCGCGACCCAGTCAAAGTCGCGCACGGTCTGGGCCGAGCCGGTGACGATCAGATAGCGTTCGCCCATGGCATTGGGCTGTTGGCGGATCACGGTCACGTCGCTCTCAAAGCCGCCGCGCTCATTGAGCAGGGCGGTGTAGACCATGCGGTTGACTGGCACGTCCACATTCTTGGCGCACAAGCGTTGCAGCACCGCCAGCGCATCACGGCCGGCCAGCAGCAGTTTGGAGAACGAGCTTTGGTCGTACAGCGCCACGGTCTCGCGGGTGGCGCGTTGCTCCTCGATCACCCTGGGCAGCCAGCCCGGCCTGCCCAGGGTGTGGTCGGGTCGCGCGGTGGCGGCGCTGGCCTTGAAGTAGTTGGCGCGCTCCCAGCCGTTGCGGCTGCCAAACTCGGCGCCTTTGGCCGCCAGCAGGTCGTACAGTGGCGAGGTGCGCAGTGGCCGCACTGTTTCCAATTCCTGGCGCGGCCAGCGCATGGCGTAGTGCAGGCCCAGGGTCTCGGCGGTGCGTTCGGCCAGCGCCCGCCGGTTGCCGGTGAAGGGGCCGAAGCGGCGTATGTCCACATCCCACAGGTCGGTGCTGGGCTCGCCGCCCACGATCCACTCGGCCATCAGCCGGCCGGCGCCGCCCGAGTTGGCGATGCCCGAGGAATTGAAGCCGGCGCACACAAAGTAATTGCGCAGTTCGGGCGCCTCGCCCAGGATGAAGTTGCCGTCCGGCGTGAAGCTCTCGGGGCCGTTGAGTAGCATCTTGATCTCGGCGGTTTCCAGGCAGGGCGTGCGGTGGATCGCGTTCTTCATCAGCGGTTCGAACTGGTCCCAGTCCTCACCCAGCAGCTGGAACTGAAAGTCCGCGGGAATTGGGTCCACCCGCCAGGGCTTGGCCACCGGCTCAAAGCCGCCCATCAGCAGGCCGCCCACCTCTTCCTTGTAGTAGATGAAGCCGTCCGGGTCGCGCATCACCGGCAGCATGGGGTGTACGCCCGCGATCTTGCCGGTGACGATGTAGAA
>BJGT01000237.1 GCA_014190675.1 Comamonadaceae bacterium | reverse complement strand
ACGCCCAGCGGAATGCCCTTGTAGGCCGGGCCGAAAATCATGTCAAATTGCAGTCCGCTGGCCAGCAGGCGCCGGGCATAAAATGCCGCAAGCCGGCCCATCTTGGCGCCATCGTCAAACAGGCCGGCGTTGAAGAAATAGGGGCTCAGCCGGCCGGCCTTGGTCTTGAACTCACCAAAGCGCAGCACGCCGCAATCGAGCGCAAACCTGACAAAATCCTGCGCCAGCACGTCCTGCCCACCGGCAGGGTTCGAGCCGGCGGCCTTTGTCTCTGACATGGGGAATTTCCTTGTTTAAACTGACCAGTCTCAACCTCAACGGCATCCGCTCCGCCAGCAGCAAAGGGCTCGAAGCCTGGCTGGCCAAAACCGCGCCCGATTGTATGGGCGTGCAAGAAGTAAAAGCCCAGGCCGAAGACGTGCAGGGCCGCTTCGAGCAGCTGGCCGGCATGCAGGGCTACTTTCATTTTGCCGAGAAAAAAGGCTACTCGGGCGTGGGCCTGTACACCCGGCTGGCGCCCAGCGATGTGCGCACCGGCTACGGCTCAGGCGAGTTTGACGCCGAAGGCCGCTACGTGGAATTGCGCTTTGACACGCCACGCGCCAAACACAGCATCATCAGCGCCTATTTCCCCAGTGGCTCATCGGGCGAGGAGCGGCAGCAGGCCAAGTTTCGTTTCCTGGATGAGTTTTACCCGCACCTGGTCAAGCTGAAAGCTGAGCGAGACTTTATTCTGGTGGGAGACGTGAACATTGCGCACCAGGAAATCGACCTGAAGAACTGGAAAGGCAACCGCAAAAACTCCGGCTTTCTGCCCGAAGAGCGCGCCTGGATGACCCGCCTGCTGGGCGAGGCCGGCCTGGTGGATGTGTACCGCCAGCTCCACCCCACGGCCACCGACGAGGCCTACACCTGGTGGAGCAACCGCGGCCAGGCCTACGCCAAGAACGTAGGCTGGCGGCTTGATTACCACCTGGCCACGCCGGCACTGGCGGCCGGGGCGCGCACGGTGGAGATCTACAAGGGCGAGAAGTTTTCGGACCATGCACCGGTCATGATTGAGTACGACTTCAAACCGTGAGCGCAGCCGTGAAAGCATCGTTTCGCGCACAGTCGAGTGCATCTGAGCGGAAAAGCCCGAGCCGCGAACCCTAACCGAACCTTCGCCAACATGACTGCGCCTATCGGTGGATAACACCACTTTGGCATGCGCGCTCCGGCACCGGACATTGAGCGTCTAACTGGCTTCAGGCTGGTGGAAACACAGCCATAGCCAATTGGGCCGGCGCGTCAATGGTTACACCATCAAAAGTTTGGCCATATCCCGCCCCGAAGTGGGTTCGGTCCCCGGTTAAAAGTGCGTCGCACCGAAGTGCTATCGCAGCCATCAGTACTGGGCGATCTTTTTCAGGCAACCAGACCACTGCAGATTGGGCGCTTGCAGGATAGTGCGCTGTACTGACTTCGATCTGCGAGAGCAAAGTTTGTAAATGCGCCTGACTATCGGCATTGGCCTTGCCTGCAATATTTCGACGGGCCTCAGTGGCGACATATTCGTCAGCGACTAGGACATGGTCGGCGGCTTGCAGTGCGCGGATCAATTGCCGAATAGCGCCCGCCGACTTGGATGCGGAAAACAGGACATTGGCGTCCAGAAAAATGCGCACAGGCTGCTGCAGGCTCAGCGGGGAAGTTTTTGCTGGGGTAGCACGGCGGCAAGCTCTGCCTCGGCGGCATCAAACTCTTGCAGGCGTTCGGGCGTGTACAGCTCCAGGGGCAGGGTTACGGCAGGGCGCAGCAACAAGCCTTGTGGCGTGGTTTCGGCGATCAATTGATCATTGGCTTTGAGGCCCAAGGCATGGCGTAATTTGGCCGGCAGCGTGACAACGCCGCGGTTATTGATGGTGAGAGTGGCTTGCATGGGTTCAGTTTAACTGCAATACTGTATTTCTGCAATTCTCCAAGTCCATTCTCCAAGTCCATAGGCTTCTCGGTTTGGCCTACTCCAGCACTTGGCGCCGGCTATGCCTTCGGCCCGCCTCATCGCCGTCCACAGGAGCGCCGCTTTGGGTGTGCTGGTGCTCGGGCCGGTGGCCACCTGGGCACGCCGGCACTGGCGGCCGGGGCGAGCACCGTGAAGATTTACAAGGGCGAGAAGTTCTCGGACCACGCATCCATCACGAAGGGGTACGACTTCAAACCGTGAGTGCAGCCCAAGAGACCTAAATTGGCACGCTTCAAACTCGATGCGCATAATGTGCGTATTTCCCGTCTGGAGTCTTTCAAAATGGAAATCAGTGTCGCTTCGACCCGAAAACGACCAGTTAACCTCACGATCAACGAGGCACTGGTGGCGCAGGCCAAGGCCTACACCAACAATCTGTCGGCCACGATGGAGTCGCTGCTGGCTGAGTTTGTAGCCAATCAGCAAAGCGCACAACGCAATCGCCAACACGTGGCCGATGCGTGTGCCGCAGATTGGAATGCGGTGCATGCGGCGGTCGGCTCGTTTGCAGATGAGCACTCCACTTTGTAATGGCGCAATTCGATATTCATCGCAACAAGGGGGCCTTGCGCGAGTCGATTCCCTTCGTGGTGGTGGTCGGGTCATTGGCGCAAGAGGGGCAGATCATTGCCGATGCAATTGACGAACTGCTGACCCGGTCCTGCGGTTGACTGCCGGCGCGTCGCACCCCCGATCAGCGCAGCAAGCCGGCCGCCCCGGCGAGACAGGCCAGGCCGGCCACCAGGGTCAGGCGGCGGCGTAGCGGCAGCCAGGCCTGCAGCTGATACCGCGGGTAGCGGCGCTGATCCACCCGCAGGCACACCACCAGCAACACGCTTAGGCCGAGCAGGCCCCCGGCTGGCGGCAGCAGCAGCGCCAGCCAGGCCAGCAGGCTGGGCGTCACACCCCACAGGTA
>BJGT01000236.1 GCA_014190675.1 Comamonadaceae bacterium | reverse complement strand
ACCTGAATCAGCTCGTCGAGCTCCATAAACGGCGGTACACGAACCTTCAGGTGCAGTGCCACCCGCTTGACCATACCCAGATGGGCCAACACCAGCGCTTCGCTGTTGTTGTGGACATCCTCATACATTCGGGCGGTCATCACAGCAATCTACTCAGGCTTGGAAGCGAACCAGTCGCTCCACAAAAAACTGCATACCGCCAGCGAAATCGCCGACTCGGGGCATTTGCTCGACCGATTTGGCCAAGCGCTTGAAATCACGCGAACTGGCAGATTCAGGCGCATATTCGATGATGGGCTGAAATTTGCGGTGTGCAGCCAATATCTGTTCGTCGTTTTCGATCGAACCCAGGTACTTGGTGGTGTAGTTCAAGAACTGGGCGCACACCTGGTTGATGCGGCGAAACAGGCTTTGCCCGCCAGCCTGGTTTTTGACCGCATTGGGAATGATGTAAATCTCGTTGAGGTTTTGCTCCTGGATCAGCACCTTGATCATGCCGTAGGCATCAGCAATGGAGGACGGGTCGTCACGCACCACAATCAATCTGCGCTGGCAGGCCGCCATAAAGGCCAACACCGAGGGCGCGATACCCGCTGCCATGTCAACCACCAGATAATCGATGTCGTCTTCAAGTGCACTGAATGACTGCACCACCCGGGAGGCCTGCACCCGGCTCAATGCGGCGAGTTCGCTGACCCCAGAGGCGCCCGGGATCAGCTTGATGCCCTGCCGGGAGGTGATGATGATCTCCTGCAGAGTTTTTTGTCCGCTCATGAAATGACCCAGATTGAACGGGCAGCTGCACCCCAGCGCGATTTGGGAATTGGCCAGGCCCAGGTCAGCATCAAACAGCATGACCCTGCGCCCCATCTGGTGCAGTGCAATCGCCAAATTGACGGCCACAGTAGTCTTTCCAACACCACCTTTACCGCTGGCAACACCAATGACCTCGGTGCGAGTCGACACTTTCATCTAGGACTTTCTTTTTTGTCAGGCAAATGGCCCGCGCAAACCTTTGGGACTACCTGACATGAACATACGGGGCGACGGTGCAGGCATCTTGTCGACCACCGACTTGGACACCTTGATGGCCGGTATCTGAATCGGCACCTCGGGCGCCCTCGACAACTGTGCCAAGGCCATTTCAACCAAAGCAGCGGTTGTCAAATCGCGCTTGAATCCACCGGGATCAACGCCGTCACTCGCAGCTGACAGGGCAATAAAATTATCGCAGAGAAAATCAACCAGAGGCCAGGGCTGGACCGACTCGTCAAGCTTGCTGATCATCAGGCTGTTCCAGCGCACTCCGGAGCTGCGCAGGGTGCGGCGCAAGGTTGCGGTCGAGGAGTCGGCAGCCACCAGCGCATGGGCTTGGCAGGACGGACAAACCGACTGGATTTCAGTCACCCGCTGAGCCAATTGGTTGCCCGATGTATCGATCAGCACCAGGCTGTAAGTGGACAGGTCGGCCAAGACAGTGCTGAGCGCTTCGGCTGTGTCGGCCCTGAAACACGCCACGCCCGCCTCTCGAGCCATAGACAGGGTTTGTGCCCAGGCGCCCAGGCGCAGATCGCGGTAACTGACCATGGCCACCTTGCCAGCGTCCACTTGGGCTGCAGCATGGCTGGCCAAGCGCACCACCATCAGGGTTTTGCCGGTGCCGGTTGGGCCCGCCACCAAATGAATGCCGGTTAGCGGCAGCGCCTGGCTGGGCCGGTGCACCACCTGCTCCAACTGCTGGCGCACCGCCTCCAGCGCTTCTTTTTCACTGCGCATGTCTTTCACGGTGTCAAGCAGCAGGGTGCGCAACCCGCTGGGCATGCCCGCCTGGGTGAAGGACGACAGCAGGCTGTCGACCTCAGGCGCCAAATCAAGGCCGCTGTGCCAACCCGAGGTTTTTTGGCTCAAGCTGACCTCACGCCGCAGCGCCTTGAGCTCATCGAGAATTTGCTCGATGACCTCCCGGTCAAAGGGTGCGTCTAGCGCGAGGCTGGCCAGGTTGGCCGGCACAAATTCAGCGCCTGCAGGTGGGGCCGCCGGCTCAAGCTTGACCGGCGCCAAGGCGCTGGGCCGAGCCTTGTTTTGTGCCAGCGCCATTTGGCTGCTGAAACTCAGCAGCGGGTCATGCGGCGCACTGCTTTTGCCAGCCCTCTGGGCCGTGCTCTCTGGCCCCTGTTCGTCGATGTCGAGTGCCACGATCAGCTCGGTTTGTCCGCCCACGGTGTGGTTGGAGATCACCAGCACATCGCGGCCATACAAGGCCATGGCGCGGTCATTGGCAGTTTTTGCATCGTTGGCGAGGATTCTTTTAAGTTCCATGGCAGTGCCCTGTTCTTGCTGTGTAGGTTTGTTTCATGTCAGCGACCTGCGATGTTGTCCGGGTTTTGGGGGTCGGCAGAAACCGTGTGAATGACCTTCACCGACTGATCGTCCGGTATTTCGCTGTAAGACAAGACCACCAGGCCATTGACCCGGTTGCGCACAGACTTGGCAAGCCAGGGCCGCACCGCCGGCGACACCACCAAAACCGGGTTGTGCCCCGAGGCTTCGACCGCTCTGCTGCCTTCGCGCAGCGCCGAGAAAAGCCGCTCTGCCAAGCCGGGCTCCATCACCACCCCCTGGCCAGAATCATGCTGCTGCAGTACGTTGTGCAACAACTGCTCCAAACCGGGGTCCAGGGTCATCACAGACAGGGTGTCCTTCTCGTCAATCAGGCCTTGCACAATCATGCGTCCCAGGCGCGGGCGCACCAGCGCGGTCAATTGGTCCGGGTCCTGGGTTCTGGCGCTGACCTCGGAGAGCGTCTCAACAATGGTGCGCATGTCGCGTATTGAAACCCCGTCATTGAGCAGGCCCTGCAGGGTTCTGGTCAGGGCCCCAAGGGGCAATTTGGCCGGGATCAGGTCCTCAACCAACTTGGGCGACTTGGCAAT
>BJGT01000235.1 GCA_014190675.1 Comamonadaceae bacterium | reverse complement strand
GGTCGTCTTCCACATAAACGCCATCGCCCCGGGTGATCACCAGCGGCCCGGTTTCTCGCTGCCGGGCCAGCGGTGTGTAGGGGTGAAACAGGGAGTCGACGTCCTGCTTGACATTGAGCTCATGGGTGCGCAGCATGGTTTTTATCCTTTCAACCCGAGACCATTCACATGAATTGGCATAAATTGTGCGCTTAGGCTTGGCCAAGCCGAGCCAGCACCGACTCGGTGTGCTCGCCCAGCCCGGGTGGCCGGGTCTCGACCGCCACCACCGCGCCATCAAGCTTAACCGGGCAGCCCACGGTGCGGGTCTGCACGCCATTAGGCAGGGTCATGGGCTGCACCAGTTGCAGGTGCTGGGCCTGCGGGTCTTGTAGCGCCTCGGCATAGTCGTTGATCGGGGCGCAGGGAATGCCAGCCGGGCCAAAGCAGCCCAGCCAATGGGCGACCGACTGGCGAACAAACTGCTGCTCCAGCAACTGCTTCAGGGCCGCCTGGTTGGCCGCACGCAGGGTGGGGGTGGCAAAGCGGGGGGCGGCCAGCAGCGCGGTGGCCGGTGTCAGGGCACACACCTGTTGCCACAGCTTGTTGTTGCCAGCGGCCAGCGCAAACCAGCCGTCGGCCGCCTGGAAGGCCTGATAGGGCGCGTTGCGCGGGTGGGCCGAGCCGAGTGGCTGCGGGTTCTTGCCGGTGCCGAAGTATTCACTGGTTTGCAGGGCCGAAATAGCCAGCGTGGTGGCAAACATCGGGATGTCAACCTGCCCGCCTGGCCCGCCACTGCGTACCCGCGCCAGCAGGGCCGCTATGCTGAAGGCGGCATACAGGCCGGCGGCAAAGTCAACCACCGGCACGCCGGCCTTGACAGGCGCGCCACCGGGCTCGCCGGTAACACTCATGACACCGGCGCTGGCCTGGATGGTCAGGTCGAACCCGCCCTCCCCGCCGCGCGGACCATCCTGGCCATAGGCTGAAATCGAGCAGTAAATCAGCCCGGGTTGGCGCGGGCCAAACCAATCCCAACCCAGGCCGAGCCGGCTCATGGCGCCGGGTCGGTTGTTTTCCACCAGCACGTCGGCTTGCTGCACCAGGTCGCGGGCCAAATCGCGCTGTGCTGCTTGTTTCAGGTCCAGCACCACCGACTGTTTGCCGCGATTGAGTGCGGCAAAGTTTTCGCTGAAGCCACTGCTCAAGGGCGGCCACTGGCGCATGGCATCGCCTTCGGGTGACTCGATCTTGGTCACCTCAGCGCCAAAATCTGACAGCAGCATGCCGCAAAACGGACCGGCTGCGACATGGCAAAACTCGATGACCTTGACGCCGTGCAGGGGTTGAAGGCTCAGTGTCATGGTAAATCCTGTGAAGCCGACATTGGCCGGGGTTTGCCTTGCCGCAGGGGCTGAATAGGCCAGATCAGGGCAGATCTGCGTGCTGCTTTTCGGGCCCGGGCTACCACGGGTGGGGTTTGAGTTTCCCACATCCGACTGGCGTCGCCCGCCCCCGCCGTCCCTGGCCACGGCCAGGAATCACTGCAGGCTAGCTGTGGCTAGATCCCCAGCCCACCCAAGGATTTGCCACCATCCACAAACAGCGTCTGCCCGGTGATAAATTGGGTCGATGGCGCCGCCAAGAAGGCAATGGCATTGGCGATCACGTCCGGGCTGGCCGCCTTACCACCGGGTTCGAGTTGCTCCCAGGCCGCGAACATATCGGCAGGTGCGGAGCGAGTCATGGGCGTGTCAGTAAAGCCAGGCGCCACCGAATTCACCGCAATCTGGCGCTCGCGCAGTTCCATGGCCATGGCACGGGTCAAGCCAATGACCGCCGACTTGGAGGCCACGTAATGGGCAAAACGCGTTCCACCAAGGGCGCCGCGTGATGAGATGGTGACGATTCGCCCGCCGGCTTGCATGCGCCTTGCGGCCTCCTGCGCCGGGATGAAGGTGCCCACCACGTTGACATCGAGCATGGTGCGAAACGCCTGCTCTGTGAGATCCAGAAACCGGGCATCGTTGTAGATGCCGGCGGCGCAGACCAACGCGTCAACACGCAGCTGGCTGTTGAAAGCCGCCGCTACTGACGTGCGATCACACACATCGCACACGGCAGCCACAATGTCCAGCCCATCCGCCTGCAGCGCGGCGACCGCAGTCTGCAAACGCTCGGCATGGCGGTCCATCGCCACCACCCGAAAGCCGTCTCGCGCCAGCCTGGCCACGGTGGCTAGGCCGATGCCCTGTGCGGCACCGGTGACAAAAGCAGTGGGTTTACTCATGGCAGGTCAAAGATACGGCCACGGTTCAAGATGCCGTGTGGGTCGAGGGAGGTTTTCATCAGTTTCATCATGTTGATCTCTGCCTTAGAGCGGCAATAATGCAAATGCGCTTTTTTGGACAAACCGACTCCATGTTCGCCCGAAATGGAGCCGCCCACTGCGCCGACACTTCGGTGTACCAACTCGTCAACCGCTGCCTTGACGGCAGGGTCTCCGGTACCGCCCACTAACAGGTGCAGATTACCGTCGCCGAGATGTCCATAGGTCTGGGTTCGGGTCAAACCCATGGCTCGCAGCTCGACGTGAACATCGTGAGCCCAGGCCGCCATACGGGCCATCGGTAGGCTGACATCAAAACCGGCGCAGGGTGCGATGGCATTAGCGGCCTCCCCGGCCGCTTCGCGGATGGACCAAATCGCCTGCGCATCTGCCAGCGACTGCGCCAGGATGACCTCGCAGCCCGCGTGCGTGTCCTGATAAGTTCCCAGCACATCAGCAAACAAGGCCTCGTCGGCTGCTGTGTCCATGCCCATGGCTTCGACCAGCACCACGTGGCTGCCGGCCAGGTTCAGTCCTGGTCGACCCTTCTTCAGAAGCCCGGTGCTGATATCGAAGAAATCGCGCCACATCACCTCAAAACTGCTCAACCGCGGCCCCAAATGCTTGCGGCATT
>BJGT01000234.1 GCA_014190675.1 Comamonadaceae bacterium | reverse complement strand
GCTGATGGCGCCGCCGACTCGGGCGTCCTGCCGGTAGGCCTGCAGCGTGTCGCCCACGGCCGGGTGGCTCAGGGCGGTGAGCGGGTCGATGTTGGGAATTGGGCAGCGCGGGCAGGGCTTGACCATTTTCAGGCGCACCTGCCCCTCAGGGGTGCTCAGGCGCAGCCAGGCCAGCCGGTCTTCTTCATGGGCCTGCAGGCCCGAGAGCACGATATTGGGCCGAAAACGCGCCATCGCCACTGCCTGCTCGCCGGCGGCCAGCAGGCGCTGGTTGAGGCCCTCAAGCGAGGCCTGGCTGAGCACCAGCAGCGGGAAGCCGTCGCTGAACTGGTTGGGCGCCTCGAGGCCGCCAGTCCATTTCAGGCTAGACAGGCGCCGGTGCTGCGGGTCAAACCGGGCCAAGCGGCAGGGGCCCACCGACGCCGGGTTTGCACCAGCGGCGCCCTGGGACAAAAAGTCGGTAAACCACTGCGCAGCCGTGTTCCCCATGTCGTAGGCCGGCACCAGGTCGTCCCAGACCCGCACGCTCAACGGACCCTCCACCGCATCAATCTGGATATGCAGTGCCAACATGCCGGGCGCCCGCAAAATCAGCTCGTGGGTTTTGAGTTGGGTCTGCACCAGTGCCAGGCGTGGCATCTCGCGCTGGGTGACAAACTCACCCGCGCCATCGACCACCATCCAAGCCCGGTCAAGATCCAGGCCGGTGTCTGTCAGCAGTGCCTGAGGCAGGCTCACGCCAGCACAGGATTTGACTGGGTAGACCAGCAGGTGCTCAATACGCGCCAGCAGATCGCCCTGGGCAAGTTCAACAGCATTCAAGGGATGGCCTCTTTCTTATTAGCAAGGGTCTTATTCTGCCCTGCCTTCTACAATTGACTTCATGACCCAAGCACTAGACATTTGCATCCGTGGCAGCGGTATTGTTGGGCAGACCCTGGCCCTGTTGCTGGCGCGCGATCGCCTGCGCGTAGGCCTGGTGGCTGGCCCGGCACCCAGCGTGCGTGCCGCTGGCACCGGCGAGGCTGACCTTCGGGCCTACGCCCTGAACGCACGCTCGCGCCAGCTGCTGGAGTCGCTGCGCTGCTGGCCCGACGCACTGCACGCCACTGAAGTGCGCGCCATGCAGGTCAAGGGTGATGCTGGCGGCGAAGTTAATTTTGGCGCCGAGCAGTTGCAGGTGGCGGGCCTGACCTGGATCGTGGATGTGCCGGTGCTTGAAGCGCAACTGGCACAGGCGATCCGCTTTCAGCCACAGATCACCCTGCTCGAAGCCCCCCGCGGTGCAGCGCTCGAGGTGATCTGCGAGGGACGCAACAGCAGCACCCGCAGCGAGCTGGGAATTGACTTCAGCAGCCAGACCTATGCCCAGCAGGCGATCGCTGCGCGCCTGAGCTGCGGCATGCCACACAAGCAAATCGCACGCCAATGGTTTGTCGGTGGTGAGGTGTTGGCGTTGTTGCCGCTGGGTGGCCCGCTTGGACATGAAGTTGCCATGGTGTGGTCGGTGAACGCTCAGCGGGCGCCTGCCCTGCTGGACGCAGACCCGGCTGGCTTTTGCGCCGAATTACTCAGCCTGAGCGAAGGCTGCCTCGGGGCCTTGACGCTGAGCAGCGGGCGCACGGCCTGGCCACTGCAAAGCGCCTGCGCCCAGGCCTGGGTTGGGCGCCAAGATGGCCGTGCCTGGGCTTTGGCGGGTGATGCGGCGCACAGCGTGCACCCGCTCGCCGGCCAGGGACTCAACCTGGGGCTGGCCGACGTTGCCACGATGGCCGAGGTCTTGCGGCAGCGCGAATACTGGCGCCAACTCGACGACCATAAGCTGCTGCGCCGTTATGAGCGGGCGCGTAAGGCCGAGGTGGAGCCCATGGGCGCGGCGATGGATGGGCTGCAGCAGTTGTTTTTTCGTGAAGGTCCGGCCTGGCAGGCCCTGCGAAACTGGGGCATGAATGGCTTCGATCGCAGCGGCCCGCTCAAGGCCTGGGTGGCCCGCCGCGCCATGGGTCTTTTTTAAGCAAAATTGCCAGCCACCAAGCACTGGATTAGCCATGATTCAACTGATACGAACAATGCTCTGGCTCAGCCTACTGGGCCTGAGCTTGAGCGCGGCGGCCCAGGAGGCCACGATACGAAAAAACCTCGCCGAGCGCATACCGCAGCTGCAGGCAATTGACGAAGTCAGCAAAAGCCCCATGGCTGGCCTGTATGAGGTTCGCGTCAATGGCACGGAGATTTATTACACCGACGCCGAGGCCAATTTTCTGTTTCAGGGCAGCCTCATCGACACCAAACAGCGCCGTAACTTGACCGAAGAGCGGGTCGACAAGCTCACCGCCATCAATTTCGAAGCCCTGCCTTTCAAGGATGCTTTCACCATCGTGCGCGGCAATGGCAAGCGCCGCTTGGCCGTGTTTGAAGATCCCAATTGCGGCTATTGCAAGCGCTTTGAGCGGGATCTGCAAAAACTCAATCATGTGACGATCCACATGTTTCTCTACCCGATCCTGAGCGCCGACTCCAACGAAAAATCCAAGCATATCTGGTGTGCCAAAGACCGCGTCAAAGCCTGGCAGGACTGGATGGTGCGCGACCAAACCCCTGCGGCAGCGAACTGCGATGCCAGCGCTATCGCGCGCAACATCGATATCGGGCGCAAGTTCAAGATCACTGGTACGCCCACGCTGGTCTTTGTCGATGGCTCACGGGTGCCCGGGGCCATCAGCGTGGCCGAAGTTGAAAAGCATCTGAGCGAAGGTAAGGTTGCCACCCCATGACAGCCATTGGCTACGAAGTTCGGCTGACCCATCGCCATGCCCACCTGTTTGATCTGCGCCTGACCATTGCCAAGCCGCAGGCGCTGCAAACCCTCAGCCTGCCGGTTTGGATACCCGGCAGCTATTTGGTGCGCGAATTTGCCAGGCACCTGCAGCAACTCACCGGGGAGCAGGGCGG
>BJGT01000233.1 GCA_014190675.1 Comamonadaceae bacterium | reverse complement strand
GGACCAGGCCTCAGGCGGGCTGGCTCGGGTTGAGCAGGTACTTGGCGCCAGTAGCCTGTTTACCGTAAACGGCGATGGCATCCAAGGTGAGGGCCTGCGCCATGGAGACCTCTTGGGCGTAATTGCTGGCGAAAGTGGTTTTGAGCTCAGCGAGCACCCGCTCACGCAGGCGCTGTGCAGCGACTTCACCGATTTTTTGCAGAAAAGGAAACAGCAGCCAACCGCCCATGCCCCAGGTCATGCCAAAGTTGCGAGTCACCTCGGTGGGGCTGCGGTCGAGCCCACCGTAGATATACACCTGCTTGTAGGTGTTGGAGCCGTAACGGCTGTAGCCCGTGGCATTGCGGCTGGCGGCGGCCTCGATGCAGCTGAGTAGCTGCCCGGCCAGTTTGCCGCCACCAATCGCATCAAAGGCGAGCGTGGCGCCAGTGGCCACCAGTGCGGCAGTGAGCTCGGACATGAAACCGGGCAGGCTCGAATTACACACCCAGGTCGCGCCCTGGCCACGCAGCAAGGCCTCCTGCTCGGCCGTGCGCACAATGTTCACCAGCGCAATGCCGTCTTTGAGGCAGATCCGGTTGAGCATCTGCCCCAGGTTGGAGGCGCCCACCGTGTGCACCAGCGCGCTGTGCCCCTCCAGGCGCATGGTCTGAACCATGCCCAGTGCGGTCAGGGGGTTGACAAAGCACGAGGCCCCGTCGGCTGCGCGGCTGCCAGCCGGCAAAACCAGGCATTGCCCAGCCCCTATGCTGCGGTACTGGCTGTACATGCCGCCACCCAGCAGGGCCACGGTTTTGCCCAGCAAGGCCTGCGCCTCGGGCGATGCCCCCGCTTTGACCACCAAGCCGGCGCCCTCGTTGCCCACCGGCATCGAGAGCTCGAGCCGTGCAGCCATGCCAGGCATCAGTTTTTCAGGCACGGTGGCGCGAATGACCGGGCGCTGCGAGCTGCCCGAGGCGCTCAGCGTCGACAGGTCTGCGGCGCCAAACAGCAGGCCCAGGTCTGAGGGGTTCAGTGGCGCGGCCTGCATCTGTACCAACACGTCCTGCGGGCCGGGCTCGGGCATGGGCACTTCATCAAGCGACAAAATCAATTCGGCATTGCGCTTGATCAGCGAGCGCAGTTGCAACATGGTGGTGGCGTTGTGGTCGTTCATGAATTTCCTCGGACTGTATCGGCTGACATCGTAGCTGGCTTGCAGGCCAAGCCGGCTCGGGCCGGGCGCATCATGGCTTGGCTCAAGCTTGGCTCAAGCTTGGCTGAGCAGGGCCAGCAGGCGGTTGAGTGCGTGGTGCACTGTGGCCTGCCGTACGGCAGCGCGGTCGCCCTCAAAATGGCATTTTTCTGCGACGACCTGCCCGGGCAAGGCAAAGCCGAACCAGACCGTGCCCACCGGCTTGGCAGGGCTGCCGCCACTTGGGCCAGCCACGCCTGTGACCGCCACCGCCACCTGGGCATGGGAATGCGCCAGCGCCCCCTCGGCCATGGCCTTCGCCACCGGGCCGCAGACCGCGCCAGCGCGCCGCAGCACCCGCTCCTCCACGCCAAGCAACTCGGTCTTGGCATCATTCGAATAGGTGACAAAGCCCCGCTCAAACCAGGCGCTCGAGCCAGCCAGGTCGGTGCAGGCGGCGGCGATCATGCCGCCGGTGCAGCTCTCGGCGGTGACCAGCTTGAACCCTTTCTTGAGCAAAGCCTCGGCCACCAGCGCGCACAAAACCTCGCTTGCTGGCGCTGCATCGCTGGGGTTTGCTGTCATTGCCAGAACCTCCAGGCAGCAAGCACCAACAGGGTGCAGCCGGCCGCCACCAGATCGTCAAGCATGATGCCCAGGCCGGCCTTGCGCCAGGCCTGCGGATCGCGCGCCGCGTCCAGCCGGTGGCACAGTGCATCGGCCCAGCCCACCGGCCCGGGCTTGGCAGCATCGAAGTACCTGAACAGGGCAAACGCAAGGGCTTGCTCAAGCAGGCCGGCTGGCGTCACCAGCCACAGCACCAACCAAAAAGCGACGACCTCATCGACCACGATCGCGCTGGGATCGAGCACCCCCATGTTCCGGGCGGTGATGGTGCTGGCCCAGGCGCCAAGCACCAGTGTGGTGGCGATCAGCAGCGCCCAGTAGGCGTCGTTCATCCAGGGCTGCAGGGCCACAAAGGCCACCCAAGCCCACAGGGTGCCGGCCGTGCCTGGCGCCACCGGGCTGAGGCCTGAACCAAAGCCCAAGGCCAAAAAATGTGCTGGGTGGGCCAGCAGAAAGCCGGCCGTCGCGCGGCGCGGCAGGCGCTGCGGCACACCGGCCAGGTGCGCAGCAAAATCGGTGATCTCGGGTGCTGGCTCAGACATGGCTAAATTATGGCGAACCGGCAGCCACCGCCCAGCGCAGTTTGGTCGAGCTGCAGCGGGGGTTGGCACGCCGCTCCTGGGCCGATGGCCGGATCGCATCGGGCGCCACGCGGGCGTAGAAGCCGCTGCGCTCGCCGGCCTGGAAGGCCTTTTTCACGCGCCGGTCTTCACCCGAATGAAAGCTCAGAATCGCCACCCGAGCGCCCGGCTTCAGGCAGCCCGGCAGTTGCGCCAAAAATCGATCCAGCACACCAAACTCGTCATTCACCGCGATGCGCAAGGCCTGAAAGGTGCGCTGCAAAGACTTGGTGGTTTCAAGCTTTCGCTCGGCCTCAGGCATGCGCTTGGGTAACTCAGCTTGCAAGGTCTGGCGCACCAGATCAGCCAGCTCAGTGGTTGATTGAAGGTACTGCCCCTGGAGTGCCGCTGCCAAAGGCAGGGCAAAGGGCTCGTCGGCGTTGTCCGTCAAGAGTTCGCGCAGGCCTTGGCGCGTGACCGACTGCAGCAACCCGGACGCCGACTGACCGCAGCTGGGGTCCAAACGCAGATCCAGTGGCCCGTCTGTTTTGAAGCTAAAGCCGCGCGCCGGGTTGTCAATTTGCATCGACGATACCCC
>BJGT01000232.1 GCA_014190675.1 Comamonadaceae bacterium | reverse complement strand
CGCGCCACCCCGAGAGCACCCTGCGCTACTAAACGACTGCCGAACATTTCGAGACTTGGCATGAACTCGCCAGTGCGGGGCAGTTTGATGGGCAGGGTGACCACCACACCCCGTATGGTCAAAAAATCCCAAACACCTGCCGGCACAGTGCGTGCTCCACCGGATCTGCAGGTAGGGCGTTGGGGTCGTGCCCACCGGGCGCAGCGGCTGCCTGCGCTGGGTTGACCTGCTGGGCGCGGGCTAGCCACCGCCAAGGGTGGGTTAGTCAAAAGTCGGCGCCTGGCTCAAATCTGCGTCGGCGCCAACAACCAAGGCTAAGCATTGACGCTATGAAATATTCGGCGCAGACCGCAGGCTTCCTTTGCCCTTGTGTACGGAGACTACGATGCGCACGGTAGCCCAGTTTCTTGTAGGTCCTGAGCAGCCAATCGACGACTGCATGGAATTCATGACCCACCATCACATCCGTCACCTGCCGGCGGTCCAGGGTAACAACTTGTTGGTGAGATCAAGACCAAGTTGATGAAGTATGTGAGCGATGCCAACATGCTGCCCTGGCACCGCTCGATGGCGTTTGCGGACGCCATCAAGGGCGGCGTAGGCTGGCTGGAGGTGGGCATTCGCCAAAACGCCAAGCCGCACATCACGGCTGACATTGAATGCCACCAGAGGCTGGGTGGACTGCTGCGCTACTACCACCGCAAAGCGGCTTGAGCGGTTGGAGTGCGTTTAGTGATTTGGTTGGGCGCTGGTGCCGATCGGTCCGGGCGCTGCGGCTGCCTGCGCTGGGTTGAGCCGCGGTTTTATGGGTGTAAGTGGCAGCCTTTGATCGAGCGGCCTGGCGCGGGGTTGGCGGCGGTGGCTGTTAACGCGGCCGCGTTGATATGGATATTGGCTCGGATGGATATTTTGACCATACGGGGCTCTCGCGCCTGGCCATCGCTTCTGAACAGGGAGCGGTCAGTCGGAGATCACCTGGCCCTGAATCGGAAAAAACTTCATCGCCTCGGCCCCAGAACATCCCGCTGCTGCAGGGAGTTTCGGATCAGCAGGAGGTCCGTTGCATCGGTGGGCAGCTGCGCGGCCGCCGGCATCGCGCAGGCAAAACTCGCCGGCGCATTCACATCGCCGTTGCCGCGGTAGACCGCCATTTGCGGATACGCGCAGATCGGGCGTTGCCGCGTAATGGCGCCTTTGTCGTCGTACTTGGTGGCCACAATGGCAGTGGGGGCTACGCCTTGTTCTACCCAGCGCGCGAGCGCGCTCACCACATGCGATTCGGCTGTGCGTTGGGCGTTGGCCGGCTCGATGAATCCGCCGCCAATCGCATTGGGGCCTGCGCCGCTTCGGCAATGGCCCACGTCGGGCAGCATGAAGAGGCGGTGGTATCCCTGCACGGTAGAAGCCAGCGCGAGCGAGTCAGCGGTGACCTGTGCGGCAGACAGGTTGGCAACAGCCGCGTCGTAGCCGGCACGCGGCAGCTGCTTGAGTTTTTCGAACTGGATCAGCGCGTTGTAGTACGCCGGTGAGCCTTGTGGCGGCACGATCGGGTCGGCCCAGCCATGGAACTGCACCAGCTTGCCCCCGCGTGCCTTGAAGGCTGTCAGGTCCGGGCTGGGCGCAGCCGTCACTGGTGTGACAAAGGCCTTGATATGGTCAAACTGGTCGTCCCAGTTGAGGTCGCGGCGCCAGTCGTAGGGCGGCGACGTTTTCGAATACACATAGTGCCCAATAAAGGGCCCGTAGCGACCGTTGTCGCCAAAGGCGGGGTCCCACTCGGCTTCCGAGCCGGGCATCACGCCGGCGTAACGCTGCACCCCGCCAGACGTGCGCATGCCGGCGTACATGGCCTGGGCCACCGTCAACTCGCTGGTCGTCAGGCAGTTGGGCGTGTCGCCGGCCGTGCAGAGCAACGCAGCCGGGTTGAAGGTGCAGACCCGCGGGTTGGTAATCTGGCCGTCGGCCAGACCGTCCAGGGCGTCGCAGGCCGAATGCGAGGCACGGCTGAGCAGTTGCCGCTTTGCCGCCGACAGGACGGGCTGGCCCTGCACCGGCGTCTGGATCTTGCCGGAGTACGCGAGCCAGGTCAGGATCTCAGGGTAAAACTGCGATGGCGCACCCGCCGCAATGCCGTCAAACAGCTCGGGGTAGCGCTGCGCCATCATCATGGCCTGCCGCCCGCCGTTGGAGCAGCCTTCGAAGTACGAATGCCGCACGGGCTTGCTGTAGTAGGCGTTTGCCAGCGTCTTGGCGGCTGTGGCTACGAAGTAGTGCGCGCGCAGGCCCCAGTCCTTCACTTTTTCAGGGTGGTTGAGCGTCCAGCTCGGGGCTTCACCGCCGTCGTGCCCCATGTTGCTGGCCGCGGTGACAAAGCCGTCGCCGATGTCCTGCACCAGGCGCGGGTAGGGAATAGCCCCCGCGTAACCCCCAGTGCCATTGAGCTTGAACCGGCCCGACCAATCCTTGGCCGCAGTCGGGATCCAGACTTCGAACTTGATCTCTGAATCCGACGAGGGCCGCGCGACGCCTTGTACCCGGCAGAATTTCGCGTCAACGTCCACGTCGCCGATCTTTGTCGCCGACGCTACCGTCGTGGCCGACGCGATCAGGCTGGCCTCCGGCATGACTCTGGTGAGGTCTTCGCACGCCATCGGTTGTGAAGGTTTATCCGTGGCGCAGGCGGTAAGCGCTAGCACCAGCGCCAGGGCAGATAGTCTCGGTTCCATATTTATCTCCTCGTTTTTCCCGATTCTGACACCCCGTATGGTCAAAAAATACAAACCTGTAGAAATACAGCTGCTGTATTGACCCAAAGTAGCACAGCCGAGTCGTAGAAGCCCCGGGCTAGCTGGGCCCTAAAATCCCAAGACGATCGTGTAGCAGTGGGGCACCTATGGATTGGCGAAAAGCATTGGCCTACATCACTGGCACCGTGGACGAGGAGTTACAGCTGCGCAATGAATATCTCTCAGCTGAGAACCG
>BJGT01000231.1 GCA_014190675.1 Comamonadaceae bacterium | reverse complement strand
GCGCACACCGCGTCGGTGTCCACCGCGATGAACTGGTCCACCAGGTCGCGCGTGATGCGAAAGGTCTCCTCGCCCACCAGCTTCACTGCGGTACCGTCCGAGAACAGCCCCACATCCGCCAGCGTGACCCGCTGCCTGGCGGCCACTGACTGCATCATGGCGTCGGAGTCGCTCATTTGCACGCCAATCACTTTGATCTCGGGGCGCACCGCCTTAATGTAGTTGGCCACGCCCGAGATCAGGCCGCCGCCGCCAATCGCCACAAACACCGCATGCAGCGGCCCCTGGTGCTGGCGCAGCATCTCCATGGCAACTGTGCCCTGGCCGGCAATCACGTCCGGGTCATCAAACGGGTGAACAAAGGTCAGACCCTGTTTTTTCTCTAGGCTAACTGCGTGGGTGTGGGCGTCGGAGTAGCTGTCGCCAAACAGCAGCACCTCGCCGCCCAGGCTGCGCACCGCATCCACCTTGAGCTGCGGCGTGGTGGTAGGCATCACGATCACGGCGCGCGCGCCCAGCTTGTGCGCACTCAGGGCTACCCCCTGCGCATGGTTGCCGGCCGAGGCGCAGATCACCCCTTTTTTGAGCTGCTCTGCGCTCAGGTGCACCATCTTGTTGTAGGCGCCGCGCAGCTTGAAACTGCGCACCGACTGCTGGTCCTCGCGCTTGAGCAGCACCGTGTTGTGCAAGCGCCGGCTCAGAGCCCGCGCCGGCTCCAGCGCCGACTCGATCGCCACGTCATACACCCGGGCGGTCAGGATTTTTTTCAGGTAGTCGGCGGGTTGGAGCGTTTCTTTTTTCATAGGATTGCGCTAAATCTTGGATGATAGTCGCCAGCCTATCAACCGGCTGGCGAGGCTCAATCACGCCCTGTTGCCTGATTAATTGGTGGTTATACTAACCACCATGCGCTGTGCGGAGCTCATCAAATTGCTGGAGGCGGAGGGCTGGCGGCTTCGCGGGGTGCGGGGCAGTCACCATGTCTTCAATCATCCTCAACGTGGCGGGCACATCAGCGTGCCGCACCCCAAAAAGGATTTGGGCTTGGGTTTGGTGCATAAATTGCTGAAACAGGCGGGTTTGAAAGGCTGAGCCATGAAATTTTTGATTGCGATTGAGCCAGGAACCGACAGCACGGCCTACGGCGTTGTGGTGCCAGACTTGCCTGGCTGCTTTTCTGCAGGTGATACGCTGGAAGAGGCGTTTGACAATGCGCGGGAAGCGATAGACGCCCATTGCGAATTCTTGGCTGAAGACGGGCGGGATGTGCCGCTGCCCGCTCCAATGACCAGCCACCAATCCAATCCCGACTATGCCGGCTGGGTCTGGGCCTTGGTGGATGTGGCCGTGGAAAGCTACTGGGGCCCGGCTGAGAAGGTCAACATCACGTTGCCGGGTCGTACCTTGCGACGCATCGACGAGTACGCCCGTGCGCATGGCCAGACGCGTAGCGGTTTTCTGGCAGAGGCGGCTCGGCAAGCTATGCGCTGAGCCTGCACACTATTTATTTTTTTAAAGGTCGCAAACTATGGAATGCACAGTCAACTGGACCGGCGGCCTGGGCACACGCTCAGGCATGGGCTTTGTCGCCGAAACCGGCAGCGGCCACACCCTGATGATGGACGGCGCGCCCGACGCCGCCAAGCCCGAACTCGGTGGCCAGAACCTGGCGCCCCGCCCGCTGGAGCTGTTGCTGGCAGGTGCCGGCGGCTGCACCGCCTATGACGTGGTGCTGATCCTCAAGCGCGGCCGTCACGCTGTGGCCGGTTGCACCGTCAAACTCAGCGCCGAGCGGGCTGACGCCGACCCCAGGGTGTTCACCCGCATCAATATGCACTTCACCGTCACCGGCAAAGCCGTACCCCCCACCGCCGTAGAACGCGCCATCGCCATGAGCCATGAAAAATACTGCTCCGCCAGCATCATGCTGGGCAAAACGGCGCAGATCAGCACCAGTTTTGAGGTGCTGGAGGCCTGAGCCCAATCGCGCTGCATTGTTATAATTTTGTTATTATTTTCAGGAGCGCCATCATGCTGACCACCATGCGCCGAATCGGCAACTCCCGCGGTGTCTTGATCCCGGCGGCTTTTCTGGCGTCTTGCCAGATTGAGGACCAAGTGGACATGCAACTGCAAGACGGACAAATTGTCATCAAGCCGGTGCGTCGCCAACTGCGTGAAGGCTGGTTTGCAGACGCTGGCGACGCGCCACCAGCCGCTTTGGCGCAGGAGCAGGCCGAAGCGCATGATTGGATGGCTCTGCCCAGCTCGGATGACGGTGAGTGGGCGTGGTGAACCGGGCGATCGCTCGTGGCGACGTGTACTGGGTCAATCTTGACCCAG
The DNA here is from genome assembly GCA_014190675.1 of Comamonadaceae bacterium. Classification (GTDB taxonomy): domain Bacteria; phylum Pseudomonadota; class Gammaproteobacteria; order Burkholderiales; family Burkholderiaceae_C; genus Rhodoferax. Next base: position 661 of record BJGT01000231.1, on the reverse strand, counting down.
TCGTTGGCAGCGAGATCCAGAAAACTCGCCCGGCGCTGGTCGTCTCACCGGACGATTTGAATCACGCCTTGCCAAGGGTCATCATTGCGCCCCTGACCAGCGCCGGCAGGCCCATGGGATGTCGCCCAGAGGTGACTTTTCAGGGCAAAAGTGCCCGAATCCTGCTCGACCAACTTCGCTGCGTCGACAAAATCAGGTTAGGCCAAAAAATGGGCAAGATCGACGCGAAGGTTTGGCACGGTGTGCTGATGGAAATGCTGGCTTGACTCGTCAATTGGCGCGCCAACCCCGCCAGACTGGCTTCAAGGCCGCCCCAATGTCCTCGTTGTGCCCGACCTGAGCGGAAGCTTATGCCTTGGCCAATGCCAGCCCTAAGCCTCATGAACAAGGTCGGTTAAACCCGCTGCGCCACCGTGGTCATCACTTTGGCAGCAGCCGCCATGAGCATTTTGACGGGGGCTGGCAGCTCTTGCGCGCCGGCCCGGCGGGCGTCCACGGCATGCCGCGCCTCGTCGTCTTTCATTTGCGCCACGATGGCGCGTGAGGCATGGTCATGCGCAGGCAGGCGGCTCATGTGGCTTTGCAAATGTGCCTCCACCTGGTTTTCGGTCTCCACCACAAAGCCCAGGCTGACCCGGTCGCCCAGCCGCCCGGCCAGCAG
>BJGT01000230.1 GCA_014190675.1 Comamonadaceae bacterium | reverse complement strand
ACCTCGCGGTTCAAGTCGCGCCGGTTGACCTGGTTTGGCCCGATGGTGCTGCGCACCGTTGCCAGTTGGCCCAAGCGCACGATGCGCGGGCTGCCATCGGCCTGGGTGCCGACAGTGAACGGCACTTGGTCAAGGTCTTGCGGGCTGTTGCGGGCCTGCGGCGCCAGGCGCACATTGACATCGTAGGTCTGGTCGTCAGCGGCGCGCCAGTTGCCCACGGTTTGGCCGGCCACCAGGGTCCGCAGGGCGCTGCCGACCTGGGTCAGGTTGAGGCCCAGGTCAGAGGCGACATCGCGGTTCACTTGGATGTCGAGCGCCGGCTTACCTGGCTTGGCGGTGCTGTCGAGGTCCACCAAACCAGGAATGTTGCGCACCTCCTCAAGGGTCAGGCGCGCCAGGCGCTCAAGCTCGGCGGTCTCGGCCCCCTGGATAGAAAAGGAGATCTGTTTTTGCCCGCCCACAGAATCTGTGAGACCAACATGGGTCACCGTGATGCCCGGTACCCGGCGCAGACGCTCACGCAGCTGCACAGACATTTGCTCAACGCCGAGTTTGCGGGTATGGCGATCTACCAAGCGCACGTACATGCTGGCATACATTTTGCCTTGGGCATTGCCCGTGTTGATGGTGGTCAGGGTGTAGCGTACTTCAGGAAATGAGCGGACAACGGCCTCAACCTGTCGGGCGCGCTCCTCGGTGACTTCAAGCGATGAGCCGGCCGGCGTGTAAAAGCTCAGGGTGGTTTCGGAGAAGTCAGATTTGGGTACGAATTCGGTGCCCAACAAAGGCACCATGAAGACGCTGCCAATAAAAATCAGCAGTGCCATGCCCAGGGTGAGCAGTTTGTGCAGCAGGGCCCAGCGCAGCGCCACCTGATAAGCGTCGGCCAGGGCCTCGGTGGCCCGGTCAAACCAGCCGGTGACGCGGCCGATAGTTTTGTCATAGGCCGAGCGGGGCCCAGGCTTGGCGCCCGCGCCATGTGCCAGCACGCTGGGGTCGTGCCAGATGCTTGACATCATTGGGTCAAGGGTAAAGCTCACGAACATCGAGATCAGCACGGCGGCCACGATGGTGATGCCAAACTCGTGAAAAAACTTGCCGATGATGCCCCCCATGAACCCGATGGGCAGGAAAACCGCCACGATGGACAGGGTGGTGGCCATCACCGCCAGGCCAATCTCCTCGGTGCCATCGAGCGAGGCCTGGTAGGCGCTCTTGCCCATTTGCATGTGGCGCACGATGTTTTCCCGAACCACGATCGCATCATCAATCAACAGGCCCACGCACAGGCTCAGGGCCATCAGGGTGATCATGTTGATGGTGAAGCCAGCCATGTACATGAACAAGAACGAGCCTATCAGGGCGATTGGCAGGGTCAGGCCGGTGATCACCGTGGAGCGCCACGAGTTGAGAAACAGAAACACGATGAGTACGGTCAGCAGCGCACCTTCAATCAGCGTGCGGCGCACGTTATCGACCGAGACCCGGATTTGACGCGAGCCGTCCGTGACCTGCTCGAGCCGCACGCCGGGAGGCAGTTGGTCCTTCATGGCGGCCATGGTTTTAATCAGGCCGTCGACCACAGCGATGGTGTTTTCGTCCTGAGATTTCTGCACATTGAGCAGCAGGGTGCGCCGGCCGTTGTACAGCGCCAGGCTTTCTGCCTCCTGGGCGTCGTCACTGACCCGGGCCAGTTGCTCGATGCGTACCGGCGCGCCGCCCTTGCGCGCCACGATGATGCGGCCGAAGTCTTGCGGACGCTGCAGCCGCCCGGCAATCTGTATCACGCGCTCCTGCTCGCTTGAGCGGATGGCTCCCAGCGGGAGGTCCTGGTTGTCATTGCGAACTGCCGCAACCACCTGTTCGGGCGAGATGCCAAAACTCTCCAGGGCCTGTGGGTTGAGGTAGATATTGATCTCTCGGCGGGTCGCCCCAACCAGCGCAACAGAGCCCACGCCACGCACGTTCTCCAGGCGTTTTTTGAGGGTTTGCTCGGCCCAATTGCTCAGTTCGACCGGGCTTGGCGCGGGTTTGCCGTTGACCGGCTCGGCCAGCACCGCCACCGACCAGACGGCTCGTGCCGACGGGTCAAAGCGCAGCACCCGGGGCTCTTTGACCTCGGCGCGTAGGGCGGGCTTGATGGCAGCCACTTTTTCGCGTACATCGTCGGCGGCCTTGCGCCCGTCGATGTGCAGGCCGAATTCGATCACCACCACCGACTGCCCCTCGTAGCTGCGCGAGGTCAGGGCGCTGATGCCGGCAATGGAGTTGACGCCTTCTTCCAACTTGCGCGACACCTCGCTCTCGACAATTTCCGGGGCGGCGCCGGGGTAGTCGGCAATCACCACCACGGTCGGGAAATCGATGTTGGGGAATTGGTCGACCTGTAAGCGCTGCAGCGAGAACAGGCCCAGCACCACCAGGGCCAACATGACCATGGTGGCAAAAACCGGGTTTTTAAGGCTGACGCGCGTGAACCACATGGCTTATTGGCCCAGTGGCAGTTTGACGCGGGTGCCCGCCCGCTGGCTGCCCAGCGTGCCCGAGAGGATGAAAGCCTGTTCCGGCAGGCCCTTGATGCCGACCATGGTCTGGTCTGCCTGCTCGCCGCGGGCGCCGAGTTCTACCGTTTGGTGCACCACTGAGCCATCCTGAATCAGTTGCACATAGGGCAGGGGTTTGTCAGTGCGTACCGCTGCCAAGGGTATCGCCAGCACTTGCAGCTTGCCAATGCTGAGCCGGCCCTGGGCAAACAGTCCCTGGCGCAGCCCCGGGTTGCTTTGCACGGCCAAGTAGGCCAGCACCGCCCTGCTGCCGGCCACCGCGCTGGGGTTGACCCGCAGCACCTTGGCGCCCAAGGTTTGGCTGGCCCCCTCAATGCTGAGCACTGCCTCCTGCCCTACACGCACCAAGAGCGAGTCAGCGGGGCTCAGGCTTGCTTCGAGTTCGAGCCGGCTGAGGTCCACAATTTCAAGAATGCGGGTGTCTACCGCCAGCCGCTCGCCCGGCTGTG
>BJGT01000229.1 GCA_014190675.1 Comamonadaceae bacterium | reverse complement strand
CCCGCATAGTCAAAACCTTCGAAACATCAGCCTCATTGGTTTCTGGTCCGGCGGCCACGATCTAGGGCCGGGCGCTTGAGTAGGCTTGCTGGGTCCGAGGCTGATCTTTGGCAGTGGTCATCAAAACTATGCTGTAGTGCTGAGCATTGGCTGAGAAAGGTTTGTTGACCAGCCGGAATGGTCAACCAAGAGAGCCCGAGCGGCGCAGGGCCAAGGCAGGCTCATTACTTAGACGCGACCTCGCCTGGATCTAGCTTTTGGAGTTTTTGCAGCGAGCGCATGCGCCAAGGTATCGGGTCAGAAAACATGCGCGGGTATTCGGTATAGCTCACCTCACCAACGTAGATATCCCCACGCGCATCCACTGCCAGACCGTGCGGCGCGATGAATTTTCCAGCCTCGAGTCCGGGCCCAGCCTCGCCCCCCAGGCGCGCGATGAGTTTGCCCTGGCTGTCCACAATCGACAGCCGCGGTCCGATGTTGGGAAGATCTCGGTTGACCGAACCCATGGGTCCGAGCTCGCCAATAAGGAACTGCGGTTTGCTACCGCCGCAACAGTACAGTCCGCAAGGACGGTGCATGTTGACCCACTGGGTTTCATAGTTGCCATTGCCGTCAAACACCTGTACGCGGTGATTCTCCCGGTCGGCTACGTAGACCCAACCTTCCGCGTCAGTAGCAATGTTGTGCGCGATGTTGAACTGCCCCGGATCGGTGCCAGGTTCGCCCCAGGACATCAGCAGCTGGCCGTCAGGCGAATACTTGTGAACGCGCGCATTGCCGTAGCCATCGCTTACATAAATCTCGCCGCTGGGTGACAGCGCCGTGTGTGTGCAGCGGTGGAACGGCAGGCCACTCATGTAGGGCGCAGCCTGCCCGGGTACGCCGAGCTCGAGCAGCACCTTGCCCTCGGTGGTGCACTTACGCACGAAGTGGCCACCGTCATCGGTGCAGTAAAGGATATCGTTGGCGTCAATGTGCAGGCCATGCGCACGAGGAAATCGCCCTTCGCCCCAAGACGAGAGGAAGTTCCCATCCGAATCAAACACGATCATCGGATGCTCGCCGCGATTGAACACGTAGACGCGGCTTTTACTGTCAACCGCGACCGCAGCGACATCCTTTAGTTCCCAGCCCTCCGGCAGTTTCGCCCAGTCTTCAACCACCCGATAGCGGTGGTCGCCAGTGCCAAGAATTGCCGTCATATCGGATCTCCCGTTATTGCAAGGGCGACTGTGGTGTGAGCTCGTCGCCGAACACAATATAACCTAGATGGTCAAAAAATCCATCCGCCAACAAAACCGCCGCCGCCACCGGGGGAGATCAACAGCGTTGCTGTCGCACCCTCTGTGGGATGCTAAAAAACCGTTGTCTTGATGCCCGTGCGTTTGGGCACTTTGATTGGCTCAGTGCCATGGACGATGCTCGCATTGATGGACAAGGCCAACGCCAAGGCGACTGCCGGGTATGACAAGCCGGTGTAAGCGCTTCGCAGTCAAAGGTCATCTACTACAGACCGGGTTTTGTTGAAGCTCCGCGGCACTTGGGGTCTCAAAGCAGGCACGGCACAACGGCCAAGTCAACGCCACAGCGACCAGACCAATCACCGCACAGATCAGCGCAGCCGTCGGGGCGCCAAGGTGCTGGGCGAGCCAACCAATAGCCAGAAAGCCCAAGGGCCCGACGCCGATGCACATGGTCATCAGGCCCATGACCTCCAGGCGTCTGTCGGCCGGCGCGTTGTTGTACACCAGCGTCGGCTGCATCACTGAGAAGCCGGCCTGCGCGATGCCGATGACAAAAAGAATGACGCCGGTCAGCAGCACCTGATGACTCCAGGCGAAGCCGATCTGCAGTACCAGAAAAAGCAGGACAGCCCCAAGATACACCGGCCCATGGCGCAGACGCCGTGCGATCGAGGTCAACGTCAGGGCGCCCAGCAGCGAGCCTATGCCGTCCAGACTGGCCAGCAGGCCGACACCTTGTGCGTCAAGTTGAAGCTGGTCGCGGCCGATCACCGGAATCATGCTCAGCACCGGCCAGCCAAACAGGTTGAAAAGCACTGTAATCCACAGGGTAGCCTTAAGCGGGCGGGATTCGCGCGCTGCGCGCAGGCCGCGCAGCAACACATCACGGATGGTGGCTTTCGCGGCTGCTGCCTCAGTTGGTGGCGGGTCGACCAGGCCACCCAAAGCCGCAAGCACCGGCAGGTAAAGCAGCGTTGTGCAGAGCAACACGAGCGGCAGGCCACCCAGCGCCAGCAGCAGACCGCCCAGCATGGGACCGACCAGGCGGCAGGCATTAGAGGCCACGGCATCCAGGGACATGGCCTGCACCATGCGCCCGTGCCCGGCCAGATCACCCATCAGCGCACGGCGCAGAGGCATGTCGCCGGCCCAGACGATGCCGTTGATGAAGCTGCCTACCGCCAGGTGCCAAACCTCGATGGCACCGAAGGCCGACACGACCAGCAGCAGCAAAGATGTTGCGAGCAAGCCGGCGTGCGTGACGATCAGCAGCCAGCGACGCGACATGTGGGAGGCCAGTGCCCCAATGGCCAGTCCAAAAAGGGACAGGGGCAGCAGGCGCAACATCATCAGGCTGGCCACCCACAACGCAGATTTAGTTTGGTCGTAAGTGAACACCGCGAACGCCAAGATCTCGAGCCACCGGATCAGCGACATCAACATGCCAACAGCCCACAGGCGGTGCAGTTGCGGGTCGCGATGGATCGGCGGGGACGTGACCAGGGGCGTAACCAGGGGCAGGGCTGAGGGTGTAGGGTAGGTCAATGGGCAGGTGCCTGGGACCAGTGCTCGGGCCCGATGTGAAAGTATTATCAACTTGTGCTGCCAACCTGTTGACTCCCCACCGCAATCACCAATAAATTGGCGCCCACCACGAAGTTAGGGTTCTGTCGCATTAAGCAATTTACGCGGAAATAGCTTGATTAAATCAGTGGCAATTCTTGGTATCTTGCTCCTAATGCGACAGCGCCGTTAAAAAGCAGAAAACCCCGATCTTTTGGACCGAGGCTAAGTGTTTTTCT
>BJGT01000228.1 GCA_014190675.1 Comamonadaceae bacterium | reverse complement strand
TGTTCGACCCCAGCCAGCGGCTTGGCCTCGAAGAGCCCGGCCACCCGCACGCTCGCAACAGCTTTTCGCTCAGAAAGCCCCGTGTCATTGAGTTGCCGGTTGATGCACAGGGCTTGGTGGTGGATTCGCTGCCAGCCTTGGACTACGTGTTTGTAACCCCCTCGCACCAGAGCCCGACCACCGCCACCTTGAGCATGGCGCGCCGACAAGCGCTGCTGGCAAAGGCGGAGGAACAGGACTTTGTCCTGATTGAGGACGACTACGAGGCCGAAAACCTCTATGCCGGCGAACCGATGCCGGCCCTCAAAAGCCTGGATAAGACCGGGCGGGTGATTTATGTTGGCTCGGTTTCCAAGAGCCTGTCGCCGTCTTTGCGCTTGGGCTATATCGTGGCGCCACGAGCCTTGATTGCCGAACTACGCGAACTGCGCCATGCCATGGTGCGCCACCCGAGCGCTTTTTTACAGCATGCCTTTGCCATGTTTTTGTCGCTGGGACACCATGACTCTCACGCCCGCAAGGTGAACCAGGCGATGCAGGAGCGAATGGCACTGGCCGCGCAGGCTTTGCAACTGCATTTGCCGGATTTTGAGTTCAAACTGCCCTCGGGTGGGGCGTCGATCTGGGTTCGGGCGCCGGACTGGGTAGATTCCTCCGAGCTGGCACTGATGGCCCGCAGCCAGGGCGTGCTAATCGAGGCTGGCGAGGTGTTTTTCGGCAGCCCGCCCTATCCCTGTCCGTTTTTTCGCTTACGCCTGTCGTCTATACCGGCCGATCAGATCAGCGCGGGTATTCGCGCCTTGGGTGTCGCCGTCGATGAATTGGCGCAGGCCCGCGGCGCCCGGCGCAGCCGACTGCCGCACTTGCGACTGGCTTAGATGCGGCCGGGCAAGGCCACCGCACGGCGTTGTTTGACGCTATCGGCGAGCACGCACAGAATTTCAAACAGCATCGTGGCCCCGACCATGGCGGTGTTGCCGCTGGTGTCAAACGGAGGCGATACCTCCACCACATCGCCTCCCACCAGGTTGAGACCTTGGAGTTTGCGTACCGCCCATTGGGCTTCCAGGGTGGTCATGCCACCAATCTCGGGGGTTCCGGTGCCCGGGGCATAAACCGGATCAAGCGCGTCGACATCAAAGCTCACATAGGTTGGCCCATCGCCCACCACCCGGCGCGCCTCGGCCATAACCGCCTCGATGCCCAGGGCGTGGAACTCATCAATGTCAATCACGCGGATGCCCTGTTGCTGGCCCCAGGTGTCCTCGGCATCGTTGTACAGCGCACCCCGAATGCCGATTTGTACCGTGCGCTTGGGGTCAAGCAGGCCCTCTTCGACAGCTCGCCTGAAGGGGGTTCCGTGGGTGTACTTGAAGCCGCCAAAGTAGCCGTCCCAGGTGTCGGTGTGGGCATCAAAGTGCACCATGCCTACCGGCCCTTTTTTAGCCAGGGCCCGCATGATGGGCAGGGTTGAGAGATGGTCGCCACCAACTGCCAGGGGCGCTATGCCCGCATCGCAGACGCGGTCAAAAAAAGTCTTGATGCGCGCCATGGAGTCCATCACGTCGATCGGGTTGACCGGCGTATCGCCGAGATCGGCACAGTTGCACAGCGCAAAGGGGTTGATGCCGCTGGCGCGGTTGACATTGCGGATCATGGTGGAGAGGTCTCGCACCTGGCGCGGCCCGTGCCTGGCGCCGGCGCGGTTGGTGGTGCCGCCGTCCCAGGGAATGCCAACCAAACCAATATCCACCTGGGAAAACGCCTCGTGGTCGAAGTCGAGGTAAGGCAGGCGCATGAGCGTTGCCAGCCCGGCAAAACGCGGCATCACAGAGCCGGTAATCGGGGAAAAAAAATTGGCTTTCATCAGACCCGACCTTTCCAGGGGACCAGTTTGTCTTCAATACGGCGCATCAGCAGGTCAAACATATAAGCCACCACCCCAATCACGATGATGCCCATCACCACAATATCGGTGCGTAAGAAGTTTGATGCATTGAGCACCATTTGCCCAAGGCCCACATTGGCAGCCACCATCTCAGCGGCCACCAGCGTGCTCCAGCCAAAGCCAATCGAGACCCGCATGCCGACCAAAATTTCGGGCAGGGCAGCGGGCAGCACGACATGGCGAATGACCTGTGTGTAGCTCGCACCCATCGAGTAGGCTGCGTTCATTTGCTCTTGCGAAGCGCTGCGCATGCCGGATCGCGCAGCCATGGCTAAGGGCGCAAAGCAGCTCAGGAAAATCAGCAGTACTTTGGGCAGCTCATCAATGCCGAACCAGATGATGATGAGTGGCAGGTAGGACAGCGGCGGCAGCGGGCGGTAGAGCTCAATGGGGGGATCAAAAACACCCCGCCACACCCGCGACATGCCCATGGCAATGCCAATCGGCACGGCCAACAGGCAAGCCAGAAAAAACGCAGCGAAAACCCGAAACATGCTAGCCGCAAAATGCTGCCACAGCGGCTTGTCATTGGCTGCGCCGGTGAGGTAGGCGTAGAACTGCTCATAAGTGGCTTGCGGCGAGGGTAAAAACAAGGGCTTGATCCAGCCCATGTTGGTGACGATAAACCACAGTGCCAGGATGACAAACACAGTGACCACGCTGATGGTGGCGCTGCTGCCCTCGCCGGGCACCTTGAAGGCGCTGGTTTTAAGGCCGGGCAGTGGTTCAGACATGGGCGGGCTCCCGCTGATGGACGATGGCCAGAACCTCTTCGCGCATGCGAATGAACTCGGGCTCTGATTTGACCCTGCGGGCGTCCCCATGCAAAAGGAACTCTCGCGAAAAGGGCACGTTCTCGTAGGTGTGCGAAATCCGCCCGGGGCTTGGGCTCATCAGCACCAAGCGGGTGGCCAAAAACAGCGCCTCTTCAACCGAGTGGGTGATGAAAAAGACCATCTTGTGGGATTGCTCCCAGACTCTGAGCAAAATTTCTTGAACACTCTCGCGGGTGAAGGCATCCAAAGCGCCCATGGGTTCATCCATCAGCAGCACAGCAGGGTCGCTGGCCAGTGAGCGGGCGATGCCCACGCGCTGCTGCATGCCCCCGGAGAGCTCATAGACCGC
>BJGT01000227.1 GCA_014190675.1 Comamonadaceae bacterium | reverse complement strand
ATGACCGCCCAAGCCGCCGAACGCCTGCTCCACAAAGGGCAACAGCTGAGCCTGTGCACCAATCCGCTGGAACCCTACCTCAATTCGGGCGCCAACCCCCTGCGCTTTCAGGCCCCCAGCACCTCGCTGTGGCGGGGCTATGTCGGCACCTGGGCCATCGAGAACCAACGTTTGTACCTGGTCTCACTCCAAGGCTATGTCGGCAACATGGACGAAGTTAAAGAGGTGGGGCTGGAGGCCTTGTTTCCTGCCTACCCGCAGGGCGTGTTTGCCCACTGGTTCAGCGGCGAGCTGCGTTGCCCCAGCGGCGCCCTGCTGCACTATGTGCACGGCTCCTACGCAAGCAGCTACGAGCGGGACCTGTTTATTGAAGTGCGCCGAGGCGTGGTGGGCAAAGAGCATGAGGTGGTCAACGGCCAGGCCGAGCCCAAGGCGCCTGAGGGCTACACCCTGGCGGCCCACACCTCCATGGGCAACCTCAAGAGAAACTAGCATGCTGTCTGTTGTCATGGCCCTGCCCTACTTGCTCTTCAAACGCTGGAGCAAAGCCCATGCACGCTGAAGCCGGGTGGTGGCTGGGCGGCTACCTGGGGCTTGGCGCCCTGGTCATCCTGCTCCTACGCGGTGTGGTCAGCGCCTATGGCATTGGCTGGCGGCACAGGCCGGAGCCACCCCGGGGCCCTCAAACTTGGCGCGAACTGCAGGCGCACAGGCAGTGGGTGGTTTTCGCTTTTTTTGCGTGGTGGATTTGGCCTTTGGCGGTCTTGTTCCTCATCCAAAAAATCATGTGGCCCAGCCAACTTGATCAAAACGACCGGTATATTGCCCAGGCTGACGACCCGCAATATGCCTTTGTCTACAAGAGAAGAACCACCTGCCGCAAGGTCAGCCGGGCTGAGGCCCTGGCCATGGGGCAGCTTGAGCCCGACCCCCTGGGCCGGATGCCCAATGTGGCGTTTGGGCACCTGAACCCAGCCTGGGAGGCGATGGTGGGGGCCATGGCACCGGGGGACACCCTGCGCTACTTCACGATCTCGCCGCGCAGGCAGCGCCAGGATGGCCCACAATGGCCGCATCACCGCGGTGCACTGCGTGGTTTGGCGGTGCTGCGCAAGCGCTTGGTGCAGGCTGAGTTGGTGTTTGAGTCAGACCATGACGCCTGAAGCGTTTGAGCTAAAAAAGAAGGATTCCATGAAGCAAGCTGCATCGGGCGCTGCCCTGATTTGCCTGTTATGGCTGGGCGGGCTCGTCCCGGCGGCGGCGCAATATGTGCCCACATTCACTGTGGTGCGTAACGTGGACAGCTTTCATGTGCTGCAAAACGGCGAGTTCACCCACCTGTTAGAGCGCGATCTGCGCATCGACACCCAGCAGGGCGTCGGGCAAGAGGGCGAGCAGCAGCTGTCCTTCAACAGCAAGCTCGAAACCCTGGAGATTTTGGAGGCCTACACGCTGCAGGCCGATGGCACCCGGGTGGATGTGCCCGAGGACAAGATCGTCACCAAAGACGGCGACGATGCAGCCGTCTACAGCGATGACAAGTTGCGGGTGATCATCTACCCCAAGGTCGAGGTGGGCAGCCGCTTGGTGGTCAAGGCACGGGCGGTGCAGCTCACGCCGGTGTTTCCGGGCCATTTTGTTTGGTCGCACTACTTCAGCCCGCATTACGCCTACAAAGAGTTGATACTGAACCTCACCCACGAGCCTGGTATCAACCTGCGGGTCAGCACGGAAGGCGCGCAAGGCGGCAAACTGCCCGCACAGCCGGGTGATGCGCCGGGTATGGGTCGCTACAGCTTTAGTTTCCGCCAAACCCAAACCCACCCCAAGGAGGCCAACCAAGTGGCCTTCAGTGACTTTGCGCCGCACATCGCCCTGAGCAGCTTTGCCAGCTATGCGGACTATGCCCAGGCCTACCAAGCCCGCGCCAAGCCGATGGCAGCGGTGACCCCGCAGATTGCCAAATTAGCCCAGGACTTGACCGCCGGTGCCACAGACGAGCGTGACAAGGTGCGCCGCCTGTACAACTGGGTGAGTCGCAACATCCGCTACGTGGCGGTCTACGCTGGTGCCGGGGGCTGGGTTCCCCACTCGGCAGCCAGTGTGCTGGAGAACCTCTACGGCGACTGCAAAGACCATGTCACCCTGCTCGAGGCGCTGCTCGAGGCGGTGGGCATAGCCAGCAGCCCGGCCCTGATCAACTCCAGCGATGCCAACCGGCTGCCCCCGATCCCCACGGATGAGCCGTTTAACCATGTGATCTCCTACCTGCCCTCCCTGGACCTCTACCTTGACTCGACCTCGCAGTTCACGCCCATGGGCCGTCTGCCTGCTGGAGATTTGGACAAACCGGTGGTGCTGACAGCCACTGGCACATTGGGTCGTACCCCGGCCACCCATGCCGAGCGGGACTACACCCACACGCAAACAGCGCTGCGATTGCTTGAGGACGGCAGGATCAGTGGCAGCAGCAGCGCGCGCATGGATGGGATTTTTGAGGCGGCCTCCCGGGCTAGCCATTTCTCGTACCAGGGCCGCGACCAGGCGGAGTGGGTGAACCAGACGCTGTCGCGGTTTTCGGAGTCGGGCAGCGGAGAAAACAAACCCAACCGTCCTCTGGACCTTGACACCCCTTGGGTGGTTGAAACGGTGTTTGAGCTTGACGCCCTGGTCAATTTACCCGGGCCCAGCGCCATGACGATTCCTGTTGGGCTGGCGCCGGGCAGGATCAAGAGCGGTGCCAAGAAACAAACCCCTCTGGCCCGCCGCTTCCCCTATGAATGCAGTGCGCTGCGGCATACCGAGCTGACCACCTTGGAGCTGCCTGGCAACGCGCAGGTGGAGCGCATCCCCAGCAATGTGCAGTTCCAAAGCGGCCCGCTGAGCTACACAGCCAGCTACCTGCTGGAGGGCTCGGTGCTCAAAATCAGCCGGGATTACACGGCGCGCCATACCAAATCAGTCTGCAACAGCCAAGATGATGTCCACTGGTCCGCCATGCGCGAAGTTCTGCAGCGGGATTTACGGGGGCAGGTGTTTTTTAAGTAGGGGTTGGGCGGGCAGGCATGATTCGTCTGCC
>BJGT01000226.1 GCA_014190675.1 Comamonadaceae bacterium | reverse complement strand
CACCGGCTGGTGTTCCCGCCCGAGTACAAGAACGTGGAAACCAGCATGCTGTTTGGCGGCAAATACGCGCACAACACCTGGTGGATTGATGAGCCGCGCCAGATTAAGGGCATCAACTTGCTGCCCATCACCAGCTCATCCACTTACCTGGGCCGCGACCCCGACTTTGTCAAACGCAGCCTGGCCACGCTCAAGCCCGAGACCGAGGTGTTTGCCGCCCGTGGCAAGCGGGCCAATCCACCCGACATATGGCAAGATATTTTTGCCAAATACATGGGGCTGGCCGACCCGGCACTGGGATTGCAGCAGTGGGACCGCTGGGGTTCGTTCGAGCTGGGCGACACCCGCTCGCACGCCCTGCACTGGCTGCTGAGCCTCAACCAGATGGGCCCCCCCGATCTGAGTGTGACCGCCAACACCACCTTCTACTCGGTGTTCAGACGCGCCGACGGCCGTAAAACCTACCTGGCTTACAACGCGGGCAAAGCGCCGCTGAGCGTTCGCTTCAGCGACGGCAAGACTCTGCAGGTGGCGCCGGGTGCGTTGGCCCAGATGCGCTAAGGTCTGCCGCCTGTCGAAAGCTGCCCTACTAAGTTCCCACACCCGTGATTGCAGCTATTTTTTTAGGTCATTCGGCGCTGCACAAGCACAGAGACAGTGATAGATCACAGGCACAAGCAACGCCTGCGTATTTTTCAAGCTTATTGTTGGGCACAGTCCTGGTTTGGGTGACCTTATTGACCGCTTGCGGCGGTGGCAATTCTATTGATCAGGCCACGCAAAATGGGTCGATTACGGCATCGCTACCCGCCCCAAGCGGCGACGCCACGGCTTCCAACGATGGCTGGGTACTGGCTTGGAGCGACGAGTTTAACGGCACTGAACTCGACACCGCCGTCTGGACGCACGACATCGGCGCTGGGGGTTGGGGCAATAATGAGTCGCAATACTACCAACGTGACAACGCCGTGCTTAGCGGCGGATACCTCACCATTACCGCCCGGCGCGAGCGCGTGGGTGACGCGCCCTATACCTCGTCGCGCATCCAGAGCTCACGCAAAAAATCATTCCAATACGGCCGGTTTGAGATGCGCGCCAAGCTACCCGCCACCCAGGGCATGTGGCCGGCCTTTTGGCTCTTGGGCAATACTTGCAGTTCCTGGAACCTGTACGGGGGCAACCTGGCCTGGCCAGGCTGCGGCGAGATTGACGCCATGGAAATGATTGGCGGCCTGTCAGACGGCTCGGGCGACTACACCACCCATGGCACCCTGCACTATTTCAATGCCAAAAATATCAATCCCATGCCCAGCTTTGCCTACCGCAACGCGGCCAAGCTCTCGGCGGACTTTCATACCTACCGGGTGGACTGGACGCCACAAAGCTTTACCTGGTACATCGACGGAATTGCCTTCGGCACCAAACTCATCACCGCCGACATGGAAGAGTTCCACAAGCCTTACTTTTTGCTACTCAACCTAGCGGTCGGTGGCGCCTGGGGCGGATGGGCTGATGGCTCCACGGTTTTCCCGCAGACCTATGTCATTGACTATGTTCGCCACTACACCCGTGCCTGGCCCGCCAAGGACAGTGCCGCGGGCTTGCCATCCATCTGGCACTTGAGCCAGGATCCTCACATGAACGCGGCCGCAGGCAGCACCACGGGCGCCCAGCCGTTAGTGACACTGGCCGACGCACCGCTTTCCTGGTACACGCCATTCTTGACAGGTAGTTTTGATGCCGGGGCCTGGTCTGCTTCGATCTGGACCCTTTCAAGCTCTGGCTCAACGCCCGTACGCGCCCGCATTTACCGACGCACTAGCGCAGGGTCTGAAACGTTCATCAGCGAAAGCAACGCCAACCCGGCAACTTCTGCGAGCGGAAACCATGCGACAAGGTTTAATTTCACTGGCATTCCCGCTACCACGCTCAAGGGTGAATCCATACGGCTCGAACTCACCAAACTCAGCGGCCCGAGTCTGAGCCTGGTGGTCAACGGCAACGACTTTGACACCCAACTGTCCATGCCCTGGAGCACCGCGGGCAGTACCGGTGCCTACCCCAGCGCCGCTGCCACGCCCTTTCCCACGCCAAGCAGCAGCCCAAGCACCCCCGGCAGCAAGGACGCGGCCCCCGCAACCTTGAGCGTCTACGCCGACACCTCCAGCGCCTTCGCCGGCGCCTGGTCGGGCCTCACCAGTGCCCAAAGCTACAACCGCGGCGTAGTGCAAGACAACAGCGCCAGCGCTTATGAAGGCGCCAACAGCCTTACTTGCACACTCAACTCCGACGGCAGCGGCTGGCAGTTTGTTGGTGCTGAGCGCGACCTCAGCGCCTACAAACACCTGCGTTTCATGATTAAAACCAGCAGTTCGGCGCAGTGGGTGCGGGTGCGCTTGGCAGGCACCGGCCCTGTGGGATGGGTCGCGCTGGCCAGCAAACTCATCGCGTCCATCGAATGGCAAGAAATTGTGGTTCCACTGAGCGAATTTGGCACCGCCGCCCAGGGCCCGGTGTCCGTGCCCTTTAGCTTAGAGGCGGTGGGTGGGACCCCGACCTTTAGTGCCCAAATCGACCAGATTTACTTCACCACCGAATAAATACCCCGACCGACCGGTGCCTGGCCAATCTCACCTAGGGAAAACCCTAGGGTGTTTTTAGGGTAATCCCCTAGCAACACCACCTTGTTGAACTGTAATAAAGTTTTTATCATTACTGAAAGCGCTTTCAGAATGCGCTTTCAGCTTTCAATTTTCATTGACCCACTCGCCTTAGGAGGCCATGCCGTGTACCAACTCAGAAATACTATCACCTTGTCAGCCTGCGCCGTCGCCACGGCCGTGCTGGTGTCGGCGTGCGGGGGCGGAAGTGCTTCTACCGCCAGCTTGATGGCGCAAGCCACCTTGACTGCCGTTGCTGCATCCACCAGCCTCACGACCGGGGGCACCACGACCCTGAGCACTTCGGGCGGTTCCGGCACCGGCGCGGTGACCTATGCGGTGGCGTCTGGCGCTAGCTCCTGCTCCATCGCCAGCACCACGCTGACCGCCTCCGCCGCCGGATCTTGCACTGTGACTGCCACAAAGGCGGCGGACGCCACCTACTCAGC
>BJGT01000225.1 GCA_014190675.1 Comamonadaceae bacterium | reverse complement strand
AGTAAGCCATCTCCGATTTGGCCACGTTGCGGCTGGACATGCGCATGGCTGAGTAGTGCACCTCTTTGGCCATCATCTCCAGGTCGTCCTCGGCAAGAGCACGCAGACGCGCTAGCTTGTCCTGCAGCCAGGGGTGGTGGCCAAACCGCTTTTGCAATTCATCCATGAAGGCTCGGGTTTGCTCCGAGCGGCCTTCATGGGCGAGTTGCCGCAGGGTCTGGCTGTCTTTGGCAAAGGCTACTTCGAGCAGGCGGCTCTGCGCGGTCTCATCTGCCGGCATGGCAGCAATGGCCGCCGCGTCAAGCACCGGCAGGCTGAGCAGGGGGGCATTGGCGCTGATGCTTTGGCCCTCCAGGGTCTTGGCCTGCAGGCTGACTGCCAACAGATCCCGGGTGGTGGCGGTGCCCGAGGGACTGATATGTAAACGTAGGGCCAGCCATACCTCAGCTCCCCAGGCTAGGTCAGACAGGCGGTAGCTGTCATCGTTATTACGCTGCACTATGCCAAGGGCTTCGACAATGACACCGGCACCAGGGATCAACTTCAGGTCGAGTTGGCGCAGGCACAGTGCATGCAAGAGCGAGAACTCTTCATCAAAATTGTCATAGAGGTCCTCTGCCGTCTGGCCGTAATACTGCTGGCCGCCACCGGCGCGGGCCATGGCCACCATCAGGTTCTCATTAAAGCCCTGGCCCAGGCCCACTGTGGTGGTGCTCACGCCCTTGGCCAACCAGCGCCGGCAGTGGTGCTCGATGGTCGGCAAGTCCACCAGGCCATGGTTGGCCTGGCCGTCTGAGAGCAACAGCACGCGTGATATGCCACTGTCCGTCCCGCCTTCGAGCTGGTTGGCACCAGCCTCCCAGCCCGCAAACAGGTCGGTGCTGCCGCCGCTCTCGATGCCAGTAATGGCTTGCGTGACCTCGCTTAAAGACGTCATCGGTGCCAAGCTCCGCAGCAACCGCACCTGATGGTCGTAGAGCACCACAGCCAATTGGTCGGCTGGGGTCATGCGGCTAGCGATGTACTCGACACAGCGTAGGGCCTCGGTCAGGGGCCGGCCGCTCATGCTGCCCGAGCGGTCCACCACCAGAGCCAAGTGTTTGGGCGGGGCGGCCCTAGGTAGACCAGTTTGCTCTGAATTCTGGTCTGCTGGCTGATCAGGGGCCTGTACCCGAACAATCAGATCCAGTGAGCCGCCCGCCGCAGGTACGGCCGCGGTGACCGGAGTGATGATGAAGGTTGGGGCAGGTGCAGGCGCGGGGGTGGCATTGCCACTGATTTTTGAGCTGCGGTCAGGATTGGAATTGGGCTGGGTCATGGCGAGTCCTTTTAAGTTTGGGAGGCTAGCTTGACCTCACCAGGGCTCGCAGCGTGAGCCCCAAAGACTGTGAACTCATACAGCTCCCCTTGACTTTGACGACCGCTTCAGGCTCGGCAGGTGAGCCTAGAGAATTGCAGAATCCGTGCAAACGGGATTTATCGACCCGCCCAATCAGAAAATAAAAAAACAGTTACCGACCAGCAGTGTGTAATCAATCTGCAGCGCCAGCGGAAACGGCAGCGACCCTTGCGCCGGTCGAGGCTAGTAGCTGAGCGGCTGGATCGTCTGGTTTTGGTTGGGCCGCTGACAGCTTGGTTGGTCGGATTGGCTGGCGAAGTGGTGGTGCTTTAACGGGACATCGGCCGACCTTTAGGCCATCCCCGGTCGAATCTTCAGCGTGCGGGAGTAGGTGGTCCTCAGGTAGCCCTGCGCTAGGTCGGGGTGGTCTTGCTGGAATTGGCTTGCATCAAAGCGTACGGTCTGGCTGCCATTGAAGGATGCCCAGCCAGTTAGGCCCTTGGATTGGCCCAGCGACACCATAAGTTTCTCTGAGAGGATTTGGTCTTGCACCTCACAGGTTTTGATTTTTGCACGCAGATCGACTATTTGTTGCATCAAGGCGAGTTCGGTGTCGCTTGGGTCCCGGGGCTCGAGCAGTACCTCGAGCCTGCGGGCCTCCTCAACCTGGGCTTTGTCTGGTTTGGTGGCCAGCAGGGCCAAGATATCAGCCACCTCCTGGGATGCAGTCTCAGCCGGAACAGCAAAAAACTCGCCCTCGCGGCGGTACGCTACCAGCCTGGCATGCACATAAGACTCCACCAAGGCCTCGTGAGGCGTCTCAAACCACTGCACCAATTGCAGCCATGGGTTGGCGGTGCGCAGGTTGGCAAGCCGGGTTTCGAGGTCGCTTGCGCGGCCGATCTTGATAAAAGTGCTCACCGGGTCCAACAAGATGTACAAACCAGCCATGACGTGCCCTTAGATTAATGCAGCAGCCAAGCGGCATCCGACATGCCTGGGTGCAGACGCTCGATGTCAAAGCGCCAGCCGCAATGCCGCCAGGCTTCGAGCAAGCTGGCATTGATGTCGTGCTGGGCCAGCTTGAGCCAACCTGGGGCGATGGCGTCCAGAATATGCGCCGCCACCTGCCCGTCGCCGATGCGCGCAATGTCTTGCACCGCCTGCAGCTGTGACTCAAGCAATTGGCGGCGGTCGACAAAGGTTTTGACCAGCAGTTGTTTGGTCTGCGCCACCCAGTTGGCTAAAAACACACCATGCGCCGAGGGCAGCAAAACGTTGATCGATTCGGCGTCGCCACACTCAGCGTCTCGCTGCGCTAGCACGCTGCAGGCCAGGCAGGCCAGCGGCAGGGCGTCAGCAAACTCCGCGTGGATGGCCTGCATGTCGGTATTGCTGATCGGCAGCTCGATCAACTGGCAGCGCTGTATCACCCGGTCTACGGCATGGCCAGAGATCACCACCCCGGTGGTCCGGTCCATCAGGCCGCTGGGGCGCAGCAGCATGATGGCGCGCACCGTGGCGTTGGAGTTGACTGTGGCGGCTTGGGGCACCGGCTCTGGCAGCAGCGATAAAAACACATGGGCTGAGCGGGAGTTGGCATCAAGCCTGATGCTGGAGATAGGCAGCATGGCACCCAAGACCCGCTCAAAATTCTGGGTGCAGTCCTTGAGGGCTTTGTCGGTCTTGATGCGCCGCCCAAAGTTCAGGTTGCGCTGCTGCGCCTTTTTAAGCAGCTTGCCGCTTTCCCCCCATTCGTCGGTGAGCCGCTTGAAATAAGCCCG
>BJGT01000224.1 GCA_014190675.1 Comamonadaceae bacterium | reverse complement strand
CTGCCATCGTGGCACGCAGTCTGGATATTCCGGCGGTGGTGGGCGCCCGCTTGTCAAGCCAGTTGGTGCGCCAGGACGACTGGCTCATCATTGACGGCGACGCCGGCGTGGTGGTGGTGGACCCGTCACCGATCATCCTGGCCGAATACGGCTTCAAGCAGCGCCAGGGCGAGCTCGAGCGCGGCCGGCTGTTGCGCCTGCTGCATACCCCGGCGGTGACCCTGGACGGCCAGAAAATCGAGCTGCTGGCCAATATTGAAATGCCCGAAGACGCCCCTGGCGCAGTCAAGGCGGGCGCGGTGGGTGTCGGATTGTTCCGCAGCGAATTTTTGTTCATGGGCCGCCAGGGCAGTTTGCCCGACGAGGACGAACAGTACCAGGCCTACCGTCGCGCCATC
This sequence comes from Comamonadaceae bacterium, assembly GCA_014190675.1. GTDB lineage: Bacteria > Pseudomonadota > Gammaproteobacteria > Burkholderiales > Burkholderiaceae_C > Rhodoferax. Next base: position 2,779 of record BJGT01000224.1, on the reverse strand, counting down.
GAAGGCATGCAGGGCCTGCCGGTCACCATCCGTACCGTGGATGTGGGCGCCGACAAGCCGCTGGACAACTCGCTCAAGGACGAGGCCCATTTGAACCCGGCGCTGGGTCTGCGCGCCATCCGCTGGAGCCTGGCTGATCCGGCCATGTTTCTGACCCAGTTGCGCGCCATCCTGCGCGCGGCCGCCCATGGCCAGGCCAATGTGTTGATCCCGATGCTGGTACATGCCAGCGAGATTCGCCAGACTTTCGCGCTGATCGACCATGCCCGAGCTGAACTCGACAACCGGGGCGTGGCTTATGGTCCGGTGCAGGTGGGCGCCATGATCGAGATTCCCGCTGCTGCGCTGACGCTCAAAGTGTTCCTGAAGTATTTTGATTTTCTTTCCATCGGCACCAATGACCTGATCCAGTACACCCTGGCCATTGACCGTGCGGATGAGTCGGTAGCCCACCTGTATGACCCCATGCACCCGGCGGTGCTGCGCCTGGTTGCCGGCACCATTGCTGAGGGCCTGGCGCAGGGCAAGCCGGTGAGTGTGTGCGGCGAAATGGCCGGCGACACTGGCCTGACTCGCTTGTTGCTGGGCCTGGGTCTTCGCAGCTTTTCAATGCATCCGGCCCAAATCCTGTCGGTCAAGCAGGAAATATTGCGTGCCGATACCGGCAAGTTGAAACCCTGGGCCGAGCAGGTGTTGGACGACGACGAGCCCGGTTACCGCCTGGGCCGAAACCAGAACTCAGACTAGAAGCGCGGTAGATCCGGGTGCTTGATCTGCCCGGCGCGTACCAGCATGCGGCCGTATTCGGCGCAGCGCTGCAGGGTGGGTATGACCTTGCCCGGGTTGAGCAGTCCTTTGGCGTCAAAGGCTCGCTTGACGCCGAACATTTGCTCGTTCTCTGAGGCCGAAAACTGCACGCACATCGAGTTGAGTTTTTCTACCCCCACGCCGTGCTCGCCGGTGACTGTGCCCCCCATGGCCACGCTGGTTTCAAGGATGTCGGCGCCAAATAACTCGCAGCGGCGCAACTCATCGGGGTCGTTGGCATCAAACATGATCAGTGGATGCAGGTTGCCATCGCCGGCGTGGAACACATTGGCGCAACGCAGCTGGTATTTCTGCTCCATCTGCCCGATCGCCAGCAGGATGTCTGCCAAACGTTTACGCGGTATGGTCGAATCCATGCACATGTAATCCGAGCTGATACGGCCCAAAGCTGGAAAGGCATTTTTGCGGCCGCTCCAGAACTTCAGGCGCTCGGCCTCGTCGCGGCTGATGGCAATAGCGGTAGCCCCGCACTGCTTGAGCACAGCAATCATGCGGTCGATTTCTTCAGCCACCTCTGCCGGAGTACCGTCACTCTCACACAGCAAAATGGCCTCGGCTGTGAGGTCGTATCCTGCGTGCACATAGTCTTCAACGGCGGCGGTCATGGGCCTGTCCATCATCTCCAGGCCCGCCGGGATGATGCCCGCAGCGATCACTGCCGCCACCGCATCACCGGCGCGGCGGATGTCGTCAAAGCTGGCCATGATGCAGCGCGCGAGCTGCGGCTTGGGCACCAGCTTGACCGTGACCTCGGTCGTGATAGCCAGCATACCCTCGGAGCCCAACACAATGCTCAAGGTGTCAAGCCCCGGGCTGTCGAGTGCGTCCGAGCCAAACTCGATGGCCTCACCCTCAATGGTGAAGCCGCGCACCCTGAGCACGTTGTGCAGCGTGAGGCCATATTTCAGGCAGTGCACGCCACCCGAGTTTTCTGCCACATTGCCGCCAATGGTGCAGGCAATCTGGCTTGAGGGGTCGGGCGCGTAATACAGTTGGTAGGCTGCCGCCGCCTCGCTGATAGCAAGGTTGCGCACACCGCACTCCACCCGGGCAGTGCGGCTGTGCGGGTCGATCGACACAATGCGGTTGAACTTGGCCAGCGACAGTGTCACGCCCAAACCGTGCGGCATGGCACCGCCCGACAAGCCAGTGCCAGCTCCCCGCGCCACCACCGGCACGTCCAATGCATGGCAGGTACGCAGCACGGCCTGCACCTGTTGCTCGGTTTGCGGCAAAGCCACCACCAAAGGCCGTTCGCGGTAGGCGGTCAGGCCATCACACTCATAGGGCGAGGTGTCTTCCTGGTGCCACAGCAACTGATGCGCGCTCAAATGGGCCTGCAGCGCTTGCACCACCTGGGCTTGGCGCTCTGCTCTGCTAAACAGTGCTTGCTGGTCTGGTTTGAGAGCTGAGTTCATGGATTTCCTTGGCGCTGCGATCGGGTCTGGTCACCACTGTAGTGCAAAGATTGGGGCCGAAGTGTGAGAAATTTTTCAGTGGCCCGTGAAAACCATGCTCCGGTCAATTGAAAGGCCAGTCCGGATCAGCGCATCAAGCCACACTTTTCTTCAGCCACTCTGCAAATGCCGCGCATTCCCAGCGGTCCATGATGCCGGTGCGCCAGCACAGGTAGTGGGCATGGGGGCTGGGCAGTTGGGCTTTGTAGACCGGGCTGCTGCCCAGGCGTACCAGGGCCCCGCGCTCCAACCAGGGCGCGCCCAGGCGCAGGCGCACCAGCGCTACGCCCAAGCCGGCGGCGGCGGCGTCGCACATCAGGCCGATGTCGTTGAACTGCGAGCCCTCGGCCGGCTCGGGCCAGTCCAGGTGTTGCGCGGCAAACCAGGTGCGCCAGGGCTCCAGCGGGCTGCGCAACAGGCTGGCGCGCTCCAGGTCCTGGGCGACTGCAAAGGGGCCGTGTTCACGCACATACGCGGGTGAGGCGAGCGGCGTG
>BJGT01000223.1 GCA_014190675.1 Comamonadaceae bacterium | reverse complement strand
GCCATTGGCGGGCGCGCCGTTGGCCACCAGTGACAGGCCATCAAAGGTAATGGCCTGACCCGGCGTGTAGCTGGGGTTTGGCGCTGGCAAGGCCGGCGGGATGGCGGGTGCCGGCAGCACGGTCGTGGCGTTCGTTGTGTCTTGCACGCTGTAGGTGGTGGCCGCGCCTAACACGCTGAAAGTGATGGTGTAGTTGTGCCCGGTCAGGCTGGCTGGTGTCAGTACCTGGCCGGCGTTGCTCCACAGGCTGCCGGTGTTGCTGGCGCCAGTGGACAGGGCAAAGCTGCCATTGCCACTCGCCACGTTCATCCAGACGGCCTGCCCATCCATGGTGCCGGGAACACTGGTTTCGGTGCTGGCCTGCTGGCCTGCCAGGCCATTGAACACCACGCCGCTGGCGCCCTCTACAAAGGGCGCGCTGGCGCTGCCCAGGCCACCAAACAAGGGCAGGCCGTTGCCGTCCGCGGCGTTCGCCAAAGACAGTAATTGCTCGCGCAGGCTTCCCATCTCTTTGGCAACCGTCAGGCGGTCTGCGGCGTTGTAGCCGCCATTGCCGGCGGTGATGGTGAGCTCGCGAAAGCGCTGCAGCAGGCCAGCGCTGTCCCCCAGGGCCGACTCGGCCAGCGTCAGCGCACCCCGTTGCACTTCCAGCGCCTGCCTGTCGCTGGCGATGCGCGACAGCCGGGTCTGCGCCCGCTCGGCCTGGGCCGCGCTGCTCGGGTCGTCGCTCGGTCGGTTGACGTTTTTACCCGAGGTCAGTTTTTCTTGTTGCCCGGCCAATTCGCTTTGGCGGGCATACAGGATTTGCAATGATTTTTCATAGGCATTGGCAGAGCTCATTCGCATGCTTGTCTCCTTGCTTTGGGGCCACGCTAGCGGCCCAGACTTTGCATCAGGGCGTCAAACACGCCTTGGGCAATTTGCAGCATCTTGGCCGAGGCCTGGTAAGCCTGTTGGTACTGCAATAATTTGGCGGCTTCTTCATCCAGATTCACGCCAGCTGCGCCGGAGCGGTCCTGCTCGACACTGGTGGCAATCGCCTGAGACACATCAGCGGCAAAGCTGGCGCTCTGCACCATCACACCCACTTGCGCCATGGCCTCGGCGTAACCGTCAGTCAATGCGCTGCCATCAAACAGCGCTGCATCGCGCAGGGCCAGCAGGCTTTTCGCGTTGCCCCCATTGAGCCTGGGGTCGGCATTGGGCTGCACACTCGCATTGCTGCCTACCACCAGACTGTCACCCGCCTTGGCGGCTCCTTTGAGGGTCAGTGACCAGCCAGTGGTGGCCGGCAGCACGGTGGCATATTCGATGGCTTGGCCTGGCGTGTAGGTGTAGTTCAGCGGCACACCGGGCGGCGTCAGTGCAAGCGCTGGATCGTCTGAGCGGGTGTAGCTGCTGGCTGTGGTGAAGTTCAGCGTGATGGCCGCTGGCACTGGCACCGAGCGGGCTGCCAGCTTGTCCACGGCCAGGGTGCCGGTGTTGCTGCTGCCGGCGCGCGCCGCCACCGGGCTGCTCATGGCCAGCGCCGCAGGCGAAGAAAAAGCGCCGGCGATGCTGCTTGCGATGCCGCTAAAAGGCGTGATCAAAAAACTATCACCCGCCTGCGCCGTGCCCGAGGCTGTCAATACCAGGCCGTCGAGCTGGATTGGCAGACTGGTAAAGCTGCTCACCTGGCCGTCCGACAGGCGGGTAATGCTGCCCGCAGCGGCACCGGTGAAGTTGATCTGGTAGTTGGAGACCGCCAGCGCCGCCACCCCTGAGCTGGGGCTGGTCTGCAGGGCCACCTGCAGCCCAGCGTTGCCGGTGTTGGCCCGGTTGGCCAAGGCATCCGGGATGGGCGGCAGGCCAAATAAATCGCCCCCGGGGTTGCCATTGAGGTCCAGCCCCAGGCGGTGCTGCGCATTCATGGCTGTGCCGATCGCCAGGGCCATGCGGCCGAGCAACTGGCCCGCCTCTGCCAAGTCGGTGTTTTGGAAGCGCAGCAGGGCGGCAATTCTGCCGCCGCCCAGCGTGGCCTCTTCCAGCACCGTGTTGGCGCCGTTATCCAGGCTCGAGAGTTTGGTCTGGTTCGGGTCGTTGAAGGCGTCGGCGCTCAAGCCGAACTGCCGCACTGTGCTGCCCACCAGCAGGGGCCGACTGCCCGCTACAAAAACACTCACCACGCCGTTTTCGTCCTCGAGCAGACTGGTTTGTACATAGGTGCCCAGGTCTTTGAGCAACTGATCGCGCTGGTCCAGCAGGTCATTGGGTTCTTGACCCGAGCCGCTGGCGCGTGCAACTTCCCGGTTCACCTGCGCGATGCGCTCGGCTAGGCTGTTGACTGCCGACACCGCCGCCCGCAGCTCTGCGCCGACCCCCCGCTTCAAGTCGTCGATCTGGCCAGCCATTGAGCGAAAGCGGGCTGCAGTTTCATCTGTCCGGTTCAGCACGACCGCGCGTGCGCTCAGGTCGGTGGGCGCGCTCGCCACGTTAGAAAAGGCGTTGAGCATATCGCTCACCGCTGCGCCCAAGCCCTTGTCGCCACCCTGAAAAATATCCTCCAGGCGCTTGAGTTGCAGCAAGCGCTGCGCGTCACCGGCTGCAACCGAGCCGGACAGCGCTGACTGCCGGGTTAAAAACTCGTTGTGAGCCCGCTCGATGGTGGCAAGGCCGACACCCCCGCCGATATAGCCGCCCCCAGTGAACTGACCCAGCACGGTTTGCTGCACCGCCGACTGGCGCGAGTAGCCTGGCGTGTTGACATTGGCAATGTTGTTGCCAATGGTTTGCAGCACCGCCTGGTTGGTTTGCAGCGCACGAACGCCAATGTTGAAGATACCCGTCACAAGCGGACTTTCAGGCCTGGGCCCGCTGCAGCCGCAGCGTCGCATTGATGGCGCGGCTGAGCTTGCTGGCGTAGTCCGGGTCGGTGGCGTAACCGGCGCGCTGCAAGCCCGAGGCAAAGGCCAGTGGTGAGCTGGTTTCTTGCTTGGCCTGGGCATAGCGCGGGGTCTTGGTGATCAGGCGGGCATAGTCCTGGAACGACTCATCGTAGGAGCTGTAGGCGCGAAACCTGGCCACGCTTTTGACCGGTACGCCACCCACATACTCGGTGGTGGTCACCTCTGCCACCCGGCCGGTCCAATTGGCGCCGGCCTTGATGCCAAACAGGTTGAAGGACGGCGCACCGTCCCGCTGCTTGATCTCGTGCCGGCCCCAGCCAGTTT
>BJGT01000222.1 GCA_014190675.1 Comamonadaceae bacterium | reverse complement strand
GAATCCACCACCAAGCCCTGTGCATCAACCGGCAACTCAATGACACGGGGCTTTCTGAGCGAAAAGCTGTTGCGAGCGTGCGGGTGGCCGGGCTCTTCGAGGCCAAGCCGCTGGCTGGGGTCGAACAACGCCTCAGCCAAAAGATAGTAGGCGTGCTGGGCACCCACGGTGATCAAAATTTCTTCCTGCAGCGCAAACACGCCGCGCTTGGGCAGCAAACGCAGTCTAATTTGCTGAATCAGGTCTGGTACATCATTCACCTCGAAGTCAGGCGTCCACTGCGGCAAATGAGAGCGAGCCAGGCTGTGCACGCAGCACTCCCGGAAAGCCTCGGTGGGAAACAGCTGGGGGTCGTAGGTGCCGTAAACAAAGGGGAAGGGGTAGGCACTCCACCGGTCTGGTTTTGACAGGGTGCGCTGGTCGGTCAGCGATCGCAAAACCCGGGTAGCCCAGACCGGCGGCATGCCAGCCGCCTTGCCCGAAGCAGCCGCCTGGCTGCTGGATTTGACCTCGACTGGCCGCGCATTGAGCGTCACAAACACACCGCTGCGCGGCCTGGATTCCAAAAAGCCGTCGTCCACCAGTTGCAAATAAGCTGCGGTCACGGTGTTGCGGCTCAGGGCCAGCACCTTGGCCAACTCCCTTGAAGATGGCAGGGGCGCACCCATGGGCAGACGCCCATCCAAAATTGCCTGAACCACAGACAAGCGCAGCCTCTGCTGCAAAGGCAGCCCCGGCCCCTGCTGCAAGGCAAACAGGCTTTCCCATAGCGCGTTTTTGGTGCGGGGCGTGTTCGTCATGACGAGGCCAGTATAAAAGCAGGGGCGCTGGCTTGTTCGAATCCGGCCATCTGGACCTATCAGATTCGGCCCAAGCCGCCTATCCTGCGAGCTCGAAAAACCCCATCAGAGTTCACCATGCCCCAAGCCAACCCGCCAGTCACCACAAGCACCCTCGCCGCTTTCAGCGAAGCCTGGAACCGCCACGATGTCGATGCCCTGATGTCTTTCATGACCGAGGACTGCGTGTTCATGACCGCTGGCGGTCCAGACGCCTGCGGTGCCCGCCATGCTGGCACTGAGGCCGTACGTAAAGCCTTCGCCGGCGCATGGGCCAACTTGCCTGACGCCCAGTGGCGTAATGGCCAGCACTTTGTGCAAGGCGATTTCGGCGTATCTCAATGGACCTTCACGGGTACCGCAGCCGATGGCAGCCGGGTCGAGACTGACGGTGTCGACATCTTCACCTTTCGTGAAGGCAAGATTGCCGTCAAAAATGCCTTCCGCAAGGCACGACCCAATCTGCCCGCTGCTCAATAAGCAGGTAGGCGCATGAGCATCACTCAATCAATGCAATTCACCAGTGGCGCGCCATCCACAGACCGACGCTATGACCCGCATTACGACCCGCTGGTCTCGGCGAACCCAGGTGCGGGGCGGGCCTACGCGCCGACCTATTGGGTGGCCAGTGCTGGTACCCCCCCGGCAGACGACGGCCCGATCTCGGCAGACATAGATGCTGACGTGGTGGTCATCGGTTCAGGCTCAACCGGCATGTCGACCGCGCTGTATCTGGCGCAAGAGCATGGCATTCAGGCCTTGGTACTGGAAGCCAACCAGACGGCCTGGGGCTGCTCCAGCCGCAGCGGCGGTCAGGGTCAAAATGCCAGTGGCCGCCTCACCCGCTCCCAGTGGATTGAACGCTGGGGCCTGGATGTGGCCAAAAAGCTCGACCGCGAGATTCGCACCGGTTTTGAGAACTTCAAGGCGCTCACCCAAGAAATTGACTGTGATGCCACCGACGGCGGCCACCTCTACCTGGCGCACCGGCCCGAGAAAATGGCCTACCTGCGCAACGAGCACCGGGTGCGCAACGAGACCTTTGGCTATGAGACGCGACTGCTGAGCGCGGAAGAGGTGCGGCGCGACTACTGCGACGAGCGCGACACGGCCGGCGCCATGCTGGAAGCCGAGGGCGTGGGCGTTCACCCGCTCAAGTTCACCTTTGGGCTGATGCGCAAGGCGCGCGCGCTGGGCGTCAAAGTGCACACCGCCAGTCCGGTTCAGGGTTGGACCACGGTCAACGGCGTGCACCACCTGCGCACCCCCGGTGGGGTGGTGCGGGCCAAGCGAGTAGCGGTTTGCACCGGTGGCTACACCGGGCAGGGGCTCAACCCCATGCTTAAGAACAAACTGTTGCCTATTTTGTCGAACTCGGTGGTAACGAGACCCTTGACGCAAGCTGAGCTAGACGCCACGAACTTCAAATCGCACACCTTCCTCACCGACACCCGTACGCTGCGCTTTTACTACCGACTGCTCAAGGACAACCGTCTCCAACTGGGCAGCCGCAGTTCCATCACCGGCGCCGATGCCCAAGACCCAGTGCACCTCAAACTGCTGACCGACGCCATTGCGCGCAAGTTCCCGCCCTTGGCCGGCATCCAGATCGACTATTCCTGGTGGGGCTGGGTGGATGTGAGCCATGACATGATGCCGCGCATAGCGCGGCCTGACCCGGCGCAAACGGTCTGGCATGCGATGGGCTATGGTGGCAATGGCGTTTCATTTTCTACATGGGCTGGCAAACGGCTGGCGGAACGTGTGGCTGGCAAGGACGGGGGCAACGAGGTGTTTCAACTGCCGATCTACAGCTCACCTCTGGAATACCCGAACCTGTTTGGCATGGTGCGGTCTGAGGCGTTTGCGCCTTTCCGGCGCTTTGGACAGTACTTTCTGTACAAGTGGTATTGGCTGAGGGATGAGAAATAATGTAGACAAAGCATGGCAAGCCTGCCGCAGCGCGGCAACCAGCTTATAAACTTATGAGCTGATGATTTTTGGACACGTACTTTCTCATATTTTTAACTACAAGGAGATGCTATGGATGCCTCCCTGCCTACGGGCAAGGAATTGAGACCGCTGAACGCCAAGAGCATGAACAGCCGTTTATCAGGAAGAGAGACCTCGAGCAATCGAGGTGGATCCTCTGATGGATACGGCATCAAAGTGCCCATGGCGTGATAAACAGCAGTTTTCACTAACACCATAGAGGATCCGTCATGAATCGTAATACAGGAATGAACGCAGGGCAAATCATCGGCACCATGGGCGGCAAACAAGTCTTTGGGCTGGACATTGCCAAACATGTGTTTCAGCTGCACACGGTGGATATGAGCACGGGTGAGATCGCCAACGTGCAGATCAAGCGCGCCAAGG
>BJGT01000221.1 GCA_014190675.1 Comamonadaceae bacterium | reverse complement strand
GAGCTCGCATAAGTGCTCGTACCGTCTAGCCATGCAATCTTTCTGGGGTTCAGACCCAAAACAGCTCCGCGGCTGTGGGTGCGCCACGGGGTGTACAAGATCAGGCCGCCGTGGCATTCGGCTCCGCCGCTGGGTGCGCTACGGCATGTGCACGATCAGGCCGCCGTGGCATTCAGCTCCGCGGCTGTCCCCCGGCCTGCGGCCTCCTCCTTGATGCCGCTGCGCCGAACGCCCCGCCGGCCTGATCCGGCAAGGTTGTGGCAGGGTTGTGGCCTTGCTGCGGTATCTTGACCTCTGTCGTCATCTTCGCCCCCGGTCGGGTCGAGAGCAGTCTGTAGCGGTTTATTCGGCTGTGGCTGCCATCGCCTGCTCGGTTCGGCAATCCACTGCTGGCGCTGTACTCAAGCGCTCGACGAGGTTTTGCATGAAGCGTTCGCACTGGTGCAGCTGTGACAGAGCCACAAACTCGTCGGCCCGGTGCGCTTGGTCTATGCTTCCCGGGCCGCACACCACGGTGGGAATCCCTGCGCCCTGAAAAAATCCCGCCTCAGTGCCGTAAGACACTTTGCCCGAAGCATGGGGCCGCAGCAGCGACTTGGCCAGCAGCGTGATGCTGCCCTGCTCGGCGGCGTCTAGCATAGGAACATCGAAGATGCGCTCTAGCTCAACTGCAGCTTCTGAAAAACGGGCGCGCATCCGTGGCTCGAGCTCGTCGGTGATGTAGCGACGGATGCGTTCGATGAATTGGTCGGGGTCAGCACCTGGTACATAGCGCAGGTCAAAGAAAAATTCGCACTCGGCTGGAATGATGTTTTTGCCATTACCCCCGCTGATGACATTGGTCGACAGGGTCGAATACGGCACGCCAAAACCCTCCACCTGCAGTCCCTGGCGCTCTTCCTTCCATGCCATGTCTTGGATGAAGGTGATTACCCGCGCCGCGTATTCGATGGCGTTGACGCCCCTTGGGGTCAAAGACGAGTGCGCTGCTCGGCCATGCACCCGGCAGCGGTAAGCCTGGCCGCCCTTGTGTGCGGTGACCACCTGCATGTCGGTCGGCTCGCCGACCACGCAGCCATCGGGCCGGATGCCCGCAAGGGCTAATTCAGACAGCAGCACAGGAATACCCAGGCAGCCCACTTCTTCGTCATAACTCAGCGCCAAATGTATTGGCGATCGCAGCGGCGCCTTTGCAAACTGGGCCGCATGCGCCAAGGCCACGCCGATAAAGCCTTTCATGTCACAAGCGCCTCGCCCATAAAGCCGGCCATCGCGCACCTGGGCCTCAAACGGGTTGGAGCGCCAGGCCTGCCCGTCAACCGGCACCACGTCGGTGTGGCCCGACAGCACGACACCGCCCGGCCCTTCGCCAAAGGTGGCGAAGAGGTTGGCCTTGCTGCGATCGGCGTTGAAGCTGCGGCGTATGGTGGCGCCATGCCCCGCCAAAATTTCGGCAGACCAGTCAATCAGTGCCAAATTTGAATTGCGGCTGGTGGTGTCAAAACCGATCAAATGCTTGACACAGTCCAGGGTGGTGGCGCTGGGAGATGCGGTTTGCATGGCGTCATTCCTTTTGTTTCTTGGCTTGAGTTTGAGGTGCGAGATAGTAAGCCTTTTTCGCGCCGTCCCCTCTAGTTCTGCGGCTGGGTGCGCCACGGGGTATGCAAGATTAGGCCTCCATCGCTGCGTGGGGCTGCTGCTTGTGCGCGATCAGGCCACCGTGGCATTCAGCTCCGCGGCTGTCCCCCGGCCTGCGGCCTCCTCCTTGATGCCGCTGCGCCGAACGCCCCGCCGGCCTGATCCGGCAAGGTTGCGGCCCTGCTGCGGCATTCAGCCCCGCGGCTGGGTGCGCCACGGGATCTGCAAGATCAGGCCGCCGTGGCATTCAGCTCCGCGGCTGTCCCCCGGCCTGCGGCCTCCTCCTTGATGCCGCTGCGCCGAACGCCCCGCCGGCCTGATCCGGCAAGGTTGCGGCTGCAGCACCAAGCCTGGCGGCGCTGGGGCTTGCGGTAAACCAATCAGCCGCCAGTCGGGTACCTGGGACTCGGATTGAGTCGTGGGTGGCGGAGTACCGGGCAGGTTATCCTTCGTTGCATGACTTCTGAAAATGACTTGGGCTTAGCGCAACGGGGTCCACTGTTGGGTGTTCGTGGGGCGCAGGTGCTGATGCGATGTGACAGGCTGGAGCCCAGTCTGTCGTTTTTTGTGCAGCTACTGGGCTTCCGGGTGGATGCGATTTTTCCGGCTGACAGCCCGTCAACCGCCATTCTGTCTGGCTATGGCCTGCAGTTGCGCTTGGTACAGGGTGGACCCGAGCTGGCGGGTGTTGGTGTGATTTATCTGCTGTGCGACGACCCGTTGCTGGCGGCTGGGGGGCAAACCACGCTCACGGCGCCCAATGGGGTGCTGGTCAGGTTGGTGGCGGCTGATCCGCCAATGGCGCTGCCGCCGACTCGCCAATCTTTGGTCGTCACCCGGGCGGATGACTCTGACTGCTGGGAGATGGGCCGTGCCGGACTGCTTTACCGCGACCTCCTGCCCGAGCGCCATGGCGGCGCCTTCATCGCGTCCCATATTCGGGTGCTCGAGGGCGGGCCGGTGGCAGATTATGTGCACTTCCACAAGATTCGTTTCCAGGCAATTTTTTGCCGCAAGGGCTGGGTGCGCGTGGTTTACGAAGGGCAGGGCGAGCCCTTCAACATGTACCCGGGCGATTGTGTGCTGCAGCCGCCCTTGATTCGGCACCGGGTGCTCGAGAGTTCGCCTGGCGCCGAGGTGGTTGAGATTGCCGCGCCAGCTCAGCACATCACCCTGGCCGACCATCTGCTTGAACTGCCAACCCCAGAACTGGCGCCGCAGCATGATTTTTCAGGCCAAGGCTTTGTCCGCCATCTGGCTGCCCAGGCGCCATGGTCGGCCTGGCGGGTTGATGGGTTTGAAGCCCAGGACACAGGCATTACCAAGGCCACAGCCGGTCTGGCGGGGGTGCGGGTGCTACGCAGAAGCCCAGCGGCTGACCCCGCTGGCCAAACCCGGCCCAGGCGCCAGTGCCATGACAACGAGTTTTGTTTTTACTTTGTCCTGTGTGGTCAATTGCTGGTCAAGTTCGACGATCAGCAGCATGGCCTGCGCAGCGACGATTGCATCACCATTCCAGCTGGCCTGGCCTATAGCTTTGTCGAGGCCAGTGCAGACCTGCAACTGCTCGAAGTCACCCTACCCGGGGTGCTTGAGTTGCAGT
>BJGT01000220.1 GCA_014190675.1 Comamonadaceae bacterium | reverse complement strand
GGCTTCATGCCACCTCCAGTTGGCTGACCTGCCCCGCCGCCGGTCGGCTTGGCTTGGCACAAATTGTTAGACGCCCAAGTACAAAGGGCATCCGCGTTACAAGTGGCGGCCGACTTGTAGGTTGGGCATTTTGCCAAGGCAGCTGCAGATTGGGCGTGGACGCCAGAGCTCAAAACCGAGAGTACAGAGGCCGAAATTACCGAATAAAAAAGACGTTTCATGAGGTTTCCTTGATCTGAAGATTGAGGACGGAGTGTGAAACCAGTGATTCCGGCTCACGGGGTTGTAACGCACTGGACTCTTGCCGAGTTGTCAGGGTAAACCCCCAGACCTCCTCCTCAGCGGGTCAGCCCAGCGCGGGGGCGCACCGGAGGTTCGGGCCAGCAGGGCTGCCCCGACAAAGCACTGCTGCCAGACTCGCTAAGGCAAATGCGGGCCGCCCCTGAGCAGCTGCGCCGAATTGGACAGCTCAGGCCGCCGATGGCACCAGAAATTCGCGGCTGATGTGCAGGCCCAGGTCGTTCACGCGGTCGAGAAACTGGGTCAGGTAGGCGTGCAGCCCGGTAGCCAAAATTTCGTCAATGCGACCGTATTTGAGCTCGGCGCGCAGTTTGCCGGCGCGGCGGTGGGTTTCGCCACTCTGGTCGGTGCTGACCAGGCCCAGGTTGCTGACCACCTCGTTCAGGCTGGCATGCAAAGAGCGCGGCATATCCGGGCGCAGGATCAGCAGCTCGGCCACGCGCTCGGGCCTGATCACGTCGCGGTATACCTTGCGGTAGACCTCAAAGCCCGAGACGCTGCGCAGAATGGCGCTCCAGTGGTAGAAATCGTACTCCTGGTCTTTTTCGCTGGCAGCGCCGAAAAAATCACGCTGCAAGGCGTGGAACTTGACATCCACCAGTCGGGCGGTGTTGTCGGCCCGCTCCAGAAAAGTGCCCAGGCGCATGAAGTGCAGGGCCTCATCCATCAGCATGGTGCCCACCGTAACGCCGCGCGACAGGTGCGAGCGGAACTTGACCCACTCAAAAAACTGGCCCGGGTCCTGCTCGAAACCGCCGTTGCTCACCATGCGCCGCACTTCCAGCCAGGTCTGGTTGTGGGTCTCCCAGACCTCAGTGGTCAGCGTGCCGCGCACGGCGCGGGCGTTCTCACGGGCCGCACTCAGGCAGGACATGATGGACGAGGGGTTGCTCTCGTCTTTCACCATGAAATCCATGACTTTTTGCACATTGACCTCACCGTGCAGGCTCTGGTAGGTGGGCAACAGCTCGCTGATGCTCAGCAGCCCCTGCCAGCCGACCAGCGCCACCGCTTCAGACTGCGGCAGCAGCGAGGTCTGGTAATTAACATCGAGCATGCGCGCGGTGTTTTCGGCCCGCTCGGTGTAGCGGGACATCCAGAACAGATGGTCGGCAGTACGAGACAACATGAACTTTCTCCATCAGTTGGGGACAGAGCTGGCGCTGCGCGCTGCGGTCCGTCCCGCAAGATTTCTAGTCAGTTGGGGACAGAGCTTGCGCTTTGCGCTGCGGTCTGTCCCGCAAGCTTTCATGTTTCTAATATCCATGTGTCTTTGGTGCCGCCGCCTTGCGACGAGTTGACCACCAGAGAGCCCTCTTTGAGTGCGACGCGGGTCAGGCCGCCGGGCACCATCTGCACGGTCTTGCCAGACAGCACATAGGGCCGCAGATCAATGTGGCGCGGGGCGATGCCGCTTTCGACAAAGGTGGGGCAGCTCGACAGGCTCAGCGTGGGCTGGGCGATATAGCCCTCCGGATTCGCCAAAACCGCCTGCCGGAAATTCTCGATCTCGGCCTTGGTTGCGGCCGGGCCCACCAGCATGCCGTAGCCACCGGCGCCATGCACCTCTTTCACCACCAGGTCCTTAAGGTTAGCCAGGGTGTAGGCCAGGTCGTCCTTGTTGCGGCACAGGTAGGTGGGCACATTGCTCAGGATCGGCTTTTCGCCCATGTAAAACTCGATCATCTTGGGCACGTAGGGGTAGATCGACTTGTCATCGGCCACCCCGGTACCCACAGCATTGCAGATCGTCACGTGGCCGGCACGGTAGGCGTCAAGCAGGCCAGCGCAACCCAGGGTGCTGCCGGGGCGGAACACCTTGGGATCCAGAAAATCATCATCGACCCGGCGGTAGATCACGTCCACCCGCTTGGGGCCGCGCGTGGTGCGCATGTAGACAAAGCTGTCTTTGACAAACAGGTCCTGCCCTTCGACCAGTTCCACCCCCATCTGCTGCGCGAGAAAGGCGTGCTCAAAGTAGGCGCTGTTGTACATGCCGGGCGTGAGCACCACCACGGTGGGCTCGGCGGTGGTGGCCGGGCTGCTGGCGCGCAGGGTCTCTAAAAGCAGGTCGGGGTAATGGGCCACCGGCGCCACCCGGTGCGCATTGAACAGTTCGGGGAACAAGCGCATCATCATCTTGCGGTCCTCGAGCATATAGCTCACGCCGCTGGGGACGCGCAAATTGTCTTCCAGTACATAGTATTCACCCTCACCCGCCGCGTTGGGCGCGCGCACGATGTCGATGCCAGAGATGTGCGAGTAGATCTGGTGCGGCACATCCACGCCCACCATCTCGGGCCGAAACTGGGCGTTGCGCTCCACTTGCTCGCGCGGTACCACGCCGGCGCGCAAGATGTCTTGGCCGTGGTAGACGTCATGGATGAAGCGGTTCATGGCGGTCACGCGTTGCACCAGGCCATGCTCAAGGGTGGCCCACTCGTTGGCCGGGATGATGCGCGGTATCAGGTCAAAGGGAATCAGCCGCTCGGTACCTGCGCCCTCCTCGTCTTTCTCGCCATACACCGCAAAGGTGATGCCCACGCGCCGGAAGATCATTTCGGCTTCTTCGCGCCGCTTAGCCATCATGTCGCCGGGTTGGCGCGCCAGCCAAGCGTCATAAATTTTGTAATGCTCCCGCACCTGCTCGCCCTGGCTGAAAAACTCATAGGGCAGATGGGTGTACATCTCGTCGAACCTTTGCATGGGCAGCTTCACTCCTGCCCCGAGCTTAGCAAGCTTTGCGCCAAGGCTCACAGCAGCGCCACGGGCCAGGAAATCAAGGCGCACGGTGGTGCCAGTAACGCAGAGCCGTCTGCCGCTGGCATTGCACTTGCTGTGCGTCGACCGATCGCCAGGTCGCTGCACCACAATGGGGCGAATCAAAGACCGGGATCTGCCGATCCGCATAGCGCGCCAGCACCGGTTCCGCGGGATGACCAAAACGGTTGCGGTAGCCCGATTGCACCAAGGCCAG
>BJGT01000219.1 GCA_014190675.1 Comamonadaceae bacterium | reverse complement strand
GCCCTGGCCAGCTCGGTACTGGCTTGGCATGCCGCCCTGTACCGCGCCGTGGTTCAGGCCAAGCAAGAGGGGCAACTGCTGCCAAGCGCCGACGAAGAGCAAATGGCCTTTGAAATTCATGGCCTGATTCTCGCGCTGCATTACGAAGCGCGATTTTTACAAAACCCCAGCTCGATTGGCCGTGCCCATCGTGGTTTTGAAAACATTTTGGCGCGCTATGGCACACCGAATGCGCGGCCAGCCTAACGATCTATTTCACACCCAACCCAGCCCCAGGAGTAGCCACCATGCCCGCCTATACCCCACCTCTGCGAGACATGCAGTTTGTCATGCACGAGCTGCTCAAAGTCACCGACGCATTCAAGGCTCTGCCTCAGCATGTTGATGTCGATATTGACACCGTCAATGCCGTGCTGGAAGAGGGCGGCAAGTTTGCCGCCGAGGTTCTTTTCCCGCTCAATGTCAGCGGCGATACCGAGGGCTGCATCCTAGACCCGGTCAGCCACGCCGTCACCACGCCCAAGGGCTTCAAGGAGGCCTATGACAGCTATGTAGCTGGCGGCTGGGCCGCACTGAGCTGCGACACCGCCTTTGGCGGCCAGGGTCTGCCGCTGGTGGTGAACCAGATGTTTTACGAAATGCTCAACAGCGCCAACCAGGCCTGGACCATGTACCCCGGCCTGACGCACGGCGCTTACGCATCGCTGCACGCCCATGGCACCGACGCCCAAAAGCAGACTTATCTGGCCAAGATGACCAGTGGGGAATGGACCGGCACCATGTGCCTGACCGAGTCGCACTGCGGCACCGACCTGGGCCTGATGCGCACCAAGGCCGAACCCCAGCCTGATGGTACCTACCGCCTCACCGGCAACAAGATTTTCATCAGCGCCGGCGAGCACGACATGGCAGCCAACATCGTGCACCTGGTGCTGGCCCGACTGCCCGATGCGCCACCCGGCATTAAAGGCGTGAGCCTGTTTGTGGTTCCCAAATACTTGATCAATGCTGACGGTACTTTGGGTGCACGCAATGGCATTTACTGCGGTGGCCTGGAGCACAAGATGGGCATCCGCGCCAGCGCCACCTGCCAGATGGTGCTCGACGGCGCCGTGGGCAGCCTGGTCGGCCAGCCCAACAAGGGCATGCAGGGTATGTTTGTGATGATGAACGCCGCCCGCCTGGGCGTGGGCAACCAGTCGCTCGGCCTGACCGAGGTGGCCTACCAGAATGCGCTGGCCTATGCCAAAGACCGCATCCAGATGCGCTCGCTCTCGGGTACTAAGGCCAAAGACCAGCCGGCTGACCCGATCATCGTGCACCCCGATGTGCGCAAGATGCTGCTCACTGCCCGCGCCTACGCCGAGGGCGGCCGCGCACTCACGGCCTACTGCTCGATGCTGCTGGAGCAGGAACTGCACCACCCCGAAGACAAGGTGCGCAAAGACGCGGGAGAACTGCTCGCCATGCTGACGCCCATCGTCAAGGCCTTCATCACCGACAACGGCTGGACCGCCACTTCTACCTGCCTGCAGGTGTTTGGCGGCCATGGCTACATCAAGGAATGGGGCATGGAGCAATTTGTGCGCGATGCCCGCATCAACATGATTTACGAAGGCACCAACACCATCCAGTCGCTCGACCTGCTGGGCCGCAAGATTCTGGGCAACAACGGCGCCACCCTCAAGAAGTTTGGCAAGCTGGTGGCGCAGCTGGTGGAAGAAGAGGGCGTCAACGAAAAAATGTCCGAGTTCATCACGCCGATTGCCGTGCTGGGCGAGCAGATGACCAAGTTCACCACTGAGATCGGCTTCAAAGGTTTCCAGAACCCCGACGAGGTGGGCGCGGCGGCGGTGGACTACCTGCGCGTGGCCGGCCACATGGTTTTCGGCTACTTCTGGGCCCGCATGGCGCAGGTGGCGCTGCGCGAGATTGCCGCCGGCAACCCGGACCCGTTCTACCTGGCCAAGGTGCAAACCGCGCGCTTTTACTTTGCCAAGCTGTTCCCCGAAACCGCCACCCTGATGCGCACCGCGCGCAGTGGCGCGGCCGCCCTGATGGATACCGACGCGGTGTTTGCCTGAAGCCCAGGACGTACTTTTTTAACCTTTGTAGGAGATTCCCATGATCCGTAGCGCTATCGCCACCCTGCTGGCCCTGTCGTCCCTGTCTGCCTTGGCGCAAATGTCGCCGGTGGGCCTGTGGCAAACCATCAGCGATGTGGATGGCAAAGCGACGTCCGAGGTGCGGGTGATAGACACCGCGGGCGTGGTGAGTGCCGTGGTTGAAAAAGCACTGACCCAGAGTGGTGAGCCCCTCTGCGACAAATGCACAGACGACCGCAAAGGCAAGCCCAAAGTGGGCATGCAAATCATTCGGGATGCCAAGAAGGCTGACGGCAAGGACGTCTGGGAGGGGGGCAATATTCTCGATCCCAACAACGGCACGGTCTACAAACTCAGGCTAACGCCCATTGAGGGCGGCAAAAAACTCGAAGTGCGCGGCTATGTTGGTACCCCCCTGCTGGGCCGCACCCAAACCTGGGTGCGCGTGCAGTAAGCCCGCGCAAAATTCACCATGTCGCATATCAATGTCAGACGAGTCGCGGTGCTGGGCGCCGGTGTGATGGGCGCACAAATTGCGGCGCATCTGGTTAACGTTGGGGTGCCGGTCATCCTGTTTGACCTGCCGGCCAAGGAAGGCCCCAAAAACGGCATCGTCAGCCGCGCGGTCGAGGGTCTGAAGAAGCTCAAGCCCTCGCCCCTGGGCGTGCCCGAGGACGCCGTGCTGATCGGCCAGGCCAACTACGAGGAGCACTTGGCGCTGCTGGGTGGCTGCGACCTGGTGATCGAGGCGATTGCCGAGCGCATGGATTGGAAGCTGGACCTGTACCGCAAAATCGCGCCCCACGTGGCGCCCCATGCGCTGCTGGCCTCCAACACCTCGGGCCTGTCGATCACCGCCTTGAGCGAGGCCCTGCCTGAGGCGATGCGACCGCGCTTTTGCGGCATCCACTTCTTTAACCCGCCGCGCTACATGGCGCTGGTGGAGCTGATCAACACCCCCGCCACCGAGCCCGCCAACCTGGACGCGCTGGAGACCTTTGTCACCAGCACGCTGGGCAAGGGCGTGGTGCGGGCCAAAGATTCACCCAACTTCATTGCCAACCGGGTCGGCATTGCCGGCATGCTGGCCACCATGAAAGAGGTGGCGAACTTTGGCCTGACCATCGACGTGGTGGACGACCTGACCGGCAAAAAAATGGGCCGCGCCAGCTCGGGCACCTTCCGCAC
>BJGT01000218.1 GCA_014190675.1 Comamonadaceae bacterium | reverse complement strand
GTCCAAGCGCTGCCGGCCACGGGTGCGGGTGAGAAAAGTGAGGGCGCGCATGGATGACTCGGCCAGAAAGAGCCTAGCGGGCCCTTTGGCCGGCTGTGCTGGCCCGAGTCAACCGCAGCTGGGCCAGGGTCAGCACAATCAGGCCTAACGCCAGCATCAGCGAGGCCGCTGCGGCCAGGCCGTACAGGTGAATCTGCTCGGCAAAGCCTGTTTGGTAGATGAATTGCACGATGAAGGTGGTGGCCGAGCCCGGGCCACCACCGGTCAGCACAAACACCTCGTCAAAAATCTGCACCGCCCGAATCAGCGCCAGCACCAGCACCACAATCAAATTAGGCATCAGCAGGGGTAGTGTGATGCGTCGCAGGGTGCGCCAGGGGCTGGCTGCGTCGAGCTGAGCCGCCTCGTACATGTCTTTGGGAATGGCCTGCAGGCCGGCCAGCAAAATCAGGGTGTAAAAACCCATGTGCGCCCAGATCGAGACAAACACGGTCCAGAAAAAAGCCCAGCCGGCATCGAGCAGCCAGTCCACCGGCGCCGCGCCGGCGGCCACCAAGCCAGCATTGAACACGCCCTGGCTTTGCAGCAGCCACTTCCAGATCAGGGCCACCACCACCGGCGACAGCAGCACCGGGTAGAAAAAAACGCCGCGCCAGAAACCGCGGCCGATGATCTTGCGGTTCAGCACCAGCGCGGTCAGCAGCGACAGACCCACCATCAACACCACCTGAATCAGGCTGAAGCGGGCGGTGTTGAACATGGCTCGCCAGAAAACGTCTTTGCGGCAGCTCTGAATGTCAAAGTAATCACGACACTCCAGCAGGATCGCGAAGTTCTCGGCCCCGGTGAAAGGCCGCTCCAGCGGCATCAGCTTGACGCCACCGGTGGTGGCATACACCAGGTTAATCAGGATCGGCAAAAACGTGAACAGGCCGAACACAAGCAGGTTCGGCCCGACAAACAGCCAGCCCAACCGCGACAGGCCAAGCCAGCGTTGGCCAACCCGAAACAGCGGCTCGAACAGGTTAAAAAAGTAGCCGCAGAGGCGGACAGCCAGCTGCAAGAAGCTTACTTCTGCGCCTGCTTGACCGCGTCGGCCATGTCGGCGCCGATCTTGGTCATGGCTTCGTCACTGCTCATCTCACCCACGATGGCCTGGGTCACGCGGGCCACGGTGGGCAGCATGATGGCGCGGTTGAACTTGTAGCCCTGGAACTGATACGCCACGGGCGACAAGCTGGCCACACCGGCACTAAAACTCGCCAACGCGGCACGAGCTGCCGGGGTGGCACCAGGGTAAGGCACGCCTTTCTTGGCCAAGCCGGCATGGGCTGGAATGTTCTCAGTCTTGCCGGTGAACTCAGCGTAATTGGCCTCTGAGGCGATAAAGTCCAGGAACATGCCCACCTCTTTGGGCGACTTGCTGGTCTTCAACGCCACCCAGGCAGCGCCGCCTGGGATGCCAGAGCAAGCGGCCGGACCGCAGGGGTTGGGCACCGCCACCCAGTCAAAGGCATTGCCGATGTCTTTTTGCAGGCGGTTGATCTGCCAGGAACCCGAGAGAACCATAGCGACACGGCCGTTCTTGAATTCACCGATCGAGTCGGCGTAGCTGGAGCCGCCGGAGCCGGCCCACACCTCTTTGAGCATGGCGCCATCTTTGTGCCAAGCCACAAACTTGTTGACTGTGGTCTTGTAGCCGTCGTCCAGCACCAAGTCACCCTTGGCGTCAAAGATTTTTGCGCCGTAGCTGATAGCGGGGCCAGCGAAGCGGTGCCCGGAGCGGTCCCAGGCCAGGGCAGCCGGGGTCTGGGTGGCTTTGCTCACTTTGCGCGCAGCCTCCACCCACTCATCCCAGGTGGCCTTGGGGCCGGGCAGCGCCACCTTGGCCTGCTCGAACAGGGTTTTGTTGACATAGGGCCCGGTCATGGTCAGCTGGGACATGAAGCCGTAAATGCCCTTGTCGGTCGCACTTGGACGCAGCCAGGGCAGGGTGGCGCCGAAATTGGTCTCCCAGTAGGCCCGGTCTTTCACATGGGCCGAGACGTCCAGGTAATACTTGGACAGGCCACCCAGATCGGTGACGCGGGCGATGTCCGGGCCCTGGCCGGCGGCCAGCTGCACCGGCAGCTGCTCGACGATGGTCTTGTAGGGCACCACATCGATCACCACCTTGGTGCCGGGGTTGGCCGCCTCAAAGCGCTTGGCCTGCTCGGCTGTCACGTCGCATTCGACGCCGTCTTGGTAGCACATCACACGGATCTCAGCGGCCTGAGCCACCCCAGTCAAAGCCAACAGGGCGGTGGTTGCCAGGGCGGCACTGGTTTTTAGGGAGAATCTCAGCATGGTTAAACTTTCTAAAAATAAGGATGAAAACGACAGCGATGCTACGTCAAAAGCCGGCAAACCTTCTCATGGTTTTCACCAATAAGATCGCCTGATGGGGCCAAGTTTTATGGCCAACTTGTCAAGGCCAGCCGGTGTCTGAGCTGGCTCAGGCTGCCCTGCCTGACTTGCTGCGATTTGACGCCGGCCTGCGGCTCGAGCGGCCGCAACAATGGGAGGCGCGGCGCCTGGAGGTGTGCGCCCATATCCTGCCAACCGCCTACGGCCCGCTGCCGCCAACCCCGGCGGTGACCCGATGCGAAGTGCGCCATGTGGCAAGGGTGGCCAGCCTGGGCGGTGCGCAATTGTTGTCTTGCTGGGTTAGCCCGGCCGGTGCGAACAGTTTCCCCATGCGGGTTTTTTTGCCGGCCGGCCCGGCCTCGGGATGCCCGGTATTGCTCAACGGGGATGGCTGCTGGCACTATGCGAGCGATGCGGTGATCGCCGCAGTGCTGCGACGCGGCATCGCCTTTGCTCAATTTAACCGGGTGGATATCGCCGCCGACATGCCAGGCCGAAGCGCCTCGGACAGTCTCTATGCCGCGCTGGCCTGCTGGGCCTGGGGCTATCACCGCGCCATCGACGCCCTGCTCGCAGCAGACGGACAAATCGGGCCGCTGGGGCAAATTGACCCGCAGCGCATTGCGGTGGTTGGCCATTCCCGGGGCGGGAAGGCGGCGCTGCTGGCGGGCGCCACGGACACCCGAATTGCCCTAACCAGCGCCAACAACTCTGGGGCTGGTGGTGCCGCTTGCTGGCGCTGGGGCAACCCCGGAGCCGAAACGCTGGCAGACATCACCGGGGCTTTTCCGCACTGGTTTGCGCCCGGGCTTGCCGCCTATGCCCAAAGGGCCCATGAATTGCCGTTTGACCAACATTTTCTCAAGGCGCTGATTGCGCCGCGCGCCCTGCTTAC
>BJGT01000217.1 GCA_014190675.1 Comamonadaceae bacterium | reverse complement strand
CAACAATGGTGCGCATGTCGCGTATTGAAACCCCGTCATTGAGCAGGCCCTGCAGGGTTCTGGTCAGGGCCCCAAGGGGCAATTTGGCCGGGATCAGGTCCTCAACCAACTTGGGCGACTTGGCAATCAGTTTGTCCAACAGTTGCTGGACTTCGTCATGGCCAAGCAGATCAGAGGCGTTTTCGCGCAACACTTTGTTCAGATGGGTGGCCACCGCTGTGGCGGCATCGACCACGGTGTAGCCCAAGGCCCGGGCCTGGTCCCGTTGCGAGGGCTCAATCCACACCGCATCCAGGCCAAAAGCTGGCTCCTGCGTGGGCGTGCCCTCGAGAACACCATAAACCTGGCCAGGATTGATCGCCATCTCTCGGCCCACCTTGATCTTGCCGCGGCCTCTGGTCACCCCTTTGAGCACAATATGGTAGCTGTCGGGGTCGATATTCAGGGCATCCCGGATACGCACCGGTTGAATCAAAAAGCCAAGTTCGGCTGAGAGTTTCTTTCGCACACCTTTGACCCGGGTCATCAACTGCCCGCCAGTCTCGACATTCACCAGGGGCACCAGTCCGTAGCCGATTTCCAGGCCCACCAGGTCAACCTGGTCGAGGTCATCCCAGCCCAGCTCCTTGGGTGCTTCAGCCGCGATCTTGGCCTCGGCCATCTTCTCGGGCGAGTCGTCAACGGTCTGCCGGCGCAAAACCAGCACCCCAAACAGGGCGCTACCGGCTGAGAGAGCAATGAACACCAGATGCGGCATGCCAGGCACCATGCCAAGAATAGCCATGATGATGGACGTCACAAACAGGGCAGTCGGGTTTCCCAGCTGCGTGCTGGCCTGCTCGGTCATTGACTCGGCGGTGGTGACCCGCGTCACGATAATCGCTGTAGCGAGCGACAAGAGCAGCGAGGGCACCTGTGCCACCAGGCCATCGCCTATGGTTAGCAGTGAATAAATACGCCCGGCTTCGCTCAAGGACAAACCGTGTTGGCCTATGCCAATGGCCAAACCACCGAACAGGTTAATCAGCAAAATCAGCAAGCCTGCCACCGCATCGCCACTGACAAACTTGGACGCACCGTCCATGGAACCAAAAAAATCTGATTCCTGGGCCAGCTCCGCACGCCGGGTTTTGGCGGTTTCCTGATCAATCACTCCGGCATTGAGGTCGGCATCAATCGACATCTGCTTGCCGGGCATCGAATCCAGGGTAAACCGGGCATTCACTTCAGACACCCGGCCAGCGCCCTTGGTCACCACAATGAAGTTGATGATCATCAGGATCGCAAAAATAATGAAACCAACGATGTAGTTGCCGCCAATGACAAACTCGCCAAATGCGGCGATCACCTTGCCAGCAGACTCTGGGCCAGTATGACCATCGACCAAAACCACCCGGGTCGATGCCACGTTGAGTGCCAGCCGTAACATGGTGGCAAACAGCAAAATAGTTGGAAAAGACGAAAACTCGAGCGGTTTTCGCACCCGGATGGCGATCATGATGATCAGCACACTCGCGGCAATATTGAAAGTGAACAAGAAATCCAGCAGAACCGGGTGCAGGGGAATGACCAGCATGCCCATGATCAGCAAAACCAGGACCGGAATACTCAATTCGTTGAAATTGAACTTCGACAGGTTTTGTCGAACGGTCGACAGGGTCAAGGTGCTCATGGATGAATTTGCCTGGAATTGACGGTTTTGTTGCAATCAGAGCCGCTCAGCCGGACTCTCACGGACAGTGTCAAGCAAACTCCATGCCATTTCTGGCCGACACATGCGCTGGAATCAGTCCCAGCGGGTTTGCGGCAAATAATGGCCTGTCATGCTTCTTGCACTATGAGACCCACTCGCCACATTCCTTGGCCTGTCTGGAACCGGTAGCACCATGAATACAAATCTGAACTTTCTCAGCACCCCAACCGTTTTGCCCAATGGCGGCAGCCCGCTTGCAATGCCGACATCAGCCGATGGCGCACCTCAAAGCCAGGTTTTTCAGGCCTTCTTGACCGGGCAGATGTTCAAGGCCGAACGGCAAGGTCTTGCCGCTCAAGTCATGGAAGACGCTGGGCTGCAAGTCATCTCCCTAGGGACAAAACTCAATGTCATCACCACCGGCGAGCCCCTGCCCGACCTGGCCAGTCTGGCCGCCTTTGCACGCACCCAGGGCCTGGCCGAAACCGCCATACAGGCCCTGTTTGGCAGCGCAACAGCGCACAAAACCAGCCCCTCCGGCCTGACACAAGGCCAGGAAAGCGCTACAACCCTGCTCAATTTAGGCGCCAGCGCAGGCGGGTTCGAACCAAGCAGCCGCTTTGGCCAGTCCAGCATGCCTATGCCTATGCCTATGCCTATGCCTATGCCTATGCCTACGCCTATGCCAGCGGGCTTGGCTGCAGCTATGCAACCAGCTGGTTTGCTCCCTGCCCAGCAGCCCGTGCCTATGGCTGAGGTCCAGGCCAAACCAGCGCCAGGCAGCGCCAGCCTGCTGCTCAACAGCATGTTGTTCGCCAAGCCGAGCGCGCCTTTGACGCCAACACCGCCCACGAAAAGCACAGACGGTTTGCTCAACATAAACACCAATCTGGGCATGGCCGGCCCAGTCTTCAGCGGCCCTGCAACCCAAGCACAGCCCGCCACCATCAGCACAAACAGTCGGCCAGACCAGGCCCTATTTGCCAATAATCTCAGCGCGGGGCAGCCTGTGGGCGTGCTCCAGACGGCCAATAGTCTGGAGGGCCTGAGCAGCTTGGTCATCGCATCAGCAGAGCCAAAAACAGACAGCCGCGACAAGAAAACACTGCGCCTGAGCGCCCAAGACGAAGCGCCACTGGCTGCCGCGTCTGCCAGCACCCTGCTGCTCAACAGCCTGCTTTTTCCAAATCCCCCTCCTGCCTCGACCCAGCCAAACAGCAACACCGGTCTGGCCAGCGAACAAGCAGTTGTTGCGGCGCCTCAACCCATCACCCCCAGCACCCCTGCCCTGCCAGCAACAAGCGCCCTTCCAACACAGGCCAGCACCCGGAGCGCACCCGCCCTGCCAGGCATTGCCACTGCGCCTCAACCCAGCGCCCCCGCTCTGCCAGCAGCAAGCGCCATCCCAACACAAACCAGCACCCGCAGCGCAACCGCCCTGCCAGGCATTGCCACTGCGCCCCAACCCAGCGCCCCCCCCCTGCCAGCAGCAATCGCCCTTCCAACACAAACCAGCACCCGCAGCGCAACCGCTCGCCCAGAGGTCGCCGCCGCTGCGCCGCAACCCAGCGCACCCGACCTGCCAGCAGCAATCGCCCTTCCAACACAAACCAGCACCCGCAGCGCAACCGCTC
>BJGT01000216.1 GCA_014190675.1 Comamonadaceae bacterium | reverse complement strand
CCGCGGCTTCAGGCTGATCGCAGATTTTATATTTGGCAATAACCAGGCCGCAGGCGAATCGGGCAGTTCGGCCAAAATTGCCATGACTGCGCCGGTGACAGTGGCGCCAGATGTCCCCGGGCAAAAAATTGCCATGACCGCTCCGGTGACCATCGCCGCGCTTGAGTCGGCGGCCAATCCGATGGCCGCACGGCGTTGGCGCATTCACTTTGTGATGCCTAGCGAATACTCGCTGGCGACCCTGCCCAAACCAAAGAATAGCGCCGTGACAATTCGGGAGGTGCCAGCCAAGCAGTTCGCAGTATTGAACTACTCTGGTTTCAATACCGAGTCCAAGGTGCAGCAACGCACTGCCGACTTGTTGAATTGGGTCAAGGCAAAAAACCTCAACCCACTCGGACCGCCCCAGTTGTCGCGCTACGACCCGCCTTGGACGCTGCCGATGTGGCGTCGAAACGAGATCATGGTGGAACTGCCCACGCCCTGATCAGAGCACCAACAACAACGGCATCACACGCCGCTACCACCATGATCAAGCAAGCCCTGAATGTTTTGGGCACCGCACTGCGGCCCTGCTCTTTTGACCCGCTGACCGGCTTTTACCGGGACGGCTGCTGCAATACCGACGTCGAAGACCATGGCACCCATGTGATTTGCGCGGTGATGACTGACGAGTTTTTGCAGTTCTCCAAAATGCGCGGCAATGACCTGAGCACAGCCCGGCCCGAGTACGGCTTTGCCGGCCTGCAAGCTGGCGATCACTGGTGTCTGTGCGCCCTGCGCTGGCGGGAGGCTTTCTCAGCTGGTCTGGCGCCCGAGGTGGTGCTGGAGAGCACCCATGCCAAGGCGCTTGACGTGGTCAGCATAGAGCAGCTGCGGGAATATGTGGCGCAGTGAACGGCCGCCGTGCGAAGAAAAATCCCCAGCCTGCAGGCCCTGGCTTGTTTTGATGCCGCCGCCCGGCACCAAAGCTACACCCGCGCTGCGCAAGAGCTGGCGCTGACGCAGGGCGCCGTGTCGCGCCAGATCGGCGCGCTAGAGGCTTTTGTCGGTGTGGCGCTGTTCCAGCGCACGCGCCATGGCGTGGCCCTGACCGCGCGAGGCGCCGAGTACGCAGTGCAGGTGGCCAGCCGCTTGCAGGGGCTAGAGCAAGACACACTGGACCTGATGGCCGGCCAGGGCGGCGGCGGCGTGCAACTGGCGGCCGTGCCCACCTTTGCCACGCGCTGGCTGATCCCGCGCCTGCCAGCGTTGTCCGCGCTGCACCCCGAGCTGACGGTGCACATCGAAACCCGCACCCGGCCCTTTTTGTTCGCCGACACCGCGTTTGACGCCGCGCTGTACGCCGGCACCGCCGAGCAGGTGGCCAACTGGGCCGGCACCCGGGCCCTGCGCCTGCTGACCGAGAACATGGTGCCGGTGTACAGCCCGGCCTTGGCCAACGCACTGGCCTTGCGGCAGCCGCTCACGCCCCAGGCGATTGCCGCGCTGCCGCTGCTGCAGCAAAGCACCCGCCCCACCGCCTGGCGCCAATGGTTTGAGGCCGCCGGCGTGGCCGCACCCATGGCATTGAGCGGACCGCGTTACGAGTTGTTTTCCATGACCGCTGCCGCCGCCGCCCAGGGTCTGGGCTTGGCGCTGGTGCCAAGCCTGCTGGTAGAGGCCGAACTGACACGCGGCGAACTGGTG
Source organism: Comamonadaceae bacterium (assembly GCA_014190675.1). Lineage (GTDB taxonomy): Bacteria > Pseudomonadota > Gammaproteobacteria > Burkholderiales > Burkholderiaceae_C > Rhodoferax. Next base: position 1,711 of record BJGT01000216.1, on the reverse strand, counting down.
GTAGCCTGCGACCACGTGCTGCCCGGCGACCGGGCCTACTACCTGGTGCAGCCCGAGCGGGGCGAAGAGCGACCGGCGCTAGGCTGGTTCAAGGCCTGGCTGCGAGAGGCAGTGCGGTAGGCAGCCACCTCCGTCCCTTAGATCTCATAACGGGGCTGAATACACGTGTTGCTCTGACCAGGTCTTGGGTCGACTTGCATCGAAAGACTTGCAACGAAACTGTGCGACACATCCACTTGATAAATAAAATACATGGATGGATAAACGACTAGCGCAAGCCAGATTAAATGAACCAACCATGTCACCTACTGTTCCCGCGCGCCCGCTGCACCATCCGATCTCAGCCCTGATCCGACTGGGCCGCTGGCTTTCCCTGGCCCTGGTGCTGGCCTGGCCCAGCAGTGCCTGGTTGCAAACCGCCACCACGCCTTCCTGTGCCCTGGTGCTGATGCACGGCAAATGGGGCGGGCCGCAGGGTCTGGCCCTGTTTGCGCGCAAACTGGAGAACGTGTGCCATGTGGTGCTGCTGGAGATGCCCTGGTCGGGCCGGCGCGCCTACGACCAACCCTATTCAGTGGCACTCAAGGAGATCAGCACCCAGGTGCAGAGTCTGCGCGACAAAGGCTACCGGCAGGTGCTGGTGGGCGGGCAAAGCTTTGGCACCAATGCCGCCCTGGCCTACATGGCCGAGGTCGGCGACGCCGATGGCGTGCTGGCCTTGGCGCCCGGCCACTCGCCGCGCCTGATGTACCAGCAGGGCATGGGCCGGGCCGAAGTAGACCAGGCCCGCTCCCTGGTGGCCGCCGGTCAGGGCGCGCAAGCGCTGACGATCAACGACATGAACCAGGGCCGCCGGCGCAACATGACCATGAGCGCCGAGACCCTGCTGAGCTACTTTGACCCAGACGGCCTGGGCCACATGCCCAAGACCAGCGCCGGCTTCAAAAAAGCCGTGCCGGTGCTGTGGGTGATTGGCACACAAGACCCGCTGTACCCAGCCGGCGAGGCCTTTGCCTACGCCAAGCTGCCGCCGCATGCCAAGAGCCGCTACCTGGTGGTGGAGGCCGGCCACGGCAACACGCCCGAGGTGGCCACCGCCGGTGTGATTGAGTGGCTCAAAGGGCTGGGATAGCGACCGACCAGTGCCTGCTGTCAGGGCGCCCTGGTTGACAATGCCGGCCACACGACGGAGCCCCCGCTATGAAATGGAAGATGTCCGACAAGTCGCTGTTTGCGCTGCTGCTGCGCTCACCCTGGTGGATCAGCATCGCCGTGTTTGTGGGCTTTGCCTTGTTGGCGCGTGCCCTGCTGCCACCCGCTTATGTGTGGGCTGGCCTGTTTGGCGGCCTGCCGTTTCTGGTGATTGGGCTGATCGCGGCGCGGCGGCAGTGGCTGGCGCCCAAACCCGCGCAGCTGGCGAAGCAACTGGAGCGTCTTAGCACGATGGCCTGGCGCGACTTTGCCAAGGCCCTGACCGAGGCCTATACACGGCAAGGCTATGTGGTGAGCGCCTTTGAGGGCGTGGGCGCCGACCTGCAGTTGGTCAAGGCTGGTCGCACCACACTGGTCAGCTGTAAACGCTGGAAAGCGGCTAATCTGGGGATTGAGGCCCTGCGCGAACTGGTGGCAGCGCGGCAGCGCCAGGACGCCTCGCACTGCACCTGCATCACGCTGGGCCAGCTCGCCGACACGGCGAAAACTTATGCGAAAG
>BJGT01000215.1 GCA_014190675.1 Comamonadaceae bacterium | reverse complement strand
TGGCGGCAATTTTGCGCCCGATATGGCCACTCTTGCCCATGCCCATCACAACCACCCGGCCCGACAAGCCGAGGATCAATTCGACCGCCTTGGCAAAACCGGATCCGAGCCGGTTTTTCAGGCCAAGTACCGCTGCTGCTTCGATGTCAAGCGCCCCTTTGGCCAAGCGGATGGCGCGGCTCGCCTCAAACAGCAATGGCGGCGCGGGCGGCATGGTCATCAATCGATTTTACGGTTGCCGCCTGCTACCGACTCCCGCATTGGTCAGCATGCCAGCATGAACCCGTTAGAGCTGACTCTTTTGTACCTGCTGGCCGGCAAGCGCCGCCTACTTACTTGTAAAACGCCTCAACCTTACCTTTGAGCTTGATCGTCAGCGGGAAGCCTTTACGGTCAACCTTCTTGCCGATGGGCACTTTGATCCAGCCTTCGCTGATGCAGTATTCCTCTACATCCACTCGCTCTTTGCCGTTGAACCGGATGCCGATGTTGTGCTCAAAAATAGCCGCAACATGGAACTTGCTGCGCACGTCTGTCGAGAGCTGGTCAGGCAGCGCCAGGCGCTCGCTAGCCTCGACAGCTGTAGTTGCGGTTTGTGTTGTGTCGTTCATGGTCGTGGCTACTTTATAAAATAAACGGTCAACTGTTGACATGAGCAAAGATTTGCCGGTCCTTGCCGATGTTGAGCGCCCCTTGGGCCAAGCGGATGGCGCGGCTCGCCTCAAACAGCAATGGCGGCGTGGACGGCAGGGTCATCATTCGATTTTACGGTTGCCGCCTGCTACCGACACCCGCACTGGTTAGCATGCCAGCATGAACCCGCTGGAGCTGACTCTTTTGTACCTGCTGGCCGCCGTGCTGGGGGTGGCTGCCTGCAGATTTCTCAAACTGCCGCCGATGCTCGGCTACCTGGTGGTGGGTGTGCTGATCGGGCCCAATGCTTTGGCACTCGCGAAGAATTCCGAAAGCGTGCACCGGCTCGGCGAGTTTGGCGTGGTGTTCCTGATGTTTGTCATTGGGCTGGAGTTCAACCTGCCCAAGTTACGCGCCATGCGCCGACATGTGTTCGGTCTGGGCTTGCTGCAGGTCCTGCTGACCGTGCTTTTGGCCAGCGCCGCGCTGCTGGCGCTGGCCTGGGCCGGTGCTGAGCGGGGCGGGGCCGGCTGGCAAACCGCGCTGGCACTGTCTGGCGCACTGGCCATGAGCAGCACAGCGATTGTTGTCAAACTGATGGCTGAACGGCTGGAGCTGGAATCCGAGCACGGAAAACGCATCATGGGCGTGCTGCTGTTCCAAGATTTGGCGGTTGTGCCGCTGCTGGTGCTCATACCCGCACTCGCCGCACCGATTGAACAACTGGTGCCAACCCTGGCCCTGGCGGCGCTCAAGGCAGCCCTGTTGATTACCCTGCTGCTGGTCGGTGGCCAGGGCATCATGCGCTGGTGGCTGACACTGGTCGCTCGGCGCAAAAGCGAAGAGTTGTTTGTGCTCAACCTGCTGCTAGTCACGCTGGGTCTGGCTTGGCTGACTGAGCTGGCGGGTTTGAGCCTGGCGCTGGGCGCCTTCATTGCCGGCATGCTGATCTCGGAGACCGAATTCAAGCACCATGTCGAGACCGATATCCGACCCTTTCACGACGTGCTACTGGGCTTGTTCTTTATCAGCATCGGCATGATGCTTGACTGGCGGCTGGTGCTGGAACGCTGGCCGCTGGTGCTCCTGTTGGTGACCTTGCCCGTGCTTTTCAAGGCGGCGTTGGTGGCGCTGCTGGCGCGCGGCTTGGGCGCCCAGCCGGGGGTGGCCCTGCGCACCGGGCTTTACCTGGCGCAGGCCGGAGAGTTCGGCTTTGTGTTGCTTGCGCTGGCGCAGACCCATTCGCTGGTGCCTGCGGACCTGCTCAACCCCATCCTGGCCAGCATGGTGCTGTCTATGGTGGCAACACCATTCATCATTCTCCACAGCAACGCACTGGTGCTGCGATTGGCCCGCAGCGACTGGCTGCAGCAGTCGCTGCAGTTGACCGGGATTGCCAGACAATCGATCAACGCCAGCCGGCATGTCATCATCTGCGGCTACGGCCGCTCTGGGCAGAGCCTTGCAAGGGTGCTGCAGCGAGAAGGCATACCTCACTTGGCGCTCGACCTAGACCCTGACCGGGTGCGCCAGGCCGCCTCGGCTGGTGACTCCGTGGTGTTTGGCGATGCCGCCCGCCTGCAGGTGCTGGTGGCTGCCGGGCTGGCACGGGCCGCTGCCGTGGTCATTACCTACGTGGATGTGGGCGGGGCGCTGCGGGTGCTGGCTCATGCCCGGGAACATGCCCCTCAGGTACCGGTCATTGTGCGCACGCGGGACGACCATGACCTCGACACGCTGCAGCAGGCTGGCGCTACCGAGGTGGTGCCCGAGTCGATCGAGGGTTCGTTGATGCTGGTCACCCATGCGCTGGCCCTGCTCGGGGTACCGATGCGCCGCGTGATACGGGTGGTGCAGGAACAGCGCGACGCCCGCTACAAGCTCTTACGCGGCTATTTTCACGGCGACGACGACAGCAGCATCGACGAGTTGGAACAGGAGCGCCTGTGCTCCCTCACATTGCCGCTGGGCGCCTTTGCCATCGGCCAGCGCCTAGGCCAGCTCGGCTTGGCCACTCTCGACACCCAGGTTCTCAGCCTGCGCCGCCGAGGTGGCGAGGCGGTTGACCCAGAGCTTGGCCTGGCACTGCAAGACGGCGATACCCTGGTGCTCAGCGGCAAACCAGAGCCACTGGCATTGGCAACCCAGCGCCTGCTCAGCGGCTGATCCAAACCTGCTGCCAGATCAACCAGCGCAGGCACAATCGCGGGCCCTGCAGCCACTGATTGCAATATGCCCAACTTCAGCGTTAGCCAATACCTCCGTGACCACATTCGCACCGTGCCCGACTGGCCGGCGCCCGGCGTGCAGTTTCGCGACATCACCCCATTGCTGCAGGAGGCCAAGGTGTTCCGGGTGCTGATCGACGCCTTTGTGCACCGCTACATGGACCCGGCGATGCGCCCCGACGTGGTGGCTGGGCTGGACGCGCGCGGCTTCATTTTGGGCGCAGTGGTGGCTTATGAGCTCAATGTCGGCTTTGTGCCGATCCGCAAAAAAGGCAAGCTGCCCTTCACCACGGTGGAAGAAACCTACGAGCTGGAATACGGCAGCGCCACCGTGGAGCTGCACACCGACGCCGTCAAGCCGGGCCACCGCGTGCTGCTGATCGACGACCTGATCGCCACCGGCGGCACCATGATGGCCGGCAAAAAGCTGCTGGAAAAGCTGGGCGCCACCGTGATGGAGGGCGCGGCCATCGTCGACCTGCCCGAGTTGGGCGGCTCCGACAAGCTGCGCGCCAGTGGCCTGCCGCTGTTTACGCTGGTGGATTATTCTGGGCAATAAATTTCCCCGCC
>BJGT01000214.1 GCA_014190675.1 Comamonadaceae bacterium | reverse complement strand
TCGCTGACGTCGCAGGGGTGCACCTCGCAAAACACATGGGCTTCGCGGATGCGGCGGGCAATCAGCTGGGTGACTTGCGAGCCGAAGTCCAAAATCAGGATTTTTTGATGCATAAATTAAGGATGGAACGGCCGCAGCGCAGGGCCGCCCCAAGCAAGGCCAGCCCCCTTGGGGGGCAGTGAGCTACACGCAGTGAGCGAGCGTGGGGGCGACATCAATCGGCGCGGTAGTTGGGCGCTTCTTTGGTGATTTGCACGTCGTGCACATGGCTTTCGCGGATGCCGGCGGTGGTGATCTCGACGAATTCAGCGCTGTTTTGCATGGCGTCGATGGTGGCGCACCCGCAGTAGCCCATGCTGGCGCGCACGCCGCCGGCCATCTGGTACACGATGGCCACCATCGAGCCTTTGTAAGGCACGCGGCCCTCAATGCCCTCGGGCACCAGTTTGTCGGCGTTGGGGTTGCCGGTGCTCGATTCCTGAAAGTAGCGGTCGGCACTGCCCTGCTGCATGGCGCCAATGCTGCCCATGCCACGGTAGCTCTTGTAGCTGCGGCCCTGGAACAAAATGACTTCGCCGGGCGCCTCTTCAGTGCCGGCGAACATGCCGCCCATCATCACGCTGCTGGCGCCAGCGGCGATCGCCTTGGCGATGTCGCCGCTGTAGCGAATGCCGCCATCCGCGATCAGCGGAACGCCGGTGCCGCGCAGGGCCGTGGCCACGCTGTCAATCGCCATGATCTGCGGCACACCCACGCCGGCCACGATGCGGGTGGTGCAAATGGAGCCCGGGCCGATACCGACCTTGACCGCATCGGCGCCGGCTTCCACCAGGGCCAGGGCGGCGGCGCCGGTGGCAATATTGCCACCCACCACGTCCACCTGCGGGTAGTTTTGTTTGACCCAGCGCACCCGGTCGATCACGCCCCTGCTGTGGCCGTGTGCAGTGTCGACCACGATGGCGTCAACACCGGCTCGCACCAGGGCCTCGACCCGTTCCTCGGTTCCCTCGCCCACCCCAACCGCCGCACCCACGCGCAGCTTGCCCTGGGCATCGCGCGCGGCATTGGGGAAGCTGGTTTGCTTGGTGATGTCTTTCACAGTGATCAGGCCCTTGAGTTCAAAGGCATCGTTGACTACCAGCAGGCGCTCAATCTTGTACTGATTGAGCAGCACCTTGGCCTGCGCTAGTGTGGTGCCGTCTGGCACCGTGACGAGCTTGTCGCGGCGGGTCATGATTTCACTGACACGAAGCTCATAACGGGTCTCAAACCGCAGATCTCGTCCGGTCACCAGGCCAACCACCTGTGCGCCTTCGCAGACCGGAAAACCCGAGACGCCGAGCTGCTCGGACAGGGCCACCACCTGGCGCACCGTGTGCTGAGGGGTGATCACGACCGGGTCACGCAGCACTCCAGACTCGTAGCGTTTGACCCGGGCCACCTGCGCGGCCTGATCCTTTGCGCTGAGATTTTTGTGCACGATGCCCATGCCGCCTTCTTGGGCAATGGCAATTGCCAAGCGGGCTTCGGTCACCGTGTCCATGGCGGCTGACACCAGGGGCAGGTTGAGTGCAATATTGCGGGAAAAACGGGTAGAAAGCGAGGCGTCCTTAGGTAGGACTTGGGAGTAAGCTGGCACCAGCAACACGTCGTCGAAGGTGAGCGCTTTGCCGATGAGGCGCATGTACAGGCTCCAAAGCCGCAAATTGTACCCCTCGGGTCGGGGCCCTGCGAGCGTTCAGGGGCTGAGCTTGAGCTTAAGCCACTGGCCGTAAGCCGGCGCCTGTTTAGGCCAGTTTTCCGCCCGGTTTACCAGGCGTATGCCCCGGTGCAGCAGGGTGGCGGCACGGATCACGCCGGCATGGGTGATCCAGGCCGCATCTTGGTTTTGACGACGGTTGGCATCAAAGACCAGCGCCACGCGCTGCATGACATCGGTCACGCTCTCGCGCCCACCGAAGCGGTGCGGGCCAAAGTCCGTGACCCAGGCATCAACAGCGCTTTTCGGAATGGCGCTCCAGGGCTGGCCCTCCCAGCAACCAAAATCCATCTCTGCCAAATTGGCACTGGTCTGGTAATTCAAGTCTGGGCGCAGCTGCACCAGGGCCTGGGCCAGTTGCTCACATCTTTTGCGTGGTGATGAAAGCAGCGCCAAGCCCGCAGGCAGTTCAGCGGCCAGGGCTTGTGCAGCTGCCAGCGTGGCCGGGGCCTGGGAAGCCACATCGCTGGCGCCGTAGCAAACCCCGCTCGGCAGCAGCACCTGGGCATGACGCACCAGCCAAAGCATCATGGGTCGGGACACCGCATGCGGGGTAGCTGCTGCGCCGGGTTCAGAGCGCCAGGGCCAGGCCAAGGTAGAAAGCCAGCTCACACATCTGCTGTGTGGCGCCCAGACAATCCCCGGTAAAGCCCTGCAGCCGCCGCCAGAACCAGCGCGCCATGACCACAAAGGCCAGGCCCGAGGCAATCAGCCCGCCCAAAATCGACAGGCTCAGGCCGAAGGCATCCTCGTCCATGGCCGAAAAATTAGTCGCCTCGGCGCCAAACACTGCCAGCGCCAGTGCAAGCAAGCACCACAGCAAGCCGGTACAAAGCGCACCCAGGCTGAGGGTCTCGGCCAAGGGTTTTGATTTAGAGCCAGCCAGATCGCCCACATGGGGCATCAAACGTATGAGCAGCAAAGGCCAGGTGCGCGACACCACATGGCCTAAAAAAAGCGCCAGGCACATCAACTCCGAGCTGATGGAGCCAAGCAGGGCCAGCAAGGCTACTTTCGCGAGCAGGGCCAGCGCCACGGCAATAGCACCAAAAGCGCCAACCCGGGAATCCTTCATGATCAACAAGGCGCGTTCACGCCCCAGCGCGCCGCCCAGGCCGTCCGCCACATCTGCGAGGCCGTCTTCATGGAACGCGCCAGTCAGCAACACGCCGACTGCCGTGCCCAAAACAGCCACCACAAAAGGTGCTAGCGGGGTTTCTGGCAGCAGCAGCAGCAGCAGCCAACTCAGGCCCGCCAGCAGGCCACCCACCAGCCAGCCCACGCCAGGAAAATGCCCGGCACTGGCGCGCAGCATGTCTGGGCTGAAACCCACCCACTCAGCCAGCGGCCCGGTCACCGGTATGCGGGTGAAAAACTGCAGCGCCAGCAGGTAATGGCGCAGGAAACGGCTCAAGGGGTTCATGCTGCAGCGGCAGTCGTGACCGACTTTTCTGCCACGCCAGCCGACTCAAAACTAGCCATCTCGCGCAGAATGGCGTTGGCCGAAACCAGCAGCGGCCAGGCCAGCGCAGCGCCCGAGCCCTCGCCCAGACGCAGACCCAGGTCGAGCAGCGCCTGTACCCCCAGGTGCTGCAACATGAACTCATGGCCCCGCTCGCCCGAGCGGTGGGCAAAAACGCAGCGCTGCAGCACCAGCGGTTGCAGGGCATGCGCCACCATCACCGCCGCACTGGCAATAAAACCATC
>BJGT01000213.1 GCA_014190675.1 Comamonadaceae bacterium | reverse complement strand
TGGTGTTCGCGCAAATCACGCAGCATTTGCCACTGACGACGTTTCGTCGTTGCGTGGCGCGCTACGACGGAGAGCACAAGGTCAAGAGCTTTTCTTGCCTCGATCAATATCTTTGCATGGCCTTTGCGAGGATGTCCCGCCCGTAGTTGAAGGTTGAGTTGGTGGTTGAAGCAGTCGTGGGCCCAGAATGCGGGTTCTCGACATCCTCAACCTGAACCGAAGAAAGCTCAACCACCATGAAGAAGTCTACTCGCAAGGCACAAATTGTTTATAAAAACTCGGCGGCGCTGGAAGGGCTGCCTCTGCTGATGGCCAACCCTGAGGCAGCTTTGCCGTTGTTGTCGATGATCGGGCAAGCGCAGTTCTCGATCGAGGATCTGCTTGGCAAGTTGTCGCGGCAGTTCGTCGAACAGCTGCTGATGATGGCCGCGGTGTCTGTGGCGGGCCCTAAACACCCGGGCTGCTCGACAGGTGATTTGCGTTGGCACGGCAGCCAGGGCGGTGTGGTCAACGTGGGCACCTCCAAGCTGCGTGTCACCCGGCCGCGGCTGCGCGACCGAGCAGGCGAAGTGGTCTTGCCTGGTTATGCGGCACTGGCGCGTAATGAAGATCTCTCGCGCAGGATCGCTGACGTGCTCACCTGCAACGTGAGCACCCGCAAGTACACGCGGGTGATGTACCAGTGCGCCGACGAGATGGGCATCGCCAGAAGCTCGGTATCGCGCCATTTCATCAAGGACAGCGCCCATGCGCTGGAGAAGCTGATGGCCCGTGAATTCGGCGATACTGATCTGGTGGCCATCTACGTTGATGGCATCATCGTTGCCAAGCACCACTTGATCGCGGCCATAGGCGTGGACGCCAACGGGGTCAAGCACATGCTGGGCTTGGTTTCGGGTTCCAGCGAGAACGCCCGTGTGGTGAAAGACCTGCTTGCCGGCCTTGCTGAGCGCGGCGTGGACATGAACCTTGCGCGCCTGTGGGTGATCGATGGATCGAAGGCTCTGCGCTCGGCCATCGAGCAAGTGTGTGGTGAGGCGGCTCACGTCCAGCGCTGCAGGATTCACAAGATGCGCAATGTCACCGAGCGCCTTCCCAAAGCCCGTGCGGCGCAGACCCGCTGGGTAATGGCCCAAGCGCTCAAAGGCGACGCCGAGGTTGGAATTCAGAAACTCAAAGCGCATGCCAAGCATCTCAAGGCGCAGCATCCAGATGCGGCTGCCAGCCTGCTCGAAGGATTGGAAGAGCTGTTCACCATCAACCGGCTTGGCGTAACCGGAGAACTGGCGCGTTGCCTGGCCACCACCAACGTGATCGAGTCTCCGAACTCCGTGGTACGACGGGTAGGCCGACGAGTCACAAACTATCGCGATGTGAAAATGGCCATGCGCTGGGCCGCCGCGGGTTTCCTGGAGGCAGAAAAAGCGTTTCGCAGATTGCGTGGTCATCAACATATAGCGGCACTCATCCGTATGATGCGTCCCGCACCAATTCAACTAAAAAAGGCAGCATAATCATTTCTACCACCGACTCAAACCTTCAACTGTGAGCGGGACATCGTCCGCAGTAGTGTCCCAACGTTGATCGATTGATTGTCTGCAACTGACTGAAGTGGAAGCGATAATTCATGTTTTTTCTGGTCTCGACTTGAACTCCGCCACTGACATTTGCCAACCTGCGAGGAACTCACTCGCTGGGGGCATGGATGTTTATAGGCAAGCTGGTGTTCGCGCAGATCATGGAGCATCTGCCACTGACGACGTTTCGTCGCTGCGTAGCGCGTTACGGAGGCGAACACAAAGTCAAGACGTTCTCCTGCCTCGATCAGTACCTGTGCATGGCCTTCGCCCAACTGACCTATCGAGAGAGCCTGCGCGACATCGAAGCGTGTCTTCGTGCGCAAGCAGGCAAGCTCTACCACATGGGTATCCGCAACAGCGTAGCCCGCAACACCTTGGCCAATGCGAACGCGGTGCGCGACTGGCGCATCCACGCCGAGCTTGCCCAGTCGCTCATTGGAATCGCTCGCCCTCTTTATGCCGAGGAACCGTTTGGCGTCGATCTGAAGAACGCGGTCTACGCGCTGGACGCCAGCACCATCGACCTGTGCCTGTCGGTGTTTCCTTGGGCGCCGTTTCGCTCGACCAAAGCAGCGATCAAATTGCACACGCTTCTGGACCTGCGCGGCAACATCCCGACGTTTCTGCACATCAGCGACGGCAAACTGCACGACGTCAATGTGCTCGACTTGCTGATACCCGAGCCCGGCGCCTTCTACATCATGGACCGAGGCTATATCGATTTCCAACGGCTCCATCGCCTGCACGAGGCGGGCAGCTTCTTTGTGACGCGCGCCAAATCCAACCTCAAAGCCCAGCGCCGTTATTCCCATCCGGTCGATCGCAGCACCGGGTTGATTTGCGATCAAACTATCGTGCTCACCGGGTTCTACTCTCGCCAGGACTTCGACACGCCACTGCGCCGCATCAAGTTCAGAGATCCCAAGACGGGCAAACGGCTGGTGTTTCTGACCAACAACTTCGCGCTGCCTGCGATCACCATCGCCGATCTCTATCGGTGCAGGTGGCAGGTCGAATTGTTTTTCAAGTGGATCAAGCAGCATCTTCGGATCAAGGTCTTTTTCGGCACTTCGGAGAACGCAGTCAAGACTCAAATCTGGATTGCGGTCTCGGTCTACGTGCTCGTTGCCATCGTCAAAAAGCGGCTCAACCTCTCGGCGAGCCTCTATGAAATGCTACAAATCCTGAGTCTGACCATGTTCGAGCGAATCCCATTGGATCAGCTACTTAACAAAACCCTCACCGATGACATTCAGGCACATTCGGCTAACCAGCTGAATCTGTTCGAATAACGTTGGGACACTAGTGAGTGGAAGTAATACAAAAAAGTTAACTGAAACAATAGTGTTTGTACATTACATGCGAGTAGTCTCAAGAAGCGCTGGTTAATGACGACTCTAGTAGCGTCACCAAAAAATTAATCTGGAAAAGAATCATGCTAAATCAAAGAGCGGCAGCGAGTTATGGTTCGGTCATGCTTGAGACCAGTGTTGGTGCGTCTGACCGGGTCCAATTAATTCATATGCTGCTGGATGGCCTGCTCGAGAGTCTGAATGCGGCAGAAGGGCATATCAAGGCCAGTGCCATCCATGAGAAATCGCATCACCTGAATCGCGCGGGCCGTATCGTGCTCGGTTTGCAAGGCTCCCTTGATTATGAAAAGGGCGGTGATTTGGCGCGTAACCTTTCGGAGCTGTACGGTTATGTCACCCGTATGTTGCTGCAGGTCAACCTGAAGAACGATTTGAACCTGCTGCGCGAAGTCAAGGGGCTGATGACAGACATCCGGGATGCTTGGGAGACCGTTCCTTCATTGTTGCCGGCGAAGTCTTCCTGATACGTGTACCGTTTCGACACTTGACGAGGCCTTGATGGCAACGCGGGTTTGCGGTCGCGTTTTCGAAAAAAACTGTTTCTTTCCTGGGTGGTTCTTACTGTGTTAAGTAT
>BJGT01000212.1 GCA_014190675.1 Comamonadaceae bacterium | reverse complement strand
GTCCTTCGGCAATGGATATCACAACAAAGTTGTCGATAGGCCGGACGGTATCTGGGGCCTGGTTGACGGTATCACCGCGTCAACGATCAAGGCCTGACCCAAGGCGTCATCCAGCCCAGCCCGGCCGACGTAGCACCGGGCACTGCCCCCAGACGGGGTCGGTACTCGCAGCCCACCCAGCCGTCATAGCCCAGCTCATCCAGCAGGGCAAATAAGTGCGGGTAATTGAGTTCGCCCTCGTCGGGTTCGTGGCGGGCTGGCACGCTGGCGATCTGGATATGGCCGACGCGCCCGGTGGGCAGGTACTGGCGCAGCTTCATGCTGACATCACCCTCGACAATCTGGCAGTGGTACAGGTCCATCTGCACCTTGACGTTGGGCGCACCCACGGCCTGCAGCAACTGATGGGCATGGTCTTGCCGGTTCAGGAAATAGCCCGGCATGTCACGCAGGTTGATCGGCTCGACCAGTAGCGTCACCCCGTAAGGCGCTGCCGCCGCCGCAGCCCAGCGCAGGTTGTCCAGATAGACGGCTTGCAGCGCCTCACGGGTCTGGCCCGTCGGCAACAGCCCGGCCATGACATGGATGCGCGGGCAGCTCAGCGCGGCGGCGTAGTCCAGGGCCTGGGCCAGACCAGCTCGAAACTCAGACTGCCGCCCGTCCAGACAGGCCAGGCCCCTTTCACCAGCAGCCCAGTCGCCCGGTGGCGCATTGAACAACACCTGTTGCAGGCCATGGTCGGCCAACCAGGCTGCAATCTCGGCCGCCGGGTAGTCATAGGGAAACAGGTACTCCACCGCCCGAAAGCCATCCTGCGCCGCCGCCGCGAAGCGCTGGGGGAATGGCAGGTCTTGGTAGAGAAACGACAGGTTGGCAGCAAAACGTGGCATGGCCTGATTCTGCCAGCCTGACGAGCCCGGCGGCGTGACGCCCTAGATGCCCAAGCCACCCAAGGATTTGCCACCATCCACAAACAGCGTCTGCCCGGTGATAAATTGGGTCGATGGCGCTGCCAGGAAGGCGATGGCATTGGCGATCACGTCCGGGCTGGCCGCCCGGCCACCGGGTTCGAGCTGCTCCCAGGCCGCGAACATCTCGGCAGGTGCGGAGCGGGTCATGGGCGTGTCGGTAAAGCCCGGCGCCACCGAGTTGACGGCAATCTGGCGCTCACGCAGCTCCATGGCCATGGCACGGGTTAGGCCAATCACCGCCGACTTGGAGGCCACGTAATGGGCAAAACGCGTTCCACCAAGGGCGCCGCGTGATGAGATGGTGACGATTCGCCCACCGGCTTGCATGCGCCTTGCGGCCTCCTGCGCCGGGATGAAGGTGCCCACCACGTTGACATCGAGCATGGTGCGAAACGCCTGCTCTGTGAGATCCAGAAACCGGGCATCGTTGTAGATGCCGGCAGCGCAGACCAACGCGTCAACACGCGGCTGGCTGTTGAAAGCCGCCGCTACTGACGTGCGATCACACACATCGCACACGGCCGCCACAATGTCCAGCCCATCCGCCTGCAGCGCGGCGACCGCAGTCTGCAAACGCTCGGCATGGCGGTCCATCGCCACCACCCGAAAGCCGTCCCGCGCCAGGCGGGCCACGGTAGCCAGGCCGATGCCCTGCGCGGCACCGGTGACAAAAGCAATGGGCTTGCTCATGGCAGGTCAAAGATACGGCCACGGTTCAAGATGCCGTGCGGGTCAAGGGATGTTTTCATCAGTTTCATCATGTTGATCTCGGCCGCTGAACGGCAATAGTGCAGATGTGCTTTTTTGGCCAGGCCGATGCCGTGCTCGCCGGAGATGGAGCCGCCCAGGGCGCCCACGGTGCGGTGCACCAATTCATGGACCTCGGCCTTGCGCGTCGGCTCTGGCCCCAGGCCCACCACCAGATGCAGGTTACCGTCGCCCAAGTGTCCATACGTCTGCGTTTGGCTCAGACCCATGCCGCGCAAGCGAGCACGCACCTCGTCCGCCCATGCCGCCATGTGCGCCAACGGCAGGCTCACATCAAATCCGGCCCAGGGTGCCACGACAAGGGCCGCTTCGCCAGCGGCCTCACGGATAGACCAGAGGTCTTGTGCGTCGGTGAGTGACTGCGCCAGGATCACCTCACAGCCTGAGTGGTCGGTCTGAAACGCACCCAGCGTCTGCGCGAACAGGGCATCGTCCTGCTCAGGGTCCATGCCCATGGCTTCGACCAGCACCACGTGGCTGCCGGCCAGGTTCAGTCCTGGTCGACCCTTCTTCAGGAGCCCGGTGCTGATGTCGAAGAAATCGCGCCACATCACCTCAAAACTGCTCAATCGCGGCCCCAAATGCTTGCGGCACTGGGTCAGCAGGGCTGTCACGGCGTCAAAGCCCTCCACGGCCACCAGCGCTGACTGCCGGCTAACCGGCAGCGGCTGCAAGGCAAGCAGGGCGCGGGTGATCACGCCCAGACTGCCCTCACTGCCAATGAAAACATGCTTGAGGTCATAGCCGGCGTTGTCTTTAAGCGCCTTGCCCATGCGCGAGATCACCGTGCCATCGGCCAGTACCACCTCCAGCCCCAACACCGATTGACGCGTCATGCCATAGCGAAGCACCCGATTGCCACCCGCATTGTTGGCAATGATGCCGCCGATCTGGCAGCTGCCCCGGCTGCCGATGTCCACCGGAAAGAGCAGCCCCTGGGCCTCCACCGCCTGCTGCAAAGCTTGCAGGCTAACGCCAGCCTGTACCGTGACTGTGCCTGACACGGTGTCGATTTCTTCGATGTCACGCAGTCGCTCCAACGACAACACCACCTCGCCGACCTGCGGCACGCAGGCACCCGTCAGGCCGGTCATGCCGCCCTGCAGCACCACGGGCTGGCGCAAGGCATGCAGCGCGGTCAGCAGACGCGACACCTCGTCGGTATTGCGGGGCCGCAGAACTGCAAGCGGCTGGCCACGTGCACGGCTCCAATCGGTACAGTAGCGCTCGTCGGCTTCAGGGCCCGGGATAAACCCGGACGGGTCCAGCAAGGGCTGGCACACCGCACGCAAGCGGTCCAAGGTCACCGCATCACTTGTAGCCGAAGGCATGCGGAAGGAACAAAATGATCTGCGGAAACCGGGTCAGGATCAGCAGCAGCACGGTCAACGTCAGCACAAAGGGCCAGACCTCGCGGATGATCTCGATCAGCGGCACCCGGGTCAGCGAGGACATCACGAACAGTAGCAAGCCGTAGGGCGGTGTGATCAGGCCAATCATGAAGTTGAGCGTGACCACAATGCCGAAATAGGTCAAGTCAATGCCCAGCGCCCGCACGCTGGGCATGAGCAGCGGCACGAACACCAGCATCATCACCGAGCCGTCCAGAAAGCAGCCCAGGACTAGAAAGAACAGGTTCACCACCAGCATGAACTGCATCTGGCTGAGCTGCATGGCGGCGATGGCCGTCACCAGGCTCTCGGCCAAGCGCTCGTTGGCGATGGCGTAATTCAGGATGTAGGCACTGGCGACCAGCAGCATGGTGGTGGCGGTCGGGCGTGATGACTCGG
>BJGT01000211.1 GCA_014190675.1 Comamonadaceae bacterium | reverse complement strand
TGGGCGGCCAGTTGCAGCCGGGTGCCGGGCTGGTCATGGCCCCAGCCGTGGGGCAGGCTGACCACGCCGGGCATCATCTCGGCGCTGATCTCCACCTGCGCTTGCACACTGCGCGGCCCCTGGCCGGTGTGGCTGCTGATCTCGGCCAGGGTGCCGTCCTGCAGGCCCAGGCGCGCGGCGTCGCTGGGGTGAACCAGCGCGGTACAACGCATCGGGCCCTTGGCCAGCACCGGCAGGTTGTGCATCCAGCTGTTGTTGCTGCGCACGTCGCGCCGGCCGATGATGACCAGCTCGGGTGCGGGCCGCGCCAGGTCGGCCACAGCGCGCTGCAGGTCAGCCAGCAGGCTGGGCGGCGCCAATTCGATTTTGCCGCTGGGCGTGCGCAGCATCTCGGGGATGCGCGGCTGCAACTCGCCCAGGTCGATGCCGCCGCTGGGGTTGGCGGCTATCACCTTGGCCAGCGTCAGGCCTTCGGGCCGGGCGCCAAAGCCGTCACCAAAGCCTTCACCATAAGGGCCGCCGCGCAGCGCCGCGTCCAGCAGGCGCTGCGGCCCGCGCAGTCCCTGGGTGGCCTGCACCACGGCCTCGGCGTGGGCGCCGTACAGGCGCTGCGCCTCGTCGGCAAACTGCGCGTCGTCCAGCGCGCCGGCATCCAGCCCGCCGCCCTGTCCACGGGCGATGGCAGCCAGCCGCGTCAGGGTTTCCCACTCTTCCGGCTGGCCAGGCGCACGCTCAAACACCGGCGGGCTGTAGCGCGCGTGGTTACGCCAGGACAGCTGCGGAAACGCCAGGTCATAGTGCATGTCTTCCAGCGGCGAGGGGCCGGGCAGGATCACATCGGCGTGGCGCGTGGTCTCGTTCAGGTAAATGTCCATGCTGACCATGAAGTCCAGCGAGGCCAGGGCCCGGGCCAGGCGCGGCCCATTCGGGCTGGAGAGCACCGGGTTGGTGGCAATGGTGATCAGCGCCCGTACCTGGCCGGGGCCGGCGGTCTCTATCTCTTCGGCCAGGCAGGTGATGGGCAGTTCGCCCATCACCTCAGGCGCGCCGCTGACCCGGGCGTGGTGGCGACCAGTGGCAATGCCCTTGCCGCTGCCGGGCCGGCCCGTGGTGTTGGAGCCGAAGGCGGCCGGCTTGGCAAACATGGCGCCGCCCGGTGCGTCCAGGTGCCCGGTCAGCACATTGAGCACATCCACCAGCCAACTCGCCAGCGTGCCGAATTCCTGAGTGCAGGTGCCGATGCGCGCGTACACCGCCGCACGTGGGGTCTCGGCCAGAGTGCGGGCCAACGCCCGTATGGTGTCGGCGCTGATGCCGCAGCGCGGCGCCACCGCCTCGGGCGTGAAAGGCGCCACCGCCTGCCCGACTTCGGCTACGCCGGCCACCCAGTCGGCCACCGCACCGAGGCGCACCAGCTGCTCGGCGAACAGGGTGTGCACCAGGGCGGCCAGCAAAAACACATCGGCGCCGGGGCGGATGAAATGGTGGGCGTCGGCCATGGCGGCGGTTTCGGTGCGGCGCGGGTCGATCACGATCAGTCGGCCGCCACGCGCCTGCATGGCTCGGGCTTTTCCCTTGAAGTCGGGCACGGTCCACATGCTGCCGTTGCTGGCCAGCGGGTTGGCGCCAATCACCAGCAGCAGGTCGGTGCGCACGATGTCGGGCAGGGCCACCGACAGCCAGTGGCCGAACATCAGCCCGCTGGCGAGCTGCTTGGGCATCTGGTCCAGCGTGCTGGCAGAAAACACATTTTTGGTGCCCAGCGCCCGCGCCAGCTTGCCAAAGTAGCCCACCAGGCCGATTTTGTGCGCCGCCGGGTTGCCCACCACCGCTGCCGTGGCGTCGCGCCCATGCAAGGCCATCACCGCCGGCAGCCGGCGCTCGATCTCGGCAAAGGCCTCGTCCCAGCTGGCCGGCACATGCACGCCGTTGCGTTTGATCAGCGGTGTGCGCAGCCGGTCGGGGTCTTCGTGCAGGTCTTTCAGCGCCACGCCCTTGGGGCAGATGTAGCCGGCACTGAACACATCCTGCGCGTGGCCGCGGATGCTAGTGACGCGGCCTTGGCGGGTGGTGATCTCCAGCCCGCAACAGGCTTCACACAGGGGGCAGATACGGTGGTGGGTGGTGTCGGTCATGCGGGCCTCGGATTGCTCAGTTCAAGTCGATGACTGTGACACAAAACAGGCTGTCAATGCCAGCAGGCTGGAATCAAGGCGACACCGGTAGAGTTCGGGCATCGCCTGCTGGCCCGCTATGCTTGCCACTCCAAAGAGGAAGAGAACCACCATGACACCACTGCGCATCGCCGTGCTGGGCGCAGGCCTGATTGGCCGCCGCCACATCCAAACGATTCTTGCCATGCCGGAGGTGGCCGAGTTGGTGGCCGTGGCCGACCCGGTGGTTGACCCGGCTGGGCTTGATATCGGCCCAGCGGCCTGGTTTGCCGATGCGCAGGAGATGCTGGACCGCGTCAAACCTGAAGCAGTGATCATCGCCACCCCCAACGCCCTGCACCTGCAGCAGGGCCAGTGGTGCTGCGAGCGCGGCATTCACTTTTTGATGGAAAAACCGGTGACCGTGACCTTGGACGAAGCGGCCACCCTGGTGCAGGCGGTGCGCCAGAGCGGCGTCAAGACCCTGGTCGGGCACCACCGCCGCTACCTGGGCGTGGTGCAGCAGGCCAGGCAGTGGCTGGCCGACGGCCGGCTGGGCCGGCTGGTGGTGGCCTCGGTGGTGTGGGCCACGCGCAAGCCCGACGACTATTTTCAGACGGCCTGGCGCACCCAGCCCGGCGGCGGGCCGCTGCTGATCAACGCCATCCATGAGATCGACATGCTGCGCCACCTGTGCGGTGACATCCATGCGGTGAGTGGCGTCAAAAGCCATGCCAACCGGGGCTTGGCGGTGGAAGACACGGCGGCCGCCGTCTTTGAGTTTGACAACGGCTGCCTGGGCACGCTGGTCTGTACCGACGCTGGCCTGTCCCCCTGGACCATCGAGCAGGGCAGTGGCGAGAACCCGGCCTTTGGCTACACCGGGCAAAGTGCCTACCGCCTGGTCGGTACCGAAGGCAGCTTGGAGCTGCCGGTGTTACGCGCCTGGAGCCCCCGCGTCACCGGTGAAGCGGCGTGGGATAAACCGATTGTGGGCGACCCGTTGCTGCCCAAGGTGCAAGACCCTTACCAGGTGCAGCTCAGCCACTTCCAGCGCCTGGTGCGGCTGGACGAGCCGCCGGTGGTCTCGGTGCTGGACGGTGCCCGTACCCTGGCGGCCACCCTGGCGGTGGCCGAGTCCAGCCAGACGCAGGCGCGCTGCGTGCCCAGGGCGTTTTAGGGTGGGCTCGCGCGGTGCATGGGCGGTTCAGCGCCCGCCCGCTCCAACACCTGCCCAATCAACTGCTGCGTGTGCAGCGCGTCCAGCCCGGTGACCCGGGGTGCGCGGTTGTGGGTCACGGCGTCGACAAAGTCTTGCAACACGGCGCGGTGGTCGTCGTTGGGGAAATCCATGATGTTGGCGCCGCTGCCTGTGCCGCC
>BJGT01000210.1 GCA_014190675.1 Comamonadaceae bacterium | reverse complement strand
GAGGAGCCGGTCAGCCCGCACAGTCTTGATTTGCTGGCGGAGGTCCACCGTGCGCTGCCCTTTCCGGTGGCCGCCGGTGAGCGGCTTTATATGCTTGAAGAATTTGCCCGGTTGGCAAACTTGCGGGCCTGTGATGTGGCTCAGCCGGATCTGGCCCATTGTGGTGGTTTGTGGATGGGTAAAAAAATTGCCGCGCTATGTCAGCCGCAGGACATCCGTTTGGCGCCGCATTGCTCGATCGGTCCAGTCGCCCTGTGCGCGGCCATCCACTTTGGCTGGTCAACGCCGCAGGTGATGGTCCAGGAAAACTTTGGCGACTTCGATGCCCCATGGCGCAGTGAGTTGGTTTCTGGCTGGACGCCTATGAAGGCGGGCCGGTATGTGTTGCCCGACAAGCCGGGACTTGGCATTGAACTTGATGACGCGGCCTGCGCTCGTCACCCCTTCGTCAAACATGCGTTCCCCTCGCTGTGGGACAGGCGCTGGTTGGCGGAATTCACCAAATCCGGGGTGAGCGCATGAGCTGGCGTGTGTTGAGACTCAATGCCCAGACTTACCCGGTCGAGCCCGGGGAATATGCCGCACTCGCCGAAGCCGGCGCCGAGTTGGTGGCGGTGGAAGGCCGGACCGAGGCCGATATTCTGAGCGCCGCCCCCGACTGCGATGCGCTGATGGTGGTGTCGTCTTATGTCCCGGCGACCGTGGTGCGGCAGTTGCCTAAGTGCCGCACCATCGCGCGTTTGGGCGCTGGAACCGATCGAATCGATATTGAGGCCGCGACCCAAGCCGGCATGGTCGTGAGCAATGTGCCTGATTTTTGCTTAGGCGAGCAGGCCGACCACACCATGGCCCTGCTGCTTTCGTTTGCGCGCCGCCTGCCCTTCATGCAGCAGGCGATGCGAGAGGGCAATTTTTCAGCCCGACAACACCCCGGCGTGCATCGGCTCGCCGGCCGCAAATTGGGCTTGATCGGATTTGGTGCCAGCGCCCAGGCCGTGGCGCGCAGGGCGACAGCGTTTGGCCTGCAGGTCCAGGCCTGGACCCGAAGCCCAGGCAATTACCTCAGCATTGCCGAGCAACTTGGTGTTCGGCTGATGGACTTATCGAGCTTGCTGCAAACCAGTCACTTCATCTCGATTCACCTGCCCTTGACACCGCAAACCCGTCACATGCTTGGTGCGGCTGAATTGGCGCTCATGATGCCCGAGGCGGCCTTGGTGAACACCTCGCGTGGCGCCATCATCGACGAGTCTGCCTTGGTTGATGCGCTCCAGCGGGGTGCCATTGCCGGTGCCGCGCTCGATGTGTTTTCGTCGATCGATGTGTTTGCCCCGTCAGCCCCGCCGCCGCAGCACCCCTTGCTGGCCATGGACAACGTTATTGCTACGCCGCACAGTGCGGGTAGCTCGGTCGAATCTACGCAGGAGTCCAAGGAACGTGGCGCCCGGCATGCAGCGGCAGTCTTGTCGGGGCGCTGGCCCGCTCATGTGGTGAACCCTGGGGTTCAACCCAGATGGCCGCTGGAGCGCCCAGGGTTGACCCAAGCTTGATGTTCGGAGTGCCGATCGGGTACGGTGTTGGCATGAACCCAGAGACACTGACCAATAAAGGGCAATGTGGCGCTGGGCGTCTGTTTTCATGTCCATGGACTCTCGCAAAAAATCTTGTTGTGTCGCCATGGGTTACGCGACCATCCGTTCAATGCGAGGGCGCTTCACCTTCCCCGCTTGGTACAGGTCGTACTGGAGTTGCATGCCCGCCCACAATTCAGCGCTGGTGCCGAAAGCTGAGGCCAAGCGGTAGGCCATGTCAGCAGAGATGCCGGATGCGCCGGTCACGATACGGTTGAGCGTCACCCGATTGACCCCCAGCTTCGCGGCAGCAGCCGTGACGGTCGTTTCACCCAAGTATTCCCGCAGGACTTCGCCTGGGTGTGGCGGATTGTGCATTCGAGTCATTTCAAATCCTCAGTGGTAATCCAGGTAGTCCACCAACACGGCATCCGTACCTTCAAAAGTAAAAACCATGCGCCAGTTACCATTCACCGTGACCGCCCAATGGCCCTTTAAACCACCCTTGAGTGGGTGCAATCCCCATGCTGGTGCCGACATATCCTCTGGCCTCTCGGATTGATCAAGCGCCGCCAATTGCAGTCGCAATCTGCCGGCATGCGCTGGTTGGATGCCTGCTTTGCTCCCTTGGTGGAAAAAGCGCTCCAAACCTTTGTGCCGGAAACTTTTAATCATTGGAATTATTGTAGTGTGTAGTGCGTCAGGCTACAATATTTCAGCGATTAATGTCAGCGATTACATGCTCAAACATGGCATTGAGCGTGCCCGGGTCAACGTCCACGTGACCCGCTTCTACAAATTCAGGCCGCCATCCGCTATGCCCGCGTGGCGATACGCCCGCGTGAGTCGCGTAGTCGACTTGGGCAAGTCACCGTCGCCGCTGGAGCGCCCAGGGTTGACCCCAGCTTGATGTTCGGAGTGTCGATCGGGTATGGTGTTGGTATGAACCCAGAGACACTGACCAAGCCAACTGGCCGCATCCATGCCGTCGACGCCCTGCGGGGTTTCGCCATGGTCTGGATGACAGTTTTCCACTTTTGCTTTGACCTCCATCAGTTTGGCCATATCCGGCAGGATTTTTACCGTGATCCCTTCTGGACCTGGCAGCGCAGCCTGATCGTGTGCCTGTTTGTGCTGTGCGCCGGCCTGGGGCAGGCGTTGGCGCAGGCGCAGGGGCAAAGCTGGCCGCGTTTTTGGCGGCGCTGGTTGCAGGTGCTGGGCTGCGCGCTGCTTGTCACATTGGCCTCGCGGGCCATGTTTGCGCAAAGCTTCATTTATTTCGGCGTTCTGCACGCCTTGGCCCTGATGCTCCTAGTGGCCCGCTTGACGGCCCACTGGGGCGCCTACTTGTGGCTGTGTGGGGCGCTGGTGCTTGGTTTGAAAGCGGCGTCTGCAGACCTGCTCGCCTGGGGGCCGCTGGCCGAGCATGCCGACTTGTTCAACAGCCCGCTGCTCAATTGGCTGGGCCTGATCACCCGCAAGCCAATCACCGAGGACTATGTGCCCCTGCTTCCCTGGCTGGGGGTGATGTGGTGGGGCATGGCAGCCGGGCAGTGGCTGATAGCCCGCGGGCGCTTGCTGCCGTCTGCACCGCCGCCGTCGGCCAGTGACTGGCTCGCCACGCTGGGGCGCTGGAGCCTGAGCTATTACATGCTGCATCAGCCACTGCTGATTGGCGCCTTGATGGCGCTGGCCTGGGCCACAGCCTAGCCGGCGGGTTGGTCCAGGCCGAGTAAGCCCAAGCGCCAGACGCTGGCCCTTACTCGACCTTGGCCTTGGCGCGCAGGTCTTCCTGGAACTTGCCTATTTTTTGCTGTTGCAACTGCTGCAGAATTTGCGGCTTGACGTCTTCAAAGCTGGGCAACTGGGCGTCACGCACATCATCGAGCCGGATGATGTGATAACCAAACTGGGTTTTCACGGGTGTTTCTGTCATCTTGCCCTTGGCCAGTTTGGTCAAGGCGCCAGAGAACTCGGCCACGTAATTGCCGGCACTGGCCCAATC
>BJGT01000209.1 GCA_014190675.1 Comamonadaceae bacterium | reverse complement strand
GGCCGCCACCGCCATGCTGGCCCAAGCCAACCAGTCGCAGCAAAGCGTGCTGGCCCTGCTCAAGTAAGCGAGAAGCCCCTGACTGTTACGTCCCGATTTAATTTCGACTTAGGGTCCCATGCTATGTGAGGTCGAATTCGGCTCTACGTCCCTTAATAATTTCGGCAGTGCGCGCGCCTGTCAGTAGGCGGGCGTGGGCAAATGCGCAAACAGCGACGCTGCTTGGATTGAGTCTGGCGGCGCCGGTATGTTGAGCAAGAAGCCTGATCAGTCGGAGAATTTCCCCGTTTCAAACTCATGCTCTTCTTGCCAAAGAGAGTGATAGAAGAGGTCGAGTTGCTCGCCGTAGTGGTCCTCGAAGACATCAAGTGCGAGATGCAGGAAGTCCTGGATCTCAATGAGCGCCTCGTCGCTCAATGTGGGAAACACGGGTTTGTTTGGGCGAAGTCTGGTCGGTTTGGATTGGAGCGTCATTGCAGTTCCTTGATGGCTTGTTGAAGGATTTCATCGGGCAGGTGGTTCAGGCCTTTGGGTACGGCCAATCGCATGGCGGTGCACAGGATGCGTCCGGCCTGACGGGGCAGCCCTTTGCAGGCCTGCCGCAGGATCTCCATGCCGGTGTCGGCCAGCAGGTTGTGCTGGCTGCCCGCACTCTTGAGCGCGTGGGCAACCAGTAGCGCAAAGCGCTCACGTTCGAGCACGGGCTTGAGCTGTACATGGACCTGGATGCGGCTGTACAACGCAGCGTACGGGGAGCGTTCCAAGACCTGTGCGAGCACCGGATGCCCCACCAGCCACACCGTCATAAGGTCCCTTGAGTCGAAGGCGAAGTTCAGAAACGAGGGGAAGTCTCGGAAGAATTCGGCCGGCAGGTTCTGCGCCTCATCAATGATCCACAAGGGGGTGAGCTGCTTGCTGTCGACCATCTCGTGCACGCGCTCCTTGATGTCGCGCCAGAGTTGCGCCCGCCGGTAGCTGGGCTCTATCCCCAGCGCACGCGCCAGGCCCCGGTAAATGTCCACCCGACCGAAGTCGGTCTCTGCTTGGTAAAGCACTTGATAGCGATGCGGATTGAGTGGGTGGGTCAGGCTACGCAGTGCGGCGGTCTTGCCGACACTGGGCTCGCCCGTGAGCAGTCCGATGCCTGGGGACTGCAGCAACCAGTTAAAGCGCTGACTGAGTTGCACCAGTGCACCGTCGTCCCAGAGCTCGGTGAGCTGCTTGCTAAGGGGTGGGTGGCGCAGGCCAAAGTGTTGCAAGTACATCTCAGCCCTGCGACTTCGGGGTGTGCTGTACCTGTTCATGGCCGTGGCCGTGGTACTTCTGATGGGCCAGCTCCACCAGGTTGGCTCCACTGCGTGCGCCAAACATGGGGTCAGTCACCGGTTCTGGTTTTCGCCGGGTACGGTCGATGTTGGCCAATAAGTCCAAAGGGGTGGTCGCCCCCAAAGAGACGCCAGCAGCGTCCTCCACGCCCACCACACGAGCGGCGTGCGGGTCGACCACCAAGCGCACGGTCTTGCCCGACAACTCGTAGGGCACTTCAAAGCGCTGCCCCAGGTAAGACACCGTGGCGTCCTTCCTCACAAAGCGCGCAATGCGGTGAAGAAACAATACATCGAGCTGGACTGCCTTGGCCCCCAGGCTACGGATCCTGGGTAAATCGCGCTGGTAGCGCTCCAGGGGAGTCATACCATTGAGCCCAGCGTGAGGGCTTTGGTGGTAAACCTGCTCAATCCAGGCCCACAACCGGGCGTTGAGATCGGCCAGATCGGCAACGTGGCGCACGTCAAGTTCGCTCAGGAACTGGTCGCGAAACGTGCGGTGCCAGCGCTCCAACTTACCCTTGCCCTCGGGGGCATAGGGCCTGCAAAAGATCAGATGAATGCCAAGGCGCGCGCACACGCCCTGCAGGGTGGCAGCACGGTAGGCAGCGCCGTTGTCGACAATGATTTTTACAGGGCAGCCCCGGCGCAATAGTGCCTGCTTGAGTACGCCTTCGATGTCCAGCGCCGTCTCACCCAGACAGAAGGCGCTGTGGGCTACTAGACGGGAGGCGTCATCGATCAAGGAGACCAGATACGTCTTGCGCAGTTGGCCCTTGATCGCAACCCTGGGTCCGTGCATGACATCGCCATACCAGATGGAGCCCGCGAATTCGGCCGTGAAACTGCGTTTCTCCTGTGGCAGGCTGGCAGACCCCCTCATCTGCGACAAGCCGCTTTGCTGCAGCAGACGGTGCACACTGGAGCGCGACAGGCTCTGTTGGGGCGCTACGCCAGCGGCCACCAGCAAGCGCTCAATCTGATTGATCGAGCGCCGGGGGTTTTCGCGCTTGGCCGCAAGAATGGCCTCCTGCACTGTCGCTGATATCTTGGAGCTGCCACGGTCGGCGCGCACCTTGGGCACAAGGGCCTCAATGCCGCCTTTGCGCCAGGCGTAGTACCAGGCTTGAATGGTCTTCTCGCCCAGCATTCGGCGATCAGACTCAGGAATGGCGTACTCGCGTTGTGCGAGTTGACGGATGATGGTTTGTAGCTCCCCGCGCTGGAGTTGCTCGGGGCTGATAAGGGGCCCCAGCACTGACAGACGGAACAGGGCCACTGGATTGATTTCGTTCATAAAAGACCTCCGGTTGTTGAGGCCCCGATGACATCGCCAAAGTAACTTTGACGCAATTGGCTAAAGTGTGTGGGCTGCCACAGCGGCCAGGTTCTGGCTGTTTGCCTTTACTTGAGATGCTGCGTATTACGGGACGACCAAGTCCTGATCGAGCTCGGTCATGACACGCGCCAGGGACAAGCTGCTGAGCACCTGAGGCCAGAAGTCGGGTTCTGGCAGACGTCCCAACCCTGGCAATCTGCTACGAAGGAAGAAACTGAATTGCGCACCGCGGGTCTGCAACCAGTCCCGCCACCGGCGCAGCGTTGATCGAGCGCAACCGGTCTGGCGGCAACCCTGGTGCAAGGAGACGCCTGCCAGCAACAGCAGCAGTACGACTTGCTGCGTGGCCCAGTCATACCAGCGCCGGGGGGCAATGCAGGCGGGCAAGCGCGAACAGGTACGCAGGCATGCTTTGCAAAAGAAACGCAGGATTGCCACCGGATTGCGGCGAGCCGCACTGCGATCGGCCTTGCGGTGGTAGCAACCGTGGTGCCAAAGGCCAGTAGCTTGGCAATGTGGGCAATTCACCGGTCGGTAGCAATCACCGCCATTGGCGATCTCATCAAAGTGCTGGTCTAGGGTTGTGATGGTCCGTAAAATCCGGTTCATAGGCTGGTCTCGGTTGTTGTGTGCTGGGTAGTTACTTCACACAATACAACAGAGTACCGGCCTATACCTTTTGTGCGCCGACCCGGGCTACTTCCGGCAGCGTTCTCAAAGATGTTCTAAATAAAACTAGGACGTAGGGGCGTGGCGCTCCCTAAACTTCGACGGACATAACAGCTGACGCTGCCACCGATGGCAAACGAGCCGTAAAGCGATTGCACCATCAAAGTCAGCGACAGGCCATTGATGCCCGCCGGCAGACGCGGCAGGATGGAGGCCAACACAATGCGCTTGAGTTCGCGGTCAGAGAAAAGAGTTTTG
>BJGT01000208.1 GCA_014190675.1 Comamonadaceae bacterium | reverse complement strand
CGGCGGCAGGCGGTCCGGCTCCATGCCCTGCAGGCCGACGATGGCGCACAGGCCGAACTCGTATTCCATCGCGACACCGCGGATGCAGTTGAGCGAGTCCATCAGTCCGGTGTGCTGCATCAGCAACATGGCCGGCACACCTGCGTAGCCCAGGCCGGAGCAGATCGAGACCCCTTCGTCTTCCTTGCAGACCCGGATCAAGCGCAGTTCTGAGTCGCGCGAGATCGGCCACAACAGGTGGTCGCTCGTTACGATATCGGGTAATGCCACGATGGTCGAAATGCCGCTGCGCTTGATGGCGGCGATGACCTCGGCGCCGCGGATGGTCTGCCCTGAAACAACCGTGGACATGGCTTTAGCCTTTCGTTTGTGGGAAGGGGTTGGGCACAGGAATCAGGCCTAACCAGACGCTCTTGACCTGCAGGAACTCACGGATGGCGTCGATGCCGTTCTCGCGCCCGTATCCACTGTGTTTGTAGCCGCCCACCGGCGACAACGTGCTGACACTGCGGTAGGTGTTGACGTAGACAGTGCCGGCCGCGATACGCTCGGCCAACCGGATGCTGCGCGCCATGTCAGTTGTCCAGATGCCTGCCGCGAGGCCAAATGCGCTGTCGTTGGCCATCTGCACTGCCTCGTCTTCGGTGTGGAAGCGGCACACCGCCAGCACCGGCCCGAACACTTCTTCTCGGTACAACTGCATGTTGGGCTGTACGTTGGTGAAGATGGTTGGTTCGACATACCAGCCGGCGCCGCAGTTTGCCGGGTGCACGGCATGCCCACCCAGCACGCATCTTGCGCCCTCTGCGCGGGCCTGCTCGATGAACGCCAGGACCTTCGCATGTTGAGGTTGGTTTGCCACCGGGCCGAGTTGGGTGGCCGCATCGAAGGGGTCGCCGATGCGCACGCCCTGCATACCGGCCACCAGATGCTCAACAAAGCGGTCGTGGATGCTTTCATGCACCAGCAGGCGCGAGCCAGCGATGCAGGACTGACCAAGGGCCAGGAAAATGCCGGATAACACGCCGTTGACGGCGTTGTCGAAGTCGGCGTCCTCAAATACCAACTGGGGCGACTTGCCACCGAGTTCCAGCGTCACGCGTTTGAGGTCTGCCGCCGCAGTGGCAGCGATGCGCTTGCCGCTGGCGTCCGAACCAGTGAACGTGATCTTGGCCACATCGGGGTGTTCCACCAAGGGCGCTCCGATCTCAGCACCCAGCCCGGTGACCACGTTGACCACGCCGGGAGGCAAGCCTGCGGCTTCCAGCATCGCCGCAAGCTCCAGCGTTGATGCCGACGCATGTTCGGACGGCTTGAGCACCACGGTGTTGCCGGCGGCCAGCGCCGGCGCCAGCTTCCACACCGCCAGCATCAAGGGCGAGTTCCAAGGTGTGATCGCCACCACCACCCCCAGCGGTTCGTGTCGCGTGTAGTTGAAGACGCCGGGTACGTCGTTTGGTATCACTGCGCCTTCGATCTTGTCGGCAAGCCCGGCGTAATAGTGGAAGTACTTCGGCAGCGTACGTAGCTGCGGCAGCACATCGACCAGCCGCTTGCCATTGTCGCGCGCCTCAATCACTGCTAGTGCCTCGATATGGCTCTCTAGGTGCGTGGCGACACGGCGCAACAACTCACCTCGGGCGCTGGCCGTCATGGTCCGCCAGGTGGCCGACTCGAAGGCTGAGCGCGCGGCGGCCACGGCGCGCTCGGCGTCGATTGCGCGGCCGCGTGGAATCAGCGCCCAGGCCTCACCGTTGGCCGGGTTGATCGACTCCAGCCACTCGCCACCGGCAGCGTCAGACCAGATGCCGCCGATCAACTGGCGGTAGGTGCGCAGCATCGGTGTATCGCTGCCAGGCACGTGGGCAGGCTGACGCTCTCCAGCCGGATCGGGCGTGTCGGTGTAGGGCGGTTGCGGCATGGCCATTGGCTCCGGGAAATCCGTTCGCATTGCTACAAGGTGTACCGCGACGGGCGTGCAATCAAGTGGCGCGGGTATCACATGCTGAACTATATGTTACCATCATGCACATTCGTGAGGTGCGCTTGCGCCGTACGCGCCAGTCCGGCCATGCGCTGGACCCTGAGCATTGCTTCCTCGTCGTGGCGAACATGTTCTGCAACGGCAGTCCCCGCCAACTTTGACAAACTATTGTGCGCCATGCTGCTACGTGTCAACGCCATCAACGACGAAACACCGTCTATCAAGACCTTCGAGTTGGTCGACCCGGAGGGCCTTGACCTGCCGGTTTTCACCGCCGGTGGTCATGTGGATCTCACGCTGCCCGATGGCCAGGTGCGCCAGTACTCCCTGTGTAATGCGCCTGCCGAGCGCCAGCGCTATCTGCTGGGCGTCTTGCGCGAGACCAATGGGCGTGGCGGCTCCCGACAAATGCACGAGCGGGTGGCCGTAGGCGACCTGTTGCCGGTTTCCATGCCACGCAACAATTTCCCGCTCGATGGGGAGGCGACACGCCACCTGCTCATCGCCGGAGGAATCGGCGTCACACCACTGATGGCCATGGCCCACCGCCTGCGGGCGCTAGGGGCGGACTTTGTCTTGCATTACTGCACCCGTGACGCTGCACAGACCGCGTTCCGTGACCTTATCTCCGGTGATGGTATGGCCTCCAGAGTGCGCTTGCACCATGATGGTGGGGTACCGGGCAGCGGCCTCGATGTGGCGGCGCTGCTCGCCACGGTGGTCCCCGGAACCCACGTGTATTGCTGCGGTCCGGCCGGTCTGATGGCCGCTGTGAAGGCGGCCAGCGACCATTGGCCCGCTGGGCAAATTCACTTCGAGCATTTCGCAGCTCCGGTTGGAGTCGCTGTGCTTGGAGGCCAGGATGGCTTCGAGGTCGAGATTGCTTCTACTGGCGCTGTCTATTGCGTTCCGCCAGATTGCTCCATCCTGTCCGTGCTGTTGAGCGAGGGCGTGCTGGTTGACAGTTCCTGCGAAGCCGGCGTGTGTGGCACCTGCACCACGCGTTACCTGTCCGGCGAGCCGGATCACCGCGATTTCGTGCTGTCGAATGTTGAGCAGCGCGAACATGTCATGGTCTGTGTGTCGCGTGCCAAATCAGCGCGGCTGGTACTCGACTTGTGATCGTTGAGGTCAGTCTGTTGCTGTTTTCAGGGTGCCCAGAAGCACCGCGCCAGCCTGACCTAGCCGGGTGATGACCGCCGATCCGTGTCGTCTGGTCGTTCATCGTTGCACTCAGGCTTGGCGATCGGCCCGGGCCATTGACGACCCACATCGGCAGCCGGGTTCTGCCTGGAAAAGGGTTAGGCGACGCGCCGCCGCAAAGCATGATATCCTTTGTGCAATATCTGTTCTTCACATGAAACATTTCAACCGGCTGCCGTCGGTCCGATTACACATCGCATGAGGCATTCATGAACGTCGCAGACGCAAGGAAATTTCTCAAGAAGAACAACATCCAGTTTGTACTGGCGCAGTTCGTAGATATCCACGGCTCAGCCAAAGCCAAGTGCGTGCCGGTCGGGCATTTCGAGGCGTTGCTGACCACGGGAGCGGGGTTTGCCGGTTTCGCCATCTGGGGCTTGGGAATGGGTCCGCACGGGCCTGAATATACGGCCGTTGGTGACCTGTCCACGCTGACGCTGTTGCCCTGGATGCCCGGCTACGC
>BJGT01000207.1 GCA_014190675.1 Comamonadaceae bacterium | reverse complement strand
GCCGTCTTGTAGCGCACCTGTTTGAGGGCGAAGCTGGACCGGATTTTCTCGATGCCGGGTATTGGCGTGAGCTGCTCCAGAATGAATTTTTCCAGGTCCGCCATGTCGCGCACCACCACGCGGATCAGGTAATCGGAGTCGCCTGTCATCAGGTAGCACTCCATCACCGCGTCGTGCTCGGCAATGCGCTGCTCAAAGGTGGCCAGCGCCTGACGGCTCTGCTCTTTGAGGCTGATGTTGATGAACACATTGAGCCCCAGGCCTAACGCCGCCGCATTGGCCAAGGCCACATAGCGCTGAATGACGCCGGCCGACTCCAGAGCCTTGACACGCATGAGGCAGGGCGACGGTGACAGGTGCACCCGGCGGGCCAGCGCCACATTGGATAAGGCACCGTCGGCCTGCAGCTCAGCCAAAATCCGTAAATCCATTACATCCAGATTAATATTCTTCATAAATATTTTTATTCAGCATAAAACACTGTTTTAAAGAATTTTAACGATCAATCCGAAACAACATTTGGCCGGGCCGGGCCTAGCATCAGCAGCTATGAATGCGCCGCTCTTCACCACCCAGCTCAGCCCCGCCGACCCGGCCACCGACGCTGACCCACAAGAAACCGCCGAATGGCGCGCAGCCTTTGTCTCGCTACTGCAAAGCCAGGGGCCGCAGCGCGCCCGTTTTCTGCTGGATGAACTGACCC
The DNA here is from genome assembly GCA_014190675.1 of Comamonadaceae bacterium. Lineage (GTDB taxonomy): Bacteria > Pseudomonadota > Gammaproteobacteria > Burkholderiales > Burkholderiaceae_C > Rhodoferax. The sequence continues at coordinate 3,009 of BJGT01000207.1, read as the reverse complement.
GGCTGGCCCGCAGCCACCAGGTGGACTGGCAGCCCGCGCCGGGTACGCCCTATGTCAACAGCATCGCTGTGGAGCGCCAGCCGCCGTTTCCGGGTGATCTGGCGATAGAGGAACGCCTGGCGGCGATCATGCGCTGGAACGCGCTGGTGATGGTGGTGCGCGCCAACCAAGCCTATGGCGAGTTGGGTGGGCATATCGCCAGCTACGCCAGCGCTGCCGACCTGTTTGAGACCGGCTTCAACCACTTCTTTCGCGGTCGCAACCCACAGAGCCTGGGCGACCTGGTGTTCTTCCAACCACACAGCGCGCCGGGGGTCTATGCCCGCGCCTTTCTGGAGGGCCGGCTCGACGAGGCCGACCTGATGCACTACCGCCAGGAACTGCGCGCACCGCGCTCCAGCACCGGCATCGGAGCGCGGGGGCTGTCGAGCTACCCGCACCCTTGGCTGATGCCCGATTTTTGGCAGTTTCCTACCGGCTCAATGGGTATCGGCCCGATCAGCTCGATTTTTCAGGCCCGCTTCATGCGCTACCTGAGCCATCGGCAACTGCTGAACTGCGCGGGGAGACGGGTGTGGGGGGTGTTTGGCGACGGTGAAATGGACGAGCCCGAGTCCATGAGCGCGCTCACCCTGGCCGCACGCGAAGGCCTGGACAACCTGACCTGGGTGGTGAACTGCAACCTGCAGCGTCTGGACGGCCCGGTGCGCGGCAACGGCCGCATCATTGACGAGCTGGAGCAGCTTTTTGCCGGCGCCGGCTGGCATGTGATCAAACTGGTCTGGGGCAGCGACTGGGATGGCCTGTTTGCGCGTGACCACAGCGGCGCGCTGGCCCGGGCCTTTGCCAACACGGTCGATGGGCAGATGCAGACCTTTGCCGCCAAGGATGGCCGCTACAACCGCGACCACTTCTTTGGCCAGAACCCCGAGCTGGTGCAGCTGGCGCAGGGCATGACCGACGAGCAAATCGACCGGCTCAAGCGCGGCGGGCATGACCTGGTGAAAATTTTCGCTGCCTATGCCGCCGCTGCCGCCCACAAAGGGCAGCCCACGGTGATCCTGGCGCACACCAAAAAAGGCTTTGGCATGGGCAGTGCGGGCCAGGGCAAGATGACCACCCACAGCCAGAAAAAATTTGACCACGCCGACCTGATCGAGTTCCGTAACCGCTTCCAGCTGCCGCTCAGCGACGAGCAGGCCACCTCACTGGCCTTTTACAAGCCGGCTGCCGACAGCCCGGAGATGCTTTACCTGCACGCGCAGCGCCAGACCCTGGGCGGCTACCTGCCGCAGCGCTTGACCCAGTGCGACACCGTGCCGCTGCCGCCACTGGCCGCGTACGCCAGCTTTGCCACCGAAGCAGCGGGCAAAGCCATGAGCACCACCATGGCCTTTGTGCGCATCCTGGGCAACCTGCTGAAAGACCCGGCGCTGGGGCCACGCATCGTGCCCATCGTGGCCGACGAGGCGCGCACCTTTGGCATGGCCAACCTGTTCAAGCAGGTCGGCATCTACTCCAGCGTGGGCCAGAAGTACCTGCCGGAGGACATCGGTTCGGTGCTGAGCTACCGTGAAGCGCTGGACGGCCAAATCCTGGAAGAAGGCATCTCAGAAGCCAGCGCCATCGCCAGCTGGACCGCAGCGGCCACCAGCTACAGCGTGCACGGGCTGGCGATGCTGCCCTTCTACATCTACTACTCGATGTTCGGCTTTCAGCGCATCGGCGACCAGATTTGGGCCGCCGCCGACCAGCGCGCCCGCGGCTTCCTGCTGGGCGCCACCTCGGGCCGCACCACGCTGGGCGGCGAAGGCCTGCAGCACCAGGACGGCAGCAGCCACCTGATCGCCGCCACCATTCCCAACTGCCGCGCCTGGGACCCAGCGTTTGCGGGCGAGATGGCGGTGATCGTGGCACATGGCATGCAAGAAATGTTGGTCGATCAGCGCGACGTTTTTTACTACATCACCCTGATGAACGAAAACTACGCCCAGCCCGATTTACCCGAGGCGATGCACGGCGACCTGCTGCAGGGTTGCTACCACTTTGGCCACTGGCCAGCACAGGGCACACAGGCCCAAGACGACAGCCCGCGCCAGATGACCCTGCTGGGCTCTGGCGCGATCCTGACCGAGGCCATCCAGGCCGCAGCATTGCTGGCAGCGCAAGGCGTGGCGGTTGATGTGTTCAGCGTCACCAGCTGGAGCGAGCTGGCACGCGAGGCGGTGGCGTGCACCGAGGCAACCGTCGCCAACACCGCAGCGCCCCTGCCGTTCATCACCCGCCAGCTGCAACAGAGCGCCGGCAACATCATCGCCGCCACCGACTATGTGCGCGCTGTGCCCGAAGCCCTACGCGCCTACCTGCCCGTGGGGCGCCGCTACACCACGCTGGGCACCGATGGCTTTGGCCGCAGTGACACACGCGCCGCCTTAAGAGCCTTCTTCAGGGTGGATGCGGCCAGCATCGTGGCGGCGGCCCTGCAAGGGGCCTGAAAAAATCTGACGGGCGCAGCAAGGTGCGAGGGCAACCCGACTGCATTTAGGCCGGCAGCCACCCCATGGGCAGCCCGGCCTCGGCCGTCATGCCATACAGCCGCTCACCCGGCAGCCCCTCTTGCAAGGGCGTCCGTGCTGCAAACAGTGCCGGTAGCTGGATGCCGGTGGCGATGCCCATGGCCTCGAACATGAACACCAGGTCTTCGGTCACCACATTGCCAGAGGCGCCTGGCGCATGGGGGCAGCCGCCCAAGCCGCCCAGGGAACTGTCAAAGTTGCGCACGCCAACGTCATAGGCCGCAAGGCAGTTGGCCAAGCCCAGACCGCGGGTGTTGTGCATGTGCGCCGCACCGGCCTTGTCGCCGATGGCGGCGCGCAAGCGCGTGAACAGCCGCCGCACCTGAGCGGGGTTGGCCATGCCGGTGGTGTCCGCCAGACCACACTCGTCCACGCCCGCTGCTACAAGCTGCTCCGCCAGTTGCACCACGTCATCTTCTGGCACGGTGCCCTG
>BJGT01000206.1 GCA_014190675.1 Comamonadaceae bacterium | reverse complement strand
ACGCCCAGGAACAACTGGTAGCGCTCGCCCACGGTATTGCGCAAATCGGTGATGCGCCGGATGTTGTCGCTGCTTTCCTTGATCGCCACCAGCCACTCGCAATCGGCCAGGGCCAGCATGTGTTCGGGCTTGAGGTCCACCCGGTAGGCCACAGGGTTGTTGTAAATCATCATGGGCTTTTGTGCCGCTGCGGCCATGGCGCGCAGGTTTTGCATGGCTTCGCGCGCATCGGCCACGTAAATGACCGAGGGCATGACCATGAAGCCGTCCACGCCGATTTTGTTGGCACCCTCGATATAGCGGATGGCCTCGCGCGTACTGGTCTCGGAAATATTGGCCAGCACCGGCACCCGGCCCTTGCTCACCTCAAGCGCGTTTTTGGCGACTAGCAATTTTTCTTCCAGGCTGAGGGTGCTGGCTTCGCCCAGAGAACCGCCGGTCACCAAGCCGTGGATGCCATTGCGGATCTGGAAGTCCAGGTGCCGCGCCGTGCCCTCCAGATCCAGGCTCTCATCCGCGTGAAACTTGGTGGTGACAGCGGGAAATATGCCTTTCCAGCGGGGATTCTTCATGGGCTGACTCCTTAAATATTGGGCCGCTACACGGTTCAAATATCTTCTTAATATATCTGCAGTATAGGCCTGAAGCTGCGGTTACAAGAAAATTTTCAATGGGGGTTTTACTACGCAAGGTGGCGGGCCAACTGCCTGCACAGCTCTGGTCCAGATTCGTCAAATGGCACAAAAATCTGAGTTGGCTGATTGGTTTCTAGTGGCGATACATACTGTGACGGCGGCGGTCCTCCGCCTGAACTAGCCCCAGCGGCTTGAACGCGGTTTTGCACGGCCAAGCTTTGGGTACGCCATGACCGAAGACCAACTTGAACAGGAAGCACTGGGCTGGCTGGCCGAGGCTGGCTACGCGACCCTGTCCGGGCCGGACATCACGCCAGACGGTGGTCAGGCCTATCCGCAGAACCCAGAGTTATCCCTCTGCGCAACCTGCCGACCCCTCCGACGCTTCCACCTCCGCTACCAAGCGAAGTGCGCCAGCCGGTAAAGGCCAAGCTCCAGTGCGGCCCGGTGGAGTTTTGATTGAAATGTCTACAATGTACATATTTTAAGTACATGAAGGAGAATTATGTCCATCTCTATTGCCCAATCCCGCCAGCAGCTCTCGGCCCTGATCGCCGCGGCTCAGCAGCAACCCCAGGTCATTACCAATCGCAACACGCCGGTTGCGGTGCTGGTGTCGGCAGACTACTTCGCCCGCAGCGAGGCCGCTGTCAAACCCGTGGCCGACAGCTTTTATAGCCAAGTGCTGCAACTGCGTGAGGCTTTCCTTCCGCAGGACGACACCGGCTTTGCCGGGACGAACCCTGCCGCGCGCCAAACGGCTTGGCAGCGCGCCAATGCCTTTATCGACCCCGCTTAAGGCGACTCTGCAATGAGCGCCACCATCGTTCTGGCAGACACCAACGTCATCAGCGAGCTCGTAAGAAGCACCCCCGACGCGCAGGTGATGCGCTGGCTCCAGACGGTGCCACTGATGGCTATATCCGCCATCACGCTAGAAGAAGCCCACTTCGGCCTGGGCTGGCAACCCAACACCCGCAAGTTGGCGCTGTTCAACGCGCTGGTGGAACGTCTGCACGCGGTGTACCCCATCACCCCCGCAATTGCCCAGCGCGGCGGCGCGTTGCGTGGGCAATTTCAGGCCCAAGGTACTACCCGCAGCGCCCCAGACATGCTGATTGCTGCCACCGCCATCGAACACCAATTGGTGCTGGCCACCCGCAACGTGCGCGACTTCCTGGGCTGCGGGGTTCAAATCGTCAACCCGTTTGATGCTTTATGAGCAAAATGTGCCTCTAGCTCCCGTGAATCATGCGCAAGCAGCTACTGAGGTTAGGGCCTCTGATCGTCCAAGTGGACTGCAGTAACGTAGTTAATAAATGGCTGCCAAAAACGAGCACGGCCTGACCGGGCCGCAGGAAGAGTTTGCCAAGGCAGTCGCCAGCGGCAAACCCTTGTCTGAAGCGCACCGGCTGGCCTACCCGAGCACCGGCTGGCCTACCCGAAGTCGGTCAAGTGGGCTGACTCTGCAATTTGGCCGTCTGCCAGCCGGATCATGGCCATCAGCTAGGTTTCAGCAAGGGTGAAGGCTTTGCAAGCCTTATCGGTCCTGTGGACACGTTGGGGCGTCTATGATGAAAGATATGTCGGTCATGAGCCCAAAAACCTGTGCCTTTTGCACCCTGCCTTCAGCACGGGTGATTGACGAAAACGCCACAGCCATGGTCATTCGCGACGGCTACCCCGTGTCCCCCGGCCACACCTTGCTGATACCCAAACGGCACACAGGCTCTTTTTTCGATCTCTCGGAGCAGGAGCGTACCGACCTGCTGGCCCTGCTTGACCGTGCCAAGCGGGTGCTGGACGCCGAGTTGCAGCCACAGGGCTACAACATCGGCATCAATGACGGCGCTGCTGCCGGGCAGACGGTGCCGCACTTGCATGTGCACCTGATCCCCCGCTTTGAGGGTGACTTGCCTGACCCAAGGGGTGGCGTGCGGTGGGTCATACCGGCCAAGGCGAAGTACTGGTGATGACGCGCGACGACGTCATTGCCGCGTTTAACGCCATTCGCGTTTGGCAAAACGGTGACCGGCGCGCGGTGCACAAGCCTTTGCTGGTGTTGCTGGCCCTGTCCCGGGTGAACGATGTGGCTCCACAAACGATGGAATGGGACGAGGCCGAGCCCTTGCTAAAAGGCCTGCTTGAAGAGTTTGGGCCGGATGGATCATCCAGCACCCGGCACTACCCGTTCTGGCATTTGCAGACGGATGGGCTCTGGCAGCTGGATGGACCAGCTGAGATTTTGAATCGCCCGCCGGGTGCAAAACCCACATTGACGGAATTACGGCAGAACCATGTACGTGGTGGCTTCGCCACGCCCATTTACAAGGCACTCAAGGCCGACCCCGAGCTCATTGCCATCGTGGCGCAGCGCATTGTGGACGCGCACTTTCCGGAGAGCATTCGGGGTGATGTGCTGGCTGAAGTAGGTTTGGCACAAGTTGAGGTCATGGGCAATGCCAGGGACCAGCAACGCCGGCGTGATCCCGCGTTTCGGACCAAGGTACTGATGGCCTACCAATACCGCTGCGCGGTGTGCGGCCACGACCTGCGCATGGGGCAACAGTCCATCGGGCTAGAGGCGGCGCACATCAAGTGGTTTCAAGCCAATGGCCCGGACGAAGTGCCCAACGGCATTGCCATGTGCTCACTCCACCACAAGGTGTTTGACCTGGGTGCATTCAAGATCCTGCCCGGGACATACCAGATGGTGTTCAGCCAGCACCTCAATGGCAGCGAGGCGGCGTCCCACCGCATGCTGGCGTACCACGGCCACGGCATGATCCTGCCGCAAGCCCAAGAGTACTGGCCCCAGCCGGCCAACCTGGATTGGCATGCCCGGCAGGTGTTCAAAAATCCGGCAAGGGGCGATTGATAATTTTTTGCCGAATGCGGCTCTAGACCTTGTGGATGCTAAGCCTCCTGTTATTGTTTTTGACAAAGATCGTGATGTGGCCGGTCGGCGCCATGTGGTAGGTGTCAATGATCTTGGCAGCCAGCCAGAGCGCCCGCCTGGCGCCTGGTCAATTGGCTAAATGGGACAAAACCTGGTACAGGTGGCGGCATAGCGCAGGTATGACGCTGAAAAAGCCCCAAAGAGAAAGGGCCTGCTACTAATTCCATAGTAGAAGAC
>BJGT01000205.1 GCA_014190675.1 Comamonadaceae bacterium | reverse complement strand
GTGCTGCTGATCAGTCTGGCCATCTTCATGCTGCTGGAGCTCGCACCAAACGACCCGATGGCCAATGTGCCCCTGACGATTCCGCCCGAGGTGAAGGCAAAAATGCGCGAGGCCCTGGGCCTGGACCAACCCAGTTGGGTGCGTTACCTGCTTTGGCTGAAACAATTTTTCTGGGTTGAGCCGCTCAACCTGGTCGACCACTGGTTTGGCACGGCCTATGCCGCCGACCAGCAGCGCATCCTGTCCTGGCAAACCCGTAGCCCAGTGTCTGAGCTGATTTTGCAACGACTGCCGCAAACCCTGTGGGTGGTGGGCATGGGTTACCTGATTGGCATTTCGCTGGCCCTGCCCATTGGCATTCTGTCGGCCTACAAACAATACAGCTGGTTCGACCAAATAGGCACCTTTGTATCGATGGTGGGCTACTCGGTACCCACCTTTTTCACGGGCGTGCTGCTGATCGTGGTTTTTTCGGTTCAGCTCAATTGGCTGCCCTCGATCTACGACACCACGCTGGTGGTGAATTCCTGGCCTACCTTCGTGACTCAACTCAAACAAATGGTGATGCCAGTGGCAGTGTTGGCCCTGTTCAATGCGGCGCAGGTCAGCCGCTACATGCGTGCTGCCATGTTAGACAACCTGAGCAACGACTATGTGCGTACCGCACGGGCCAAAGGCATGGGTGAACAGGTGGTGGTGCTGGTGCATGTGCTGCGCAATTCCCTGATACCGGTGGTCACTGTGATCGCACTGGGCGTGCCCTCTATTTTTGCCGGTGCCATCATCACCGAGCAGGTGTTCAAGGTCAATGGGCTGGGGCAGTTGCTGATCAATGCCATCCAATCCAACGACCTGCCGCTGGTGCAAACCCTGACCTTTATTTTCGCCACCCTGATCGTCACCTTCAACCTGATTGCCGATGTGCTGTACGGCCTGCTCGACCCAAGGATCCGTTATGACTGAGCCAAGAGCCAAACTGCAAGTCGAGCAGGCCGAAGGCGCGCAGCGCAGCCACTGGCATGATGTCTGGCAACAATTCAAAAATCACCGCGGCGCCATGGTGGGCGCGTCGGTGTTCCTGTGTATTCTGCTGTTTGTCTGGGTCGGGCCATTATTGTGGAAGGTAGACCCGACTTATGCCAACCTGCTGATGCGCAACAAGGCTCCGAGTTTGATGTTTCCTTTTGGTACCGACGAACTCGGGCGCGACCTGTTTGCGCGCATGATGGCTGGCGGCAAGGTGTCGATCGCGGTCGGTTTGACTGCCATGTCCATCGCCATTTGCCTGGGTACGCTGATGGGCGTGACCGCCGGCTTTTTTCGCCGCCTGGACGGTGTCCTGATGCGTGTCACAGACCTGTTTCTGGCTCTCCCCCTGCTGCCCCTGCTGCTGGTGATGGTGATGCTGTTTCGCGAAGTCCTGTCGAGCCGATTGGGGCCTGAGGCCGGCATCTTTATCTTGATGGTGGTGTCGATCGGCAGCACCTCCTGGATGCAAACCGCACGGGTGGTACGCGGCGAGGTGCTGGCCCTCAAGGAGCGCGAATTTGTACTGGCGGCCCGCTCGATTGGCGCGCCACCAGTGCGCATGATCCTGCGCCACATCCTGCCTAACACCCTGAGCCCCATCACCGTGGCTGCCGCGCTGGGCATTGCGAGCGCCATCATCATCGAAAGCGCCCTGTCTTTTCTGGGGCTGGGTTTTCCGCCAGACTTCCCCACCTGGGGCAGGCTGTTGTTTGATGCAGTGGATCATTTGCAAGACTATCCCAACCGGGCTTTGCTGCCGGGCATCGCTATTTCTTTGACCGTGCTGTCGGTCAACTACATCGGTGACGGCCTGCGCGATGCGCTGGACCCCCGTATTCGGGGCCGCTGAAAAACACAGGGCAGGGGCCCGGCCGGGGGGGCCTGCGGCTGTTCAAACCGCGTGGCTTAAGCCAGTACAAGACCGGCCCGCACCGTGCCAGCTTTTTCGTGGCGCACCACCACCGACACCGTGGCGCCGCTGGGCCCGCGCACCACCCACTGCAGCTTGGCGCGGTCGGCCGTGGGACTGTGGTCGGTCCAGAAACTCACCTGGGTGTGCTTGTAGGCCCGGCCCTCAAGCTCCCCGGCCAGGGTTCGCAAGTCGCCCGAGATCAGCTCGGCACCAGGTGGCAAGCTGATCTCGCCCAGCAGCCCCCGGCTTTGCTTGCGCTGCAGCGCCCGCTTGGAAACATACGAAGGCAGATGCCCCGTGTTTTGTACCCCCACCTCGATGCGGTAGCTGTCCGGCCCCAGCTTCTCGCACACCGCATGCACCAGCTCCAGCCGGGGTGAGGTGAGCGCATTCCAAATCAGCCAGTCGGGGAAGCGGGCAATCTCTTTTTCCAGCAAATGGAGTGGCGGGTTGCGGAAGGCGTAAATCTTGTCCCAGCCGCCGATCTCCACCGGCCCGAGTTGCGGGTGCTCAAAGGCGTACCAGTCGACATAGCCCTTACCCCCGAGTGCTGTGTCGGACCAGGCCAGCAGCTTGAGGTCATCGGCCACCGGGTGCTCGCGAAACCAGTCGATGTACTTGTAGTCGGTGATGCCGGCCTCGCGCATCGGGCACCAGATCTCGACCGTCCATTTGTACAGGCCAAGGTGGTCGTAAATCCAGTCAAAGCCACCGGTGGTGACCTCCTTGGGGTGATAGCGGAACTCTTCAAAGGTGCTGATGGCCGGGTAGCCGGTCAGCTCGGTGCCCTTGGCACCCTGCGCCTTGAACACCCACAGGTCTTCGGCCGCCATGTCCACATCGGGATGGCCGGAAAACGGCCGCAGCAGCACGCCGCTCCAGGTATGGAAGGTGACGCCGCCGGTGATGTTGGTGTGCCGGGTGATGAAATCCACCACGCTGCGCACCTCGGGCTCAGAGGTCGGGTAGGGCCCGGCACCCAGCTGTTCAAACTCCTGGCGCCACTGCGCCGGAAAATTGCGGTTCAAGTCCAGGCCCTGGGTGTCGCGGTTGACCTGGATCATGAAGCCATCGTAATCACGCACAGAGCCTTCGGGCAGGATGCGGTAATAGGTGCCGCCCACCTCGGTTGGCTCGCGCGCCACCATCAGGCGTGGCTGGTCTGGGTGGCACTTCCAGTTGCCGTTGGCATCAAGGATGCGCATCGACAAAATGCGGCCGTCACCATCCACATCACCGGTATCCAGGCCCTCCACCGGCTCCTCGTCGTAGGGATAGGGCCGGGTCGACGAGCGGATGATTTTGGGCGGGTCTTGCATCGCCCACTCGGCACCGTCTGGGTTCATGCGCGGGCAAATGTAGAAAGCCCGGGTGTCCAGGCAGCGCGTGACGGTCTCACGCTGACCGTAGTCTCGGGTCAGGGTGTCAATCAGGTACAGAGCAGCGGCGCCACCGGCGAGCTCACTGGCATGGATATTGGCGTCCACCCAGTAGGCCGGCTTATCGGCGGCCGCGCCGCTGGCCTGGTTGGTCACAGTGAGCACCCAAATGTCGCGGCCCTCATGGCTTTTGCCGGCGCTCTGCATCGACAGCAGCTGCGGGTAGTCCCGCACCAACTGGTGCAGGATGGCCGTGAATTCGTCAAAGCGGTAATAGCGGTTGTAGGCAATTGGCATGGTGTGCTCGCAGCAAAGGTTGGTGGTAGGGCTGGCTTCAGGGGGAGCTTGGGCGTCGGGTTTTTGTAGTCGCCTAGGCTACTGCAACTCAAGCACCCCGGGTAGGGTGACTTCGAGCAGTTGCAGGTCTGCACTGGCCTCGACAAAGCTATAGGCCAGGCCAGCTGGAATGGTGATGCAATCGTCGCTGCGCAGGCCATGCTGCTG
>BJGT01000204.1 GCA_014190675.1 Comamonadaceae bacterium | reverse complement strand
GTTCCATCAGGCCCTGCACCAGTGCCGCGCACTGCGGCACGCCCTCACCCGTGGCGCTCACACTTGGCTGGCTCACCAAGGCACGCAGCTCAGTCACGTAGCGCGCCTGGTTGGCCCGCACATAGGCCCGGAGGGTCTCCACGATGGTGTCTGTCATGGCTGCCTCGCGGGCCGCGCCCGCCGTTGATTAATAGTCCGGGGGGTGGATCTGTCCAGCCTGCAACACCAGAGCCGGCCGCGCCAGCACACTGAAATCTTGGGTCGGGTCGCCGGGCACGATCACCAGGTCGGCCCGCTGGCCGGCGGCGATGGTGCCCGCTTCACTCTCAATACCCAGAGCCTGCGCGGCTACGCTGGTGGCGGCGGCAATCGTTTCCAGCGCTGAGAAGCCGGCCTGCCTGAAGCCTTCCAGCTCATCGTAGAACCGGGCAGGGGTCAATTTCCAGGTGCCGGCGTCGGTGCCGATCGTCAGTTTTACTCCGGCCCGCCGCATCTGGTCAAGATTGGCCAGCACCTGGTCACTCATCCGGCGTGGTGATAGCCCGAACTGCGGAAACCCCAGAAATGCATCGTCCGAATCGCGCAGCACATACCACGGGGCCAAGGTCGGGATGACGTACACAGCCTGCTCGGCCAGGCGGGCAATCAAGTGCTCATCCGGCGCAACACCCTGGCTAGTGGCAAAGGTGCAGTGCTCGATGGTATCGACCCCGGCGTCCAGGCAGTTGCGCACGCCGGCCGCCGAGTGGGCATGCACGGCCACGCGCCGGCCGGCGCGGTGCGCGCGCTCCACCGCCAGGGTGAGCGCCTCGGCTGAGAATTGCGGCTGAAGCGGGTCAGATCCGGCGGTCACGCCCCCGCCCGTGCCGATCAGCTTGATCACATCGACGCCGGTCGCTATCAACTGGTCAACTGCGGCGGCTAGCTCGGCGTGGTTGGCAACTTCAACGCCCATAAAGTGGCCATGCCCCTGCACGGTCGTAATTGCCGGTCCCGCCGCTAGCACGCGGGCGCCGGTCACGCGCCCGGCGGCCAAGTCGTCACGCACGCGCAACGACACGCCGTGGCGCGCGCCCAAATCGCGCACGGTGGTGACACCGGCATTCAAAAATTGCAGCGCCTGGCGCCGGCCCAGGTCGACCAATTGATCGTCGTTTCTGGCCCAGATAAACTCGGGCGTGTTGTAGGCGCCGGGGTCCACCGTCAGGTGCACGTGCGCATCGATTAGGCCAGGCAGCAGCGTGCCGTTGGGGAAGGCATGCGTTTCAACCGACTCGTCGAGGTCGGCGGGCGGATGCGGCAGCACCGCCTGAATGCGGTCGCCCGCGATCAGGATGGCAGCGTTTTTCTGGGGCGGGGCGCCGGTGCCGTCGATCAGTTGCCCGACCGTCAGCAGCTTGTATCGGGTCACCGGGCCTATCCCTGCATCGCCTGATACTCGCGAATAAAGCTGGCCACCTCGCGCACAGCGGCCGCCAGGATGCGCTGTCCCTTCTCGACCGTAGCCAGAGTGGGGTCGCCAATTACGCCTTCGTTCGAGTCACGCTTGAGGTCGTAGGCGTAAAACACCGGCCGCGCATCACGCAGGTCGATGGTGAAGTAGCTGTTGCGGTTGGGGCGCACATCGGCGCGGGCCAGATCCATGTGCACCAGCTCAGGCGCTACGGCCAGCAGCAGCGAGGTTTCCATCTCGCAACCGTGCGACATGCCGCCAATTGGGCTCTCGCCGATGGCCTTCATCTCATCGGTGATCAGCGCAAAGTAGCTGCACGCCGCGACGAACAGGCCCTCTTCGCTGAGCTTGATGGCTGCCACCCCAATCAACTCGGCGTTGCCGCCGTGCCCGTTGAGCAGCAGGATGCGCTTGAACCCATGCTTGGCAATGCTGCGACCTATATCGCATAGCAGGTCGATGAAGGTCGCGGTCGACAGCGAGATGGTGCCCGGAAAGGCCATATGGTGCGGCGACACGCCCCACCACACGGGCGGCGCAACCAGCACCTTGAACTCGGTGATGGATTCGGCGGCGCGGCGGGCAACTTCAAACGCGCTGGTGATATCTACGCTGACCGGCAGGTGCGGGCCGTGCTGCTCGATGGCGCCGATGGGCACGATGACGGCCGCGCCTGCCTCGGCCAGCGCGCCCAGCTCTGGCGATGTGAGGTCTTGCCAACTAACGGTTGTGGGTGTCATTTGATCCTCGGGGTGACTAAACTTCCCAAATTTCCCACCGACCAGTGGAAAGCTGCTCAGCGCCGGTCTCGGTGACGGCGATGTCTTGCTCGACGATGTAAACCCCCTGTGGGCTAACGATGCCCGGCTCCAGCGTGATGACCATGCCCGGCCGCAGCAGCTCGGTCTCATGCCCGGCCACATGCGGTGGCTCAGTCAGCTGCATGCCCAGCCCGTGGCCGATGCGCCCGGAGGCAAAGTTCATGGCCAGGCCCACGCGCTGCGCTGTGCGATTGCAGGCCGCCACCACGGCGCTCATGCTGCGGCCGGGGCGCACTTCGGCCAGCCCGGCCTGGGTCACCGCGTGCACGTCCTCCCACATGCGGCGCTGCTCATCGCTGGCCTTACCAATAACGGCGGCACGCCCATAATCTGACCAGTAACCGTGATAGATCGCGCCCAGATCGCACCATATCAGTTCGCCCGGTACCAGCGGGTGCCTGCTGGGCACGCGGCTCATAGTCATGTAGCCGGCTGGCACCATGCACGGCGCCATAAAACCAAACTCGGCGCCTTGCGTGGCAATGCCGGCTTGCAGGCGGCTCGCCAACTCGGCCTCGGTCATTCCGGGCGCCAGCGATTGGAAGACCATGTCGAAGGCCGCGTCCGTGATCGCACACGCCCGGCGGATCTTGTCGATCTCAGCTGGTGACTTGATCATGCGCACATCCCAAATCGCCGGTGCCGCGTCGAGCCAATTCACCTGCGCCAGTCGCGCCTGCAGCGCTTGCAGATCGTGGAATGAAAGGCCTAGGCGCTGCTCATAGCCCAGCTCGAGGCCAACGCGCGCGGTGAGCAGTTGGCGGTCTTGAAAGCAATCCGCTAGCGTGGCGAGCGGCGGTCGGGTGGTCTCTGGAAACGCGCGCACATCATGCCAGGCGCTGTCGGCCACAGCGCCGCCCAGCCAAACATCGTGCACGATTAAGATCGGGTCGCCCGCCGCCGGCACCAGACAAAAACTCGAGCGGGTCAGCGTGTCCCAGCCTACCAGGGGTCGGTGACCGCTGAAGTATTCCACATTGGTCGGCGCGGTCAGCAGCAGCGCGTCAAGTCTGCGATTCTGCATGGCGGTACGCACCCGGGTCAGCCGGGTTTGATATTCCTCTGCCACAAAGAAGTCATTCATTGGTGTGTGGTTCCTAGCCCGTATAAAATTCGTCAGCCGCATCGAGTGCGAAATCGATCGCAGACAACCCCTCTTCTAACTCAGCCTCCCCCAAGATCAGTGGCGGCGCCACATTCAGCCGGTTCCACCGCACAGCCACGCGCACCCCGCGCTCTAGCAGGCGGCGGTTCATCTCCTGCGTGCCCTGGCTCTCGGCGGCTGGCGCATTCCAAGCCACCAGCGGCTCTTTGGTGGCGCGGTTGCGCACCAATTCGAGCGTACCGTACAGCCCCAGGCCGCGCAAATCGCCCACCGCGGGGTGCCGCTGCCGCAGCGCCTCCAGCCCGGCCAGCAGGCGCGCGCCCATCTGGCGGGCGTTGATATTGATGTGCAGATGCTGGCGACTGCCAGGCGCATGGCGCCGGCGGTGCCGTGGCTGGCGGCTGACCTTGCGAGAGTAGACCTGCGGCGCAAGTTCGATGCGATTGTGATGGC
>BJGT01000203.1 GCA_014190675.1 Comamonadaceae bacterium | reverse complement strand
CTCAACATGACCAGCCTGGCCAACGATTGCGGTGTCACGCACAAAACCATCGGCGCCTGGCTGTCGGTGCTTGAGGCGGGCTACGTGATTTTCCTGCTGCAACCGCATCACAAGAACTTTGGCAAGCGGCTGGTCAAAACCCCCAAGCTTTATTTTCACGACACCGGCCTGGCCGCCTATCTGCTGGGCATCCAGGACGCCACCCACCTGTCAATTCACCCGGCCCGTGGCGCCCTTTTTGAAAATCTGGTCATCAGCGAGCTCTTGAAGCAGCGCTTCAACCAGGGTTTGCCGTCCAATTTGTACTTCTGGCGCAACAACACCGGAGACGAAGTGGACCTGTTAATCGAACAGGGCGAATACCTGATGCCGATAGAAATCAAGTCCGGGCAAACGTTCAACACCGATTTTTTGATCGGCTTGGTTAAGTGGATGCGCTATGCCGGGCCCACGGCGCTGCCGGCTCAACTGGTCTATGGCGGTGACGAAACCATGACCCGGCAGGGCGTTCAGGTGCGCAGCTGGAGAAACCTGAAGGATTTGCAGGGCGCTGCCGCCAGAGCTAATTCGCCTCAGGTGCCGCCCACGTAGGGGTTGGTCTTGCGCTCGCGGCCAAAGCTGCTCTCGGGGCCGTGGCCGGGGATGAACGCGGTGTCGTCGCCCATCGGCCACAGGCGCTACACGATGCTGTTGATCAGGGTGTCGTGGTTCAAGCCTGCGGCAAGAGCTTGCGGTACTGCACAAAACCGCTTTTGTCGGCCACTTTGTCATACAGGTGCATGGCATCGGTGTTGGACTCGTGCGTCAACCACCAGACGCGGGACGCGCCCTGGGCTAAGGCCGAGGCATACACGTGCTGGATCAGCGCCCGGCCGACCCCCGTGCCGCGCAGCGCCGGCAGCACAAACAGGTCTTGCAAGTACCAGTAGTCGCCTGCGGTCCAGCAACTGCGGTGCGCGATGTAGTGCACCAGACCGACCAGGCCGCCATCAGCATCAGCTACCGCGCAATGCATGGGCTCGCCAGGTTGGTGAAAGCGGGCCCAGGTCAGTTCGGTCACGCTGGGTGGAATGGCGGTTTTGTAGAAGGCTTGGTAACCCTGCCAAAGTGGCAGCCAGGCCGTGAAGTCATCGGGTCGAGCTATTCGAATCGTGGTCTGCATCGTGTTGTCCTTGTTCATCCGCCAAAACCGGGTCAAACCCAGCCGCCGTCCACCACAAAGTCTTGGGCCGTGCACATGGCGCTGTCGTCCGAGGCCAGAAACAGCGCCATGCGAGCAATATGCTCGGGCATTACCAACTGCGGCAGGCACTGGCCGCGTGCGATATCGGCGCGGCCGGCATCGGTCACCCACAGGCGCAGTTGTTTGTCGGTCATGACCCAGCCCGGCACCAGGGTGTTGACCCGGATGTTGAAGGGTCCAAAGTCCCGCGCCAGGCTGCGCGTCAGGCCCTGCACCGCCGCCTTGGCTGTGGTGTAGACCGGCATGCCACCCATCTTGAGCATCCAGCTCACCGAGCCAAAGTTGACGATGGACCCGCCACCGGTCTGGCGCATGTCAGCGGCAACGTTCTTAGCGGCAAAAAACTGGTGCTTGAGGTTGACCGCAATGCCGGCGTCCCAGCTCTCGGGGGTGGTGTCCTCGATCTGGTGGCGCTGGTCGTTGGCGGCGTTGTTCAGCAGCACGGCAATCGGGCCAAACTGCTGGCGCACCGCGTCGATGCCGCGCTCCAAAGCCGCGATGTCAGTCAAGTCGGCCGGCACAAAGAGCGACGCGTGCTGCACCCCGGCCAGGCGTTGCGCCAGCGCGGTACCGGCGTCAGTGTCGATGTCCAGAAAACCAACCCGCGCGCCCTGGGCTGCAAATTGTTCCACCAGGCAGGCGCCGATGCCGGTGGCGCCGCCGGTGATCAGCACGGTGCGGTCGCGAAGACTGGGGTAGTGGGCAAAGGTCGTCATAGATTTGAAATCTCTTTGGGTGTTTTAGGCCTTTAGGCCACGTGAATACTAAGGTTATAGCTATATAAAGCATAGCATTACTCAACCTAGCCCTGTTACGGGCGACTCGGGCAAGGTGACCGTGGTTTTGTCATGCAGGATTGACTATTGGTTGGGCCGACGCCATGTCGAATGCTATATTGCCGTGTGATCAGATCACACTACCCTATGCGTCTCACCACCGATCAAATTCAGGCCATCCGTGACGCCGCCAGCAGCACCTTCGGCGACCAGGCGGCCGTATGGTTGTTTGGGTCGCGCGTGGATGACGCAAAAAAAGGGGGTGACATTGACGTTTTGGTGCGCCCGGCACCGACGTCGGACGACGAGCCATTTGCCAGAAAAATCCGCATGCTGATCCTGCTGGAGCGCCTGCTTGGGGAGCGCAAAATCGATGTGGTCATAGAGCAAGCCAACGACCCCAGGCCGATCGTCGCGGTCGCCCATGCCACCGGCATTCAGATTCAATGAAAACCAACCCTGAACAATTGGCGCTGCAGCACCTCCACACCGTATGCCAAGGCCATGCAGACGCTCTGACCGAGGCCCTGCAAGACATGCAATTGCGGGCGCTTGGCGCTGAGGACTACACACACCTCAACAAGGACGACCGTCGGCTTCTTGACCAATTTGCCTACCGATACACGAGGCTACAGGACGATATGGGCGCGCGCCTGATGCCAGCAGTGCTCCAAGCCTTGGGCGAGGACATTGCTCCCATGTCTGCAATTGATCGATTCGCCCGCCTGGAACAACTCGGCTGACTAGACAGTGCCGACACCTGGCTCGTCTTGCGCCAGGTGCGCAACCAATTCGCCCATGACTACCCTGACAACCCAACCGAACGCTTTGAACGTCTACAAGCCGCCATTCAAGCTGCACAACAATTGTTGATGATCATGGCCCAGTTCCAGCAAAAGGCGATTGGGATGGAATCTCGGTCGTAGCCGGGAATGACGGGTTGCTGTCGCCCCGTTCCAGCCGGTGCGACAGGCCGACTATGTCGAACCTTACTTTACTGGCTATTTTTGGCCTCTAGGCCACGTGGACATTAGGTTTATAGCTATATAAACAATAGCAAAATCAAACCCAGCCCTGGCACCAGCGGCTGCTATCGCGCAGCTCGCGCCAGGCCATGCGCGTGATGGTTTTGGAATACACCGCCTCCAGTTCCACCCACTCAATCGCCAGCGCCGGCAGCTCGGGCAGGATCACCTTGGCCACCAGAAAGTGTTTGTTGCGGCCGATCGGCGCCACCGCAGTCCATTTGCTCAAGTGCAGTTTTTTGGGATTGACAGAGTTCATCGCTGAGACCCATTTTGACATTGCCCCGGCCCGGGCAACTGCATCCGGGTTTGAAGACAATAGGGAAATCCCCTGACTGCGAAAGATCCCACCATGCAAGACGACGAGCGCTGCTGCGGCACCGGTACCTGTTTGATCAATGCCGAAGGCTACTGCTGGTGCGGCCAGAAGTGGAACGGCAGCGTCATGTGCGCCCCTTCCACCATGAGCGACGCGGCGCCCGCCCCGGCCGAGGCGCCGGGCGCTGAGCCGCCTGACTCGGCATGACGTCGCCTGTGGCGACCGCGCCCCCAGCCTGGGCCACCTGGCTCGGTGCCGGCGGGTTGATCCCATTTGCGGTGCTGGCGCTGGCGCTGTGGTGGCCAGCGTTTGAACAGCAAGGCGCCATCAGCCACGCGCTGGCCAGCTATGGCGCCACCATTGCCAGCTTTCTCGGCGCCATCCACTGGGGACTGGCCATGCGCGACCACCCTGCTGCGGGCGCCGGGCCTTACCTGTGGGGTGTGACGCCCAGCCTGCTGGCCTGGCTGGCGCTGCTGCTGCCGCCAGCCGGGGGCCTGCTCGGCCTAAGCGTGTTGCTGGTGGTGTGCCTGCGGGTGGATCAGCGCCGCTACCCGC
>BJGT01000202.1 GCA_014190675.1 Comamonadaceae bacterium | reverse complement strand
CAATTGGCCACCATCCGTGGCGCCCATGTGGTGGCGGTGATCGGCCGCGGCAAGGAGGTGCATCTGGCGGCCCTGGGCGTGCAGCGCTTCATCCTGCGCGACGAGCCCGACTATGCAGCGGCATGGCGGCGCCAACTGCCAACGCGCCAGATCGATGTGGTGGCCGATGTGGTGGCCGGTGACAAAGTGCCGGTGTTGCTGGACCTGTTGGCGGTGGGTGGGCGCTATGTGACGGCCGGTGCCATTGCCGGCCCCATGGTGACCATCGACTGGCGCAAGCTCTACCTCAAGCACCTGACACTGCTGGGCGCCACCATGGGCACACAGGCAGAAGCGCGGCAGATCGTGCACTACGTCGCCTCAGGCCAATTGCAGCCCCTGATCGCCGGTATCTACCCGCTGGAACAGCTGGTGCAGGCGCAGCAGGCCTTCCAGACCCGCACGCATTTCGGCAAGCTGGTGATCACGGTGTGAGACCAGCAGCGCCTCAGCCGGTCTGTAACCAGGCCGACTTGGTCTGCAGGTAGGACTGCAGGCTCATCATGTGCAGTATGTTCGTCGAGAGTTGATGTTTGCCGATTGCGTCCAGCAGGCCAAGCTCACGCGTGACCCAGTCGCCCCTGCGAAACGCTGCGAGGCAGCGATGAAAAAAGTGCTTGGCTTTTTGAAGGAGGAACTTCAGATTAGACTGGTTTTTCAAGGCTGAGGACAACGCTGAAAGGCCTGCTCAAGCCCTGAACGGGTTGCGAATCACCAGCGCGTTGGCGCTGGTCGGTCCGGGTAACTTGATGTTGAGCCCGTCCTGCATGTCCTCAGAATACAAAACGGCGCAATCACTCAAGGCCGCAGCAGCAACGATGTTGGCGTCGTACACCGACAAGTTGTAGCGGGCCATCAGGGTCAGGGCCGTTTGGTGGGTGCGCACGCTTAAATTAAGCACATCGCAGGTGTCAATCAAGGTGGTGCAAAGGGCCTCAACATCTGGCAGCGCCATAGCGCGCTTTCTGCGCAGCACATTGGCAAACTCATTGAGCACCTGCACACTGATGACAGCCTCCTGCGCCAACAACTGCTCCACCACATCGGCCCGTGCGCTGTCGTCCACCCAATAAATGAGCACATTGGTGTCGATAAACGCCTTCACCGTGCGTTGGCCTCGTCGCGGTCAAAGGCAAAGTCTGCGCCCCAAGACCCTCGCAAGTGGCGCACCGCCTGCAAGCGCTCCAACTTCCCTGGCAGGCGGGTCACGATGACACTGGCCGGCTGCGCCGCTTGCCGGGGTGCCGGTTGCAGCACCAACTCGTCACCGTCGGCAATGCCCAACTCTCGCACCAAGGACACCGGCAATCGCACCGCCAGACTATTTCCCCATTTGGAAACTTGCATGATGAAACTCCCTATTGGATATACATAAATTAAAGTATATTGCAACGCAGGCTTGGGCACAAGTTTTAACCGAGATTGCCTGTTAGCTGTTTGAGCCCCAAATTGCTGATTGGACGGCCCGTGTCGCCCAAGGCCTTGTGCAGGTTGACACCCGCTACGACGGGCCAGAACACTGAGGCGGGCCATCCCTGCCGCCATGGCCGGAGGCCCGACGGCGAGCAGTGCCTCAGCCAGTCTGGAACCAGGCCGACTTGGTCTGCAGGTAGGACTGCAGGCTCATCATGTGTTTGTCGCGCGAATTGCCCGACTGCTTGTAGCCGCCAAAAGGCTGCGTCATGTCGCCGTCGCCAAAGCAATTGACCCAGACCACGCCGGCTTCGAGCTCCCGCACAAATTTGTGGGCCTTGTTCAGATCGCGGGTCCAGACCGAAGCGGCCAGGCCATAAACCGAGTCGTTGGCCAGGGCCAGCGCTTCTTCGTCGGACGAGAAGGGCACCACCGTGGCCACCGGGCCGAAGATTTCGTCCTGCGCGATGCTCATGCGGTTGCTGGCACCAACAAACAGCGCCGGGCCCAGGTAGGCGCCGGCCGCCAGTGCCGCCCCGGGCGATTCGCCCATCAGTAGCTGGGCACCTTCTGCAAGCCCTCGGGCCATGCGCGCTTGTACATTGCGCAACTGGGCCTGGCTGGCCAGGGGCCCGAGCGTGGTGGCCGGGTCCAGCGGGTCACCGGGGCAGTAAGCCTGCGCCGCCCGTGCGGTGAAGCGCCGCACGAATTCATCATGGATGTCGCGGTGCACCAGCAGGCGCGAGCCGGCGTTGCAGACCTGGCCGGCGTTGTCATAGATGCCGCCCACCGCCCGGTCCACCGCCGCGTCCAGGTCGTACAGGTCGGGTAGAAAAATCTGCGGGCTCTTGCCACCGGTTTCCAGGGCCACCCGTTTCATGTTGGACTGACCGGCATAAGCCATCAGCAGCTTGCCCACGGCAGTGGAGCCGGTGAACGACAGCTTGATCACATCCGGGTGCAGTGCCAGTGCCCGCCCGGCCTCTGAGCCCAGGCCGTTGACCAGGTTGAACACACCGGGTGGCCCACCGGCATCGACGAACAGCTGTGCCAGCC
This sequence comes from Comamonadaceae bacterium, assembly GCA_014190675.1. Classification (GTDB taxonomy): domain Bacteria; phylum Pseudomonadota; class Gammaproteobacteria; order Burkholderiales; family Burkholderiaceae_C; genus Rhodoferax. The sequence continues at coordinate 1,494 of BJGT01000202.1, read as the reverse complement.
GGGTACACGACAGAGGCGCTTGCTCGGAAGGTTTCAGCACCACGCAATTGCCGGCCGCCAAAATCGGCGCCAGCTTCCACACCGCCATCAGCAGCGGGTAGTTCCAGGGCGTGATGGCGCCCACCACGCCCATGGGTTCGTGCGTGATCAGGTGCAGGCTGCCGGCTGCGGTGTGGGTGACCGCACCTTCCACCTTGTCAATGCACTCGGCAAAATACCGCAGGGTCTTGGTGACTTCTGGCAGGTCGATGTTGAGCACATCGCTGATGGGCTTGCCCATGTCCAGAGTTTCGAGCAGCGCCAGTTCATCGGCATGGTGCTCGACCAAATCGGCCAGGCGCAGCAACACATCCATGCGTTGCCGGGGCGGCAGGCCGCGCCAGCGTCGGTCGTTCCATGCCTGCAAGCCACTGGCCACCGCAGCGTCTATGTCGGCATCACCACCTCTGGCCATCTGTGCCAGCACCCGGCCGTTGGCCGGGTTGATGCAGTCAAATGTTGCGTTGTCCACCGACGGGACGTGTCGGCCCTCGATAAAGTGGCCGGTGGCCATGGACAGCCGTTGTGCCCGCTCCGTCCATTGCGCGTGGGTCTTGGCTTGGTTCTGGGCCAGTGTCATGGTGGGGTCTCGGCTTACTCGGCAACCAGCTCGTCGGGGTAGCCCGGGGCGCGCAACTCCAGGCCACAGGCCGCCTCGATCATGCGCACCACCTCGGGCGACTGTGCCTCACTGCCGTACAGGCCGCGCGCACGCCGAAAAATCTGCTGGGTCAGGCCGCCCAGTTCCAGCGGTACGCCTAATTTTTCCGCAATGCTGTTCACCAGCCCCAGGTCCTTGCAGGCCAGGTCCATGGTGAACTTCACGTTGTAGCTGCCGCTGAGCACCAGCTTGGATTCGGTCTCGTGTACAAAACTATTGCCCGAGCTGGCCCGGATGGCGCGGTAGGTGGCGTCTGGATCGACGCCATATTTGGCGGGGACCATCATCGCCTCTCCGGCTGCCACCAGGTGGATGAAGGCCAGCATGTTGGTCACCACCTTCACCACCGAGGCGCTGCCGAGCTTGCCCATGTAAATCACTTCGCCGCCCATCACCTTCAGGACGGCATCGACGCGCGCCGCCGTGGCGGGGTCGCCACCCACCAGCACTGTGATCTGGCCTGAGCTGGCCAGATGGACGCCACCCGTCACCGGGCATTCCAGCACCTCAATGCCACGAGCCTGGGCCAGGCCTTGCAGGCGCTGCAGATCCTGGAAATCAGTGGTGCTCATTTCAATCCACACGGCGCCGCTGGGCAGGCTCTCAAACACCCCACCCGCGCCTTCCACCACCTTGCGCGAGGCTGCAGGCGAGGGCAGTGCGGTGATGACCACATCGGCCTGGCGGCAGACGCCAGCCACGTCATCCGACCAGGTGGCGCCGCCTTCGAGCAGGCGCTGCGCGCTGGCCTTGTGCAGGTCGGTCACCGTGACCTTGTAGCCCGCTTTCACCAA
>BJGT01000201.1 GCA_014190675.1 Comamonadaceae bacterium | reverse complement strand
GCATGAAAACTACCCTATACAAAATACGCTTTTAGACATAATAGTTCGCGATCCACATTTGGCTCCTTGTTCGGATTCCCGGGCGACCGGATGCCATTCGATGAAGTCGGGGCGGGCGCCGTCTTGCACTGCTTCCAAAAGAAGACACAGGCGACAAGTAAACAGGACAAGGCCATTGCCGAGGCGCGCTACCGCGCCGTGGTCAACGCTAGAAAGGCACAAAAATGAAGATCGATACCGAAATCCGCCATGTGACGAAGCCGGGAGCAAACCTCTTCCTGGAGCTTGGCTTTGCGCCCGCTGAAGCCAATCGTTTGCAGGCAGCCTCTCGCAAACAGATCAACGACACCCAGTTGTTGAAGCAGCAACTAATGGAAGAACTGTCATCTTGGATTACCGAGCATCACCTGAAGCAAGCCGAGGCCGCCGAGATTATGATGGGCTCGCGCCCGCGCGTTTCCGACGTGGTGAACAAGAAAACGGCCAAGTTCACCATCGACACGCTGGTGGAAATGCTCAGTCGCGTCGGCAAGCCGGTCAAGCTGGCGATCGGTTAACAAAACGCTGTGCCCCCCAGTCAAGAAGCAAATCACCCGCGCAGTACGCTAAAGCGCCGGAAAAGCTCAGCCGACAAAGGCGCCTGAATTTGCCAGGTGATCGAGATGGGCCTATCTCCTTCATGGGACAGTAGCTTCACGGGCCCAACCGCCACGTATGGCGTATCACGGTCCTCACGGACAAAGAGCTGAAACCGCCAGCCATTGCTCGCACTCTCCAGGTAGCGGCGACCGGTAGCGTTGTTGGGCCCTGCCCTGTTCTGGGTTTGCCAGTGGAACAGCGTCGGGCTGACCGCGTAATCTTTGTATTGCACGTGTTCTGCAAAACCTTCGCTTTTGTCCAGGGTCACAAACAACAACTCAATTTTCTGTGCCTCCAAGGGCAGGCAACCGCCATCCGATAGCGGGCGAACACGCTCATTGGCAAACCCCACGGCGGTCAACAACTCAGAGCGGCTGTAGCGACCATGCAGCGCCAAAGGCCAGGTGGCTGGTGCATCTGGCAATTGAATGGGGGCCAACGAGGTGCGCTCACGCAAGATTGCGCAGACCTCACGCAATTCGTCCAGCACAACCGGGTTCTCATTCACCAAATCGACAAAAGACGCCGCGCTGATCCGCTCACTGCGGGATGGCAGGAGTTGGTGGGCCAGCATTTGTACGGCAACCGGTGGCACCGGTTTGCCATTCAAAGCGTCGTACCAAGCCGCCAGCACATTGGGCTCCTGCGCATGCAGCACGCTGTAGACCCGACGCGCAAGGTCGGATTCCCGCGCACCTTCCGGACGGGTCTCGAGCCCAACACGGCGTTTCAAACTGGTCCATGAACGGGCGTTGGACCCCTCGGTATAAATGTCTGACAACTCCAGTTGACTGTCTAGCAGGAAGGCACGAAGGGACACCTCGCCACCACTGCGCGTCGCTGACCAGGCCGAGAGCTCAGCACTCAGCCGCGCCACATTCAAATTCAATGCCTGACGCAGGTTCTCCAACACACGGTCACGGGCGACACGGTCAAATTGGATATGAACTCCGGCCGGCAATTTGCTGAAGCCGTCTTTCACCGATTCAGCAATCTCACGACGCGACAAACCAGTGATGGAGCGCAGTAACACATCGAAGCGAAAACCAGCTTGGTACTGGCCCACAAAATCAAGAACGAGGCAAGTGTCTTTGCCATGGGCCAACCGCAGCCCGCGACCAATTTGCTGTTGAAAGATCACGGGGCTCTGTGTGGGTCGCAGCAAAAACACGGCATTGGCCTCGGGAATATCAATGCCCTCGTTGAAGATGTCGCAGGTGCAAATCACCTTCAGGACGCCGTCGCGCAGCTTCTTAACCGCTTCGGTCCGCGTCTCTTGGGAATCAGTCCCGCTCAATACAACTGCAACCAAGCCCGCTTGAGTAAAGCAACCCGCCATGAACTTAGCGTGAGCCACGCTGACGCAAAAGGCTAAACCCTTCAAAGTGCTGGGGTCAGACACATAGCGAGCCACGGCATTGACAACCGTTCTGGCCCGCACCAAATTACCGTCAATGAGGTTGGCCAGTTGTGACACCTCAGCACCGCGCCCCCAGTCCACAGCGGTCAAATCAGTCTCGTCCGCACTGGCGTAGTACTCGAAAGGCGCGAGCAGTTGCTGATCGAGTGCATCCCACAGCCGCAAGGAAACAGCCGGTGAACCATCCGGTCTCGCATCAAAATACAACCCAAGATTTTGACCGTCTGCGCGTTCCGGCGTGGCAGTCAAACCCAAAAGATAGTGCGGTTGGACAGCGCGCATGAACTGGTCGAAAGTCGATGCCGGCAAATGATGTGCCTCGTCAACGATGACGACACGCCAGAAATCGCTGCCCAATTGCGTGACCAATTGGCGACTGTGCACGGTGTTGATCGTGGCGAACAGGTGCTCGTAGCGGTCTGGCGTGTTCCCGCCATCAAGCAACTCGCCAAAAGCCGGGTCGCGCAGTACCTGCCGAAATGTCGACAGCGCCTGCACCAAAATTTGGGTGCGATGGGCGATGAACAACAGGCGCGGTGCAGCACCTTCGGCCTCCTTCAACCGAAGGTAATCAAAGGCCGCCACGACCGTCTTGCCTGTACCCGTCGCAGCTACCAGCAAATTTCTGCGGCGGCCCAAGCGGCGCTCAGCGTCCAGCCGATCCAGCATCTCTTGCTGATACGCCTTGGGCTGCAAGTCAAACCACGTCTGCAGGGCCACCGGGTGGGACGCGACCAAAACGCCGCCACTCCTTTGCTCCGACAAGGCACGTATCAAGGCCTCGCGATGCTCGTTATTCGTCGGATCGTAGGTCTGAAATTCCTGATCATTCCACAGGGTTTCGAAATTCGCGACAGCCGCGTCGAACATGGTGGCGACGCTGGATTGCGTGAATTTGACGGTCCACTCGATGCCGCCAATCAGCGCAGACTCTGACAAGTTGGCGCTACCAACAAAGGCTGTGCCAAAGTGAGTTGTTCGATGAAAAATCCATGCTTTGGCGTGCAGACGTGTGCGCCGGCCATCGAGAGAAACACGCATTTCCACGCCCGGCAGTCTGGCCAAGGCATCGACTGCACGGGCCTCTGTCGCCCCGATGTAGGTCGTGGTCAGAATTCGAAATCGGGTTTTTGGGTTGCCAGAGGCATCCAATGCAGTAACTTGGGTCAGCACGTCCATCAACTTGCGCACACCGCTCCAGGTGATGAAGCTAACCAGAATGTCCACCAGATCCACGGACTGGAGTTCAGCGCGTAACTCATGGAGCAGCGAAGGATCGGATTTAGCTGACGTGAACAGCCAGGGGTGACGTAATCCTGTGGCGGGATAGGCCACCTCAGCATTTGTGCTGTGGATTGACTTGAGCCGTTGAGGTGGGGTCGCCAGCCTGCGCGACGACTGGCTCGTTTCTGTGCGCATCGTTACCAGCAAGCGCCGAATAAACTCAATCTCAAGCCGCGCCTTCTCGCTGGCGTCGGCGCCGTCAGCGGCAGCTGCATCTAACAATTCGGGTAAACACTGGACCAATTCGTCCAAGAATTGCTCGCGGCGTTGGTACGCGGTTGGCGTCTCCAACAAAGCCCGGTGTTGCTCTGTCAAAGTGACCAGCGCGCTCACCTCATCGTCATAAATGAGGCGGTCGTACAAACCATTTCGAAATGCCATGCTGTGTCCCTGGTGCCGCTTGGGGGCCTGCGGACTAAACGCCATTGACGGTCAGTCTAACTCCGACAGCGCGCCTCAGCGTCGTGGCTAACCCCATCAACTATTCTCAGGCCTGCTTCGAACCGGTGAAAATGCAGGCTAGCAAACTGAGCCGCCAACCTATTGATGCAAAAAGAAAAACCTGACAGCGCCAAAGCCGCGGTAGGCCTGCCAATGTCCGCCCACACCCCCATGATGGCCCAGTACCTCGGCCTCAAGGCGGACTACCCCAACACCCTGCTGTTTTACCGCATGGGGGATTTTTACGAGATGTTTGATGCCGACGCCGAGAAGGCGGCGCGGCTGTTGAACATCACGCTCACCAGCCGCGGCCAGTCGGCCGGGGTGCCGGTGCTGAT
>BJGT01000200.1 GCA_014190675.1 Comamonadaceae bacterium | reverse complement strand
CCGGCGTCGGTGAGAACCTCAACCAGGGTGGCGCTGCGCTGGCGCACCCAGCCTTGGGAGAACGCGAAGGGCTGGGCGAGCGCGCTTTTGAGCACATGTACCCTGATCTCGGTGATCTTCATGGGCAACACCAGCCAGCCCTCAGCCGAGTCGCCGTTTGAGTTCGGGCGGGTTGAAGGATTTTTCGCGAAACTCCTCAGCACTGGCCGCAAATGTGACGCCCGCCAGCTTAATCGCCGCGTTGTCCACCTTGTCGATGGGTGTGTAGAAAGGGTGGTGGTGCTCGAGGTAGGGGTTGTTGCGGGCAGCGTTGTAGCAGTGCAGCACGGTCCAGCGGCGCTTGTCCGATCGGTTTTGGTCTGATCGGTGCAGCACATTGCTGTGAAAAAACAGCCCGTCGCCAGGCGCCATCTCGGCATGCTCGATGGGCATGCGCTTGAGGATTTCTTCGACTCGGCGCGGATCAGCCCCCACCTGTTCGCCCGGCAACACGCCATGCTCAAGCCGCCCGCAATGGTGCGACCCCTTCACCACCTGCAGGCAACCGTTTTCACGCGTGCTGTGGTCAAGCGCCACCATCACGCTGGCCATGTACGGAAATACACAGCCGTTGTGGTACCAATAGCCGTAGTCTTGGTGCCACTCCCAGGCGCCTCCTTCAAACGGCTCTTTGGCGGTTAGTTTGGAGTGGTAGTGGTAGACCTCGCCACCGAGCAGGTCTTCCATGGTGTCGACCACCCGATGCGAGCGGGCGGCCAGGCCGTAGACGCTGTCGCCGGGATGGTTCCAGGTGGCCATGCGGGTTGATTTGCCGCTTGCATCATTGCGGTCGTAGAGCCGGCTCTTCATGGCCGCGTCGTTTTCAATGGCTGTGCGCAGGATGGCGATTTCCTCGTCATCAAACAGCTTGCGAACCAGGATGTAGCCATCGTGCTCATAGGCAGCGCGCTGCTCGGCTGAAAGAATCGATCCGGACATGGCCAATCTCCCAAATAGACCATCATAAACCGCAAATAAACCGCAAGATGGGGCCGGCCCGCGCAAGCGTGGCCAAGCCCCATAGTTTGCTGCAGGGCGCGGGGCTTGGGTCTTGGTGCATACTTGGCGCCCCTGAGACAGGAGACAGCGCATGCAACTAACGCCTGAGCAGCAGGCCCGCTTTGAGGACGAGGGCTACTTGTTTTTCCCCGGCCTGTTTACAGCCGATGAAACCCGTACCCTGGCCCAAGCCGTGCCCGAACTCTATGCCCGGCGCGAAGCCTACAACGTGCGCGAGAAGGGCCGGGATGCGGTGCGCACCAACTTTGCCGCGCACCTCTACAGCGAGCCCTTTGCCAAACTTGCGCGCCACCCGCGCATGATTGAGCCGGTACAACGCTTATTAGGCGAACAGCTCTACATGCACCAGTTCAAGATCAACGGCAAGATGGCTTTTGAAGGCGATGTGTGGCAGTGGCACCAAGACTACGGCACCTGGCTCAATGACGACATGATGCCGACCGAGCGGGCCATGAACATCGCGATTTTTCTAGACGACGTGACCGAGTACAACGGGCCGTTGATGTTCATCCCCGGCAGCCACAAAAAGGGCGTGATCGCTGCCAGCCACGATCTCAGCACCACCAGTTACCCGCTGTGGACCGTTGACAACGAGCTCATTCGCCAGCTTGTTGCGCGCGCCGGCGGCGCGCATGGTGGCATCGCCAGCCCCAAGGGGCCAGCTGGCTCCATGATCTTGTTTCATTCGTGCCTGGTGCACGCGTCGGGCGGCAACCTGTCGCCTTTTAACCGGGTGGCGGTCTACCTCAGCCTGTGCGCTGTCAGCAACCACATTCGACGCCACAAGCGCCCCGAGTACATTGCCCACCGCGATTTCACACCTATCACCTGCCTGCCCGATGACTGTCTGCTAAAACACTATGCGGTAGACCTGCCTTGGAAAAACGGCCTGCCAGCAAGCGCCCTGCAAACCTCCCTGGAAGAAATGGCCTGAGCGTCTGGCGGCCGTTGAGGCCCAGCCAAGCTGGCAGCATCATGAACCTTTACACCAAACTGCAACAACGCGCATCAGAACAGCGCCCTGTGCGCATCGGCCTGATCGGGGCGGGCAAATTTGGCGCCATGTATCTGGCGCAGCTTCCCCGCACACCAGGCGTGCATCTGGTGGCGATTGCCGATTTGTCGCCCGAACTCGCCCGAACCAACTTGCGACGCGTTGGCTGGGCCGATGCGCAAATGCAGGCGCCCTCAGCCCAGGCGGCGCTGCAAAGCGGGGCTACCTGGATCACCGAGGACTGGCAGGCGCTGGTGACCCATCCGCAAATCGACATCATTGTGGAGTGCACCGGCAACCCGGTGGCCGCCGTAGCGCACTGCTTGCAAGCGTTTGCCCATGGCAAGCATGTTGTCAATGTCACGGTGGAGGCGGACGCTTTTTGTGGGCCGCTGCTGGCACGCAAGGCTGCGCAGGCTGGCGTGGTGTACTCGCTTGCGTTTGGCGATCAGCCGGCCCTGATTTGCGACCTGGTTGACTGGGCCCGCACCTGCGGCTTTCCCGTGGTGGCGGCGGGGCGTGGGCACAAATGGCTGCCCCATTTTTGCGAATCGACCCCTGAGACAGTCTGGGCTAATTACGGCTTGAGTCCGGAGCAGGCCGCGCGCGGCGGGCTGAACCCGAAAATGTTCAACAGTTTTCTGGACGGCTCCAAGCCCTCGATCGAATCCACGGCCGTGGCCAATGCCACCGGGCTGACCGTGCCCAGCAACGGCCTGCTCTACCCGCCTGCCAGCGTAGAGGACATCCCCTTTGTCACTCGGCCCATCGCCGAGGGTGGCATGCTTGAGCGAAAAGGCATGGTCGAGGTGATCTCATCGCTGGAGGCCAATGGCCGCAAAATCCCCTATGACATCCGCATGGGGGTCTGGGTGACGGTGGAGGCCGAGACCGATTACATCAAGAACTGCTTTGAAGAGTACAACGCGCACACCGACCCCAGCGGGCGTTATTTCACCCTGTACAAGCGCTGGCACCTGATTGGCCTGGAACTCGGGGTGTCGGTGGCTAGTGTGGCACTGCGCGGCGAGCCCACTGGCGTGGCCACCTGTTGGAACGCCGATGTGGTGGCCACGGCCAAGAAAGACCTCAAGGCGGGCGACATGCTTGATGGCGAGGGCGGCTACACGGTATGGGGCAAGCTGCTGCCAGCGCAAACCTCGGTGACCCAGGGCGGCCTGCCCCTGGGCCTGGCCCACCAGGTCAAGTTGGTGCGGGCGGTCAAAAAAGGCCAAAGCCTGAGTTGGGCCGACGTAGCCATTGACACCAGCACCCCGGCTTACCAGGTGCGCCGCGAAATGGAGGCCTTGTTTGCCCCGGGCGGCCAGGTGGGCTTGCCTGCATGAGCCTACTTTTCTCCCCCTTGCAAATGCCCTCGCCGAGCGGCGGCTTGACGCTGGCCAACCGCATCGTGATCGCGCCCATGTGCCAATATGCCTCGAAAGACGGCGCAGCAAACGACTGGCACCTGATGCACTGGGGCAACCTGCTCAACAGTGGCGCAGGCCTGTTGACCATTGAGGCGACCGCAGTATTGCCTACGGGCCGAATCACGCCGGGCTGCCTGGGCCTGTGGGACGAGCGCACCCATGCCGCTCTGGCTGGGCACCTGCAACGGGCGCGCCAACTCGCGCCGCCCATGCCGGTGTGCATCCAATTAGCCCATGCGGGGCGCAAAGCCTCCAGTGCCCTGCCTTGGCAGGGCGGCCAGTTGCTGGGCGCAGAAGCGGGCGGCTGGGTGCCAGTGGGCCCGTCGGCGCTGGCGCAATTGCCCGGTGAGCCGCCCCCGGCCGAGCTGAGCCTGGCGGCGATGGCCGACATTCGCGAGGCCTTTGTGCTGGCAGCCCAGCGCGCGCATCGCATGGGCATCGAGGCAGTGGAGTTACATGCCGCCCATGGCTATCTGCTGCACGAGTTTCTGTCGCCCATAGCCAACCAGCGCAGCGACAACTACGGCGGCAGCTTTGACAACCGCACCCGCTTTGTGCTCGAACTGTTTGCCGCTGTGCGCCAGGCCTTTGATGGCGTGCTGGGCCTGCGCCTCTCGGCCAGCGATTGGGTCGAGGGCGGCTGGGACCTGGCGCAAAGCACCGAGTTGGCGCTGCGCCTCAAGGCGCTGGGCTGCGACTTCA
>BJGT01000199.1 GCA_014190675.1 Comamonadaceae bacterium | reverse complement strand
TGCGGATTTTGCGGTAGCGCTCCGACTGATCTACCAACTGGCCGTGCAGGCGCAGCAGCCAGGGCGAGCCGCAGCCAGCCACCAGCGCGTGGTGAAAGCTGCGGTGGCGCAGCTCCCACAGGCTGGCATCGGCCATGGCGGCCGGATCATTCGGCAGTGGCGTGCGAGACAGGCGGTGAAATGCCGCCACGATGTCGGCCTCCCAGTCAGCCGTGCCCAGTTGCATGGCCATGGGCAGCATGGTGGATTCGAGCGCGGTGCGCGCCACCGTCAGGTCACGCAGCTCGGCCACCGACACCGGGGCCACGGCAAAGCCGCGTTGGGTGTCATTCACCACGATGCCCTCGGCCGACAGTCGCTGCAGAGACTCGCGCAGCGGGCTCAGACCCAGGCCATAGCGTGCCTGCAGGTCCTTGGTTCGTAGGCGCTGCCCAGGCGCCAGGTTCCCGCTCAAGATGTCCCGCCGGAGCAGGTCGTGCGCTTGGCTGGCCAGGGTTCGGGCGTTGGCGGCGTCGTCTCTGGCGGTACTGAGGGTGCTGCTGTCCATGCGCGTTTGGTGAAGTGAATGAGGGTTTATACCAAAATAAAAGGTAATTTATTTTATTCATAAATAAATAATTTATGTTGACAATGATTATTTATGCTAAATAGAATGCGTTGCAGACCCGACAAATCGTCCGTCGGGTCAACCACTTATGCCATGGAGCCCCGCCACATGTTTGCACTCGCTACCGTCGAATACCAGGGTCAGGCCTTGGGATGTCTGGAGCTGGATGGCCGCTATTTCCCGCTGTCGGCCCTGGCTCAACGGGCCGGTTTGGCCGACCTGCCCAGCAGCGTGATCGGTCTGTTCGATGATTGGGCAACGCACGGCGCTCAATTGCCCGCACTGTTGCCTCACTGCGAGCCTGCCATGAGCTTGGCGGCGGACCAGGTGCGTGTGCTGGCACCACTGCTCTACCCCGGCAAAATTTTGTGTGCTGGTGCCAATTACTTTGATCACCTGGCGGAAATGGGCATGCCCGGAGCCAAAAAAGAAGAACAACGGCTGTTCTTTTTCATGAAGCCACCCCGTAACGCCGTGGTCGGCCCCGGTGACACCGTGCACATGCCCCTGGGCACCAAAGCGTTTGATTGGGAGATCGAACTCGCTGCCGTGATTGGCAAAACCGCGCGCAATGTGTCCGTGGCTGACGCCCTGTCGCACGTGGCCTTTTACACGGTGGCGATTGATTTTTCAGCGCGCGACCACAACCGCGCACCCGAAACCTTTTACAAGCTCGACTGGGTCGCCGGCAAGGCCAACGACACCTGCTGCCCGCTGGGCCCCCGACTGATCCCGGCCAGCGCCGTGGCCGACCCGCAAAACATCGGCCTCAAGCTGTGGGTGAATGGCGAGCTCAAGCAAGACGGCCGTTCCAGCGACATGATTTTTTCAGTGGCAGAGCAGATCGCCACTGCTTCCCGCATCATGACTCTGGACCCGGGCGATGTGCTGCTGACCGGCACGCCGGCCGGCGTCGGCTCGCCCAAGCAAACCTTTCTCAGTGTGGGCGACCGGGTCGATGCCGAGATCGAGGGCATTGGTAGGCTGTCTGTCACAGTGCAGGCACCGCGCTGACTATCTACTGTTTTTCAAAGGCGATAGACCCTGCCTTTTCATATGGGTCGCTGCAAATCCTAGGAGTTAGAACATGAGACGAACACTACTTGCCGCTGCCGTGGCTTTGGCCTCACTCAGCGTGCTGCCGATGGCGCAGGCCCAGACTGAGCTGCGAATTTCCAGTGCCGCACCGGATGTCTCGCCGCTGTCGGATGCTTTTCGAGCCATCAAGGCCCGCATGGAGGCTAAGTTCCCCGGCGCCATCAAGGTGTCGGTGCATACGGGCAGCTCCCTATTTCGCCAGGGCACTGAGCTGCCAGCAATGCAGCGCGGCAACCTGGAAATGGCGACGCCGGTGATGCCTGAACTCGAGACGCAGGTGCCAGAGTACGGTGTCCTTGGTGCGGCATATCTGTTCAGGGATCGTGATCACATGATCAAGACCTTCCGAAGCGACATTGGCAAAGAATTTTTCAGTGCCGTCGAGTCGCGCATGGGGATCGTGATCCTGGACACGGGCTACATAGGAACCCGGACGGTGAACCTGCGCAGCGACAAGCCTATCCGGGTCCCTTCTGACCTCGCGGGCTTCAAGATGCGTATGCCACCTGGCCCAGCATTTCAGACTATTGCGCAAGCTTTGGGTGCAGTCTCGGTTGCCATGCCAGCTACCGAGATGTACCTAGCCCTCAAAACTGGTGCCATTGACGCGCATGACAACCCCACCAACATGACGCGCGACTGGAAGCTGCAAGAAGTGACATCGCAGGTGGTACTGACCCGCCACTTGGTTCAGCCGCTATTCGTGGCTATTGCCAAACCGGTGTTCGACAAGCTAACGCCGGCTCAGCAGGCCGAACTGAGGGCTGCAACGCTAGAAGCCATTGATATCCAGATTGGAAAGTCAGCCAAGGATGAAATCGATGCGCTGGAAACCTTCAAGACGGCAAAACTTAAGATTGTCGAGCCTGACGTGGCAGCCTTTCGTACAGCAGTCCGGGACCAGTACAAAAAATCTGGAATATCAGATAAATGGAAGCCGGGACTGATGGAACGAGTGGATGCTGTCCGCTGATTGATGCCGCTGCGGCACTTTGAAGACGTCTTGAAGCGGCCATAAAGTACGTGATGTTCCTGCCCAGCAGATCGCCAATGCATGCAGATCTGGACCGACAGTATTACTGCGGTCAGGACCTGACACGCGCTCAATCCATTGGAGATTTGCGAGCTATGGCACTCCACCGTTTGCCTCGCGTCAACGCCGAGTACTTAGAAGGGGGTGCCGAGGATGAACGCTCACTAGTGGCCAATCGGCAAGCCTTCGACGAAATCGAATTTCAGCCCCGTGTGTTGAGGGACGTTTCGCATATCGATTTACAGCGGACCATCCTCGGAGCGACCAGCTCGCTGCCCTTCGCGATTGCGCCCACCGGATTTAATGGCCTTTTGTGGCACCGGGGCGACTTGGCGCTGGCAAGGGCTGCGGCCTTCAAGGGCATTGCATTTGCCCAGAGCACGGTCTCCAATGCCACGATCGCCGATGTGGCTGTTACCCCAGGGTTGCGACACTGGTTTCAGCTCTACCTTTATGCGGAGGATCCTGTTTGGGAACGATTGCTGCAACAGGCCGCCACAGCGGGATGTGAAGCGATCATGTTGACCGTTGATTCGCCTGTGCTTGGCAACCGAGAATGGGACCGTCGCAACTATCAGTCCGGCTTCACGCCCACGTTCGCTAGCAAGCTGGACATGCTTCATCATTGCCGGTGGATGTGGCAGGTACTCAGGCATGGCATCCCCAGCTTTCCGAATTTGGAGCAATTCGTTCCTGGGCAAGATCGCAGTTTGTACGCTGTAGCGCGCTGGGCCCTGGCCAACCAACGACCGCAGACGGATTGGACCACCGTTGCAAGAATCCGGAAAGTCTGGCCAGGCAAGCTCATCTTAAAAGGCGTGGCCAACATGGCCGACGTTCGCGCTGCCATGGATGCGGGTCTCGATGGCGTGGTCCTGTCCAATCACGGTGGCCGGCAACTTGATCGGTCAGCGGTACCACTACGCCTTGTGCGCCAAGCGCGGGCGACTGTGAGCTCGGGTTTTGCCCTGCTTGTGGACTCTGGCTTTCGCCGTGGCACAGACATCGTACAGGCGTTGGCACTGGGGGCAGATGCCGTATTGCTCGGGCGCGCCATGTTGTACGGCCTCGCCGCTGGCGGAGAGGCCGGCGTGCAGCGCGCCATTGATATCCTCGCGGCCGAAATATCCCGCACCCTCGCACTTCTGGGTCTACGCAGCGTCGATGAACTATCTCCAGAGGTGTTTGCGTGATCATAAAACCGCAGACATTGGTAGCTTACCTATCCGCGTGCTGGCACTGTGCTCGCACTACACCGTTTTCAGGGCCAAAGACCCGGCCTTTTTTTGGGTCGCCGTAAACTTATCGAGGAGTCAGACCATGAGACGAACCCTACTTGCTGCAGCCGTGGCTTTGGCCGCACTCAGCGTGCTACCAATGGCCCAAGCCCAAACCGAAATTCGTGTGTCTACGGCGGCGCCCGACAATGCCCCGTTGTCGGATGCCTTCCGCATGATCAAGACGCGCATGGAGACCAAGTTCCCTGGCGCCATCAAGGTCA
>BJGT01000198.1 GCA_014190675.1 Comamonadaceae bacterium | reverse complement strand
CGGGCGCTGGTGGGCCACAGCAAGGCCTTGCAGGGCAACATCGACCCCAATGTGCTGTTTGCACAGCCGGCGCAGATTGCCAGCGAGGTAGGCCGGGTGCTCGACAGCTTTGGCACTCCACACATGGGCAGCGGCCAGGGCGCCACGCATATTTTCAACCTTGGTCACGGCATCAGCCAGCACACGCCGCCCGAGCATGTGTCCGCCCTGGTGCAAGCCGTGCACAGCCATTCCCGCAGCCAACGGGGAGCCTTAGCGCCGGGAACGCTCTAGCATATTTTGAGCCCAGTGGCTGTGCAGGAACGCCAGTTATGCACAAATATCTTGCTGCACCGCGCCAAGCGGGGGCTCTTGGCAGAATATCCGCTACAAAAGCAGTAGCGAATGCAAGTTGTTGATGTATATGGTTTTAATATTCTGCTTTTTTTGTGGGCATTCCAATGAAAGCCTTGATTTGCAAGGGTTTCAAGCCAGCTAAGGTGAGATATCAACAAAGTTATCCACAGAAACACTGGACTTCTCATAAATCTAATATGAATCAAGCACTTAAGGGGTTTTTCAACAGTTCACATCGACATTGCAGGCCAAGCTTGGGGCCCATGTGAAACAAGTCATCCAGGTGCTGGTGCATTTGCCGGCGCACAGCCAGATGGGCAGTGCGCTGAGCTACTGGAGTGAGCAAGCACCCGCGCCGGGCAGTCTGGTGCGGGTACCTTTGGGGCAGCGCGAATTGCTTGGCGTGGTTTGGGATGGGCCCGCCGCAGCAGCCCAATTGCCAGAACCCGAAAAACTGAGGCCACTGGCCGGGGTGCTCGATGGCATTGCGCCGCTGAGCGCCGCTTGGCGGCAGTTGCTTGAATTTAGCGCCAGCTATTACCAGCGTTCAATCGGGGAGGTGGTGCTGGCGGTGCTGCCTCCGCAGCTGCGCGAGCTCAGTGCGGTGCAAATCGGGCGCCGGCTCAAGCGCCAGACGCTGGCTAATGCGCCCCCCACGCCAACGGCCCCAGACTGCGAGCCGGTGGCCTTGACGCCCGAACAATCTCAGGTGCTCGCAGAGTTTGAGCAGGACCGCAAACCTGGCCTGCTGTTTGGCGCCACCGGCAGCGGTAAAACCGAGGTCTACCTGCAGTTGGTGCAGCGGCTATTGGCCCGCTCGCCGCAAGCGCAGGCGCTGGTGATGGTGCCCGAGATCAACCTCACGCCCCAACTCGAAGCCCGCTTTCGGGCCCGCTTTGCGCCACGGTTCGGCCAACAGGCCCTGGTGGCCATGCACAGCGGCATGACACCGGCGCAGCGGCTGCACAGCTGGCTGGCGGCCCACAGCGGGGCGGCGCGCATTGTGCTGGGCACGCGCATGGCGATTTTTGCCTCTATGCCCAGCCTGCAACTGATCGTGGTTGATGAGGAGCACGACCCGAGTTACAAAAGCCAGGAGGGAGCACGCTATTCGGCGCGCGACCTGGCGGTCTACCGGGCACAGCTGGAGGGAGCCAGGGTCATATTGGGCTCGGCCACACCCTCCCTGGAGAGCTGGCACCACAGCCGCCCCGATGGCGGGCGTTACACCCGGCTGACCATGGCCAGCCGGGTGGGCCGGGATGCCTCGCCCGCCGATGGGCAGGCGCGACTCAGCGCCCAGCCAGACGGCCTGCCGCAAGTACGCCGGGTGGACATGAACCACCAGCCCAAGCATTGTGTGTTCTCGCCGCCACTGCTCGAGGCGATCGCACAGCGGGTGGCGCGGGGCGAGCAAAGCATGGTGTTTTTAAACCGGCGCGGCTATGCCCCCGTCTTGCACTGCCGGGACTGCGATTGGAAAAGCGAATGCCCGCACTGCAGCGCCTACCGCGTGTTTCACAAAATCGACCGGACTCTGCGCTGCCACCACTGCGGCTTCACCGAGCCGGTGCCGCGCGCCTGCCCGGCCTGCGGCAATCCCGACATTGCGCCCATGGGCCGGGGCACTGAGCGGCTTGAAGAGCATCTGGCGGAGCTGCTCGCTGACGTGCGTCGCCCCAACACCGCGTCCGCCTCGAAGCCCGAGGGTGAGCCCGTGCGCATTGCCCGCATTGATGCCGACAGCACCCGACTCAAAGGCAGCCTGGAAGCGCAACTCGCACAGGTGCACGCCGGCGACATCGACGTGCTGGTGGGCACACAGATGATTGCCAAGGGCCACGACTTTCGCCGCATCACCTTGGTGGCCGCGGTTAACCCCGACGGGGCGCTTTTTTCCAGCGACTTCCGGGCACCCGAGCGCCTGTTTGGTCTGCTGATGCAAGCCGCCGGCCGGGCCGGGCGTGACGCCGGCATGGGCAGCCAAAGCGAGATGTGGCTGCAAACCTTTCACCCCCACCACCCTCTGTTCGCGGCACTCAAACGGCACGACTACCCAGCCTTTGCCCAGCAGCAACTGCAGGAGCGGGCGCAGGCTGCGATGCCGCCGTTCAGCTACCAAGCGCTGGTGCGCGCTGAGGCGCGTACCCAAGACATCGCGCAAGGCTTTTTAAGTGCCGCCAGCGCCGCGGCAACGACCACGGCGCTGGCAGAGCTGCTCGAGCATGTGAGCCTGTTTCCGCCGGTGCCCATGAGCATTCAGCGGATCGCCAATGTAGAGCGGGCACAAATGCTGGTGGAAAGCGGATCGCGCCTGGCCCTACAAAAATTTCTCGGCGCTTGGCAGGCCACGCTGCAGGCTCAGCGCACTCAGCCGGCCGGGCGCGGTTTGATCCGCTGGGCAATCGATGTGGACCCGCTGAGCATTTGAGCGCATTTGAAGACCCCGGGCCAGGCTCAGCGCAACAGCTTGACAACCAGGCTGAAGCTGAGAAAAGCCAGGGCAGTACTGATTAAAACAATGTTGCCTACGCGCGCCGTATCCGCACCAAAACGCTCGGACAGTACAGTGACATTACTGGCACTTGGCAGCGCGGCTACCAGCACGATCACGGTCAGGGCGGAATAGGTCAGCGGCACGCCCAACCGGATGGCCAGCGCACCGACCAGGAAAACCAGCAGCGGGTGCAGCAGCAGTTTGAAAGCCACTATGGGCAGGTAGTCGCCGTAGCGCATGTCGCGCGGCGCGCCACTGGCGCTGAGCAGGCGGGAACGGGCCAGCACCGCACCAATGGTGAACAGGGCCACCGGCGAGGCCGCATCAGCAAGCAGGCTCACGGTTTGCGCCAGTGCAGTGGGCAGGCGCAGGTCCAGCGCCGAGAACAGGGCACCCAGCAGGATGGCCCAGGGCATGGGGTTGGACACCACCCCTTTGAGCGCCTGTATGGCAGCGGTTCTGGCCCCCTGCTGTTGGGCGCCGTCCAGGCGCGACAGTGCGATGCACAGCGAGTTGGTGACCAGCAGGTCGGCCATGATGGTCACAATGGCTGGCCCGGAAGCAGCCGGCCCCAGCAACGCCACCAGCAGCGGCACGCCCATGAAGCCGGTATTCGGGAAGGCTGCCACCAGTGCACCAAAGGCCGCATCGTTCCAGCCAATCCGTTGATTGAGGCTGAACATCACGGTGAAACCCACCATCAGCAGGGCACACAGCAAGTAGGTGAAGAACACACTGGCATCGAGCAACTGCGCCAGGGGCGTGCCCGACCCAAAACGAAACAACATACAGGGCAATGCGAAAAACAACACAAAACTGTTGAGCCCGGGGATCGCCTCAAGCGGCAGCAAACGCCTCTGCACGGCGATATAACCGCACAGCACCAGGGCGAAAAAAGGAAGGGTAACGAGCACGATAGACAGCACGGACGACATTGTCGCCGCCCTCGACTGTCAAGCTCGCTTGGTTGGGTCGCCTGCCCGGCCTGCCGGCACGGCAGATGCGAGCCCTAAGCCGGTCCCACCGGCGAGCGGGCTTGCGCCGCGGCCTGGTCTTCGGCTTTTTTGGCAAATTCAGCCCGCAGTGCACGCAGTTTTTCACGCGGATCTTCCCGCGTGGTGGCGCTGTCTAGGGCCATTTCGGCAATAAAACGGCTGGGCAACACGGCCACCATGTCTCGCCCTTTTTTTCGTTTTCGGCTCCAGCTCACGGCCAGACTGCGCTGGGCCCGGGTCAGGCCCACGTACATCAGGCGCCGCTCCTCCTCCAGACGGGTGGCGATGTCTTGCGCCGAGTCGTCCTCGCCGGGGCGAAACGGCAACATACCCTCGGTGACCCCAACCAACATCACATGGGGCCACTCCAGCCCCTTGGCCGCATGCAGGGTTGACAGCGTGACCAGGTTTTGCTCGGTCTCCCGCTCGTTGAGGGTGGAGATCAGCGA
>BJGT01000197.1 GCA_014190675.1 Comamonadaceae bacterium | reverse complement strand
CCATGGGCCGCCACTGCTGCTCATAGGGGTAGCGACCGAAAAAAATCAGCCGGTATTTTTCGGCCACCACACCCCAGCAGGCGCCATGGTGCTCGGCGGCCCGGCAGGCAGCGTTATCGGCACCAAATACCGCATGCATCAAACCCCACTGAAACACTGGCGGCAGTGCCAAGGCGAGCAGCATCAGCAGCAGCAGGGTGGTCAGGATATTGGTCCAGCCGTCAAATAAATTGCGTTGCAACCAGGGCAGCGGGCCGCCCACCGGGCGTGGTGGTGCGCGGCTGGCGATGGGCTCAAACACAAGGGGCTGGCTGGACATCATGAGGCATCAGCGCTCTTTGAGCAGGGAGCGGCGGTTGTAGGCATTCATGAACCAGGATGTCAGCAGCGAGAGTGTCAGATAGCAGGCCATGATGATGGCGATGCACTCAATGGCGCGGCCGGTCTGGTTCAGCGAGGTGGTGGAAATTGAAACCAGGTCGGGGTAGCCGACAGCCACCGCGAGTGATGAGTTTTTAGTTAGGTTGAGGTACTGGCTTGTCACCGGTGGAATGATCACCCGCAGCGCCTGCGGCAGAAGCACCAAGCGCACCTCCATGCCGCGAGACAGGCCCAGCGCAGAACTCGCCTCATGCTGGCCAAAGGGCACAGCTTGGATGCCGCCGCGCACAATCTCGGCGATGTAGGCGGCGGTGTAGATGGTCAGACCCATCAGCACCGTCATGTATTCGGGGGTCAGCGAGCCCCCTCCCACCACGTTGAGCTCTGTGCTTTCGGGTATGTCCAGTGCTGCCGGACTGCCGCCCAACAGCCAGCCCAGAAGGCCCAGGCCAGCGAGCAGGGCCAAGGCAGGCAAAGCAACCGGACGCAGTTGGCCACTTGCCTCAAAATGGCGGCGCACCTGTCTTCCCCACCAGACAGCAAGCACAAGGCCCAAAAACATACCCGCGAGGGTTAAAGCGTGGCCCTCGGCCCACAGGGGAATCGGAAACTGCAAACCGTTCTTGCTAAAAAACACGCCCGGCAATGGTTTGAGCGCTTCCTCAATCGTGGGCAGGGTCTCGGTCAGAATGAAATACCAGATGAACAACTGCAGCAGCAGCGGCACATTGCGGAAAAACTCCACATAAGCCCCGCATAGGCTGCGCAGCAAAAAATTACGCGACAAGCGGCCAATACCGATGAATGTGCCGAGCAGCGTGGCAAGCACAATGCCCAGCGCAGCTACCCGAAGGGTGTTTGAGACGCCTACCGCAAACGCTTTGACATAGCTTTCGCTTGAATCAAAGGGAATGATGCTTTCGCCAATCCCGAAGCCAGCCGGTTGCACTAAAAAATCAAAACCGCTTTTGATGCCGCGCAGGCGCATGTTCTCCAGCGTGTTGCCTAGTAAATAGTAGCCAGCACTGATCACCAAGGCCAGCGCCACCACTTGGTAGAGCAGGCTGCGCAGCGCTTGACTACGCCACGACCAGTCCCGCTTTTTAGGCGGGGCTGGCCGGGCGGGCTTGAGGCCCGTTGGGTTCAACGCACTGGCGGGGCGTAAATCAGGCCGCCCTTGCTCCACAAGTTATTGGCGCCGCGTGGCAATTTCAGGGTTGAATTCGGGCCCAGGTTACGCTCGAACATCTCGCCGTAATTACCTACGGCCTTGATGGCACGGTAGGCCCAGTCTTTGTCCAGACCCAGCAACTTGCCGGTGTCCTCAGAGGTGCCCAGGATGCGCTGAACCACTGGATCGGTGCTGGATTTCATCTGGTCAACATTGGCCTGAGTGATGCCATATTCTTCGGCCTCAATCAGCGCAAACACCACCCATTTGACGATGGCAAACCACTCGTCATCTCCCCGGCGCACCGACGGGCCAAGAGGTTCTTTGGAGATCAGGTCGGGCAGGATCACGTGGTCAGCGGGGTTGGTGGCTTCTTTGTTACGCACCGAAGCCAGGCCCGAGGCGTCGGTGGTGTAGACCTGGCAACGCCCGGTGAAGTAGGCCTTGTTGGTGGCTTCCTGGGTCTCAAATACTACTGGCTTCATGTTGAGATTCATGGCCTTGGAGTAGTCGGCGAGGTTTTTCTCAGTGGTGGTGCCGGATTGCACGCAGACCGTGGCTCCCTTGAGTTGCTTGGCGCTGGTGATCTTGGATTTTTTGGTGACCATGAAGCCTTGGCCGTCATAGTAAGTGACGCCAGTGAAGTTCAGGCCAAGGGATGCGTCCCGGGTGAGAGTCCAGGTGGTGTTGCGCGACAGCACGTCGATCTCACCCGACTGCAGGGCCGCAAAACGCTGGGAGGCGTTCAACGGCGTCCATTTGACCTTGGTCACGTCGCTCATCAGGGTTGCCGTGATGGCCTTGCAGATGTCGATGTCAAAGCCGGTCCAGTTGCCCTGGCTGTCAGCCGCCGCAAAACCTGGCAGGCTGGGGTTGACCCCGCAGATGACCTGGCCGCGCGCCTTGATGGCGTCTATGGTCTTGCCAGCGTGGGCTGGGGTGGCGCTCAGTGTTGCCACGGCCGCCACAGCGGCGGCCAGGGTGCTCAATTTGCTCAAATTCATATGCAGATCTCCAATTTAAAAAATAAAACCAATAAGGGCCCGGCTCCGTAGGCAGCGTCAGGCTTTCGGATCTTGGACTGTATCAGCACTGTCTGGCCAGTACATTCGGGTTTACGATCAAATTTGGTGCGCCATTCGGCGCCAAGGTCTTGCTGCCAGGCATTCGGCAAAATAGGTGCCAGCGCTGGATTGACAAATCAGGAGACACTTAAAAGATGGATCAACTACCGGACCCAAACCCGCCACAGCCCACGCGATTGGCCGCAGGCACCAGGCCGCACCACCGCTTTTGGCCGCGGCGCCTCCCACTGAGCATCACGCCGCCTGCTACATCGCTTTGGGACAACCTGCAAACCAGTGCCCGGCGCTACCCGGACAAGGCGGTGCTGGTGTTTTTTGGCCGACGCCTGTCTTATGCGCAACTGCTTCACCAAGCCGAACGCTTAGCGGCTTATTTGCACAAACTCGGCGTGCAAAAAGGCGATCGGGTGCTGCTGAACATGCAAAATTGCCCTCAGTTGGTGATCGCACACTTTGCAATTTTGCGCGCCAATGCTGTGGTGGTGCCAGTCAACCCCATGAACCTCGCCGAGGAACTTAAGCACTACATCACCGACCCGGATGCCCGCGTTGCCATCACCACGGCAGACCTGGCGGGCCAGCTCGCGCAGGCCAACGACGCGCTGGCTCCGTCACTGCGTCTGGCCCATCTGTTGCTGAGCCACATCAGTGACGCATTTGATGCCGACATCAGCGGCGCCGATGCCCCGCCTGCCCAGTGGTCAGACTGGCTGCTTGCTCGTCACGTTGCCCCCGAACCGGCGGGTGTCCAGGTGCACGACTGGTCAAGCGCACTCGAGCACAACTTGCCACTGCCGCCCTTGGCGGTCGGTCCGGCTGACCTAGCGATCTTGCCCTACACCAGCGGAACCACGGGTTTACCCAAGGGCTGTATGCACACCCATGCCAGCATCATGCACAACGCGGTTGCCAGCAACCTTTGGGGCAACGGTTCGCCCGAGAACATTGTGCTGGCGGTGGTGCCGATGTTCCACATCACCGGCATGGTCAGCGTGATGCACACCAGCATTCGCGGCAGTGCCACTCTGATCCTGATGCCGCGCTGGGACCGTGAGCTCGCCGGGCGGCTGATCTCGTCTTGGCGGGTGACGCACTGGACCAACATCCCGACCATGGTGATCGACCTCTTGGCCAGCCCAAACTTCGAGCAGTTTGATCTCTCCAGCCTGGTCTACATCGGAGGCGGTGGCGCGGCCATGCCGCAGGCGGTGGCCCAGCGGCTGTTTGAGCAGTTTGGCCTGCGATACATTGAAGGCTATGGCCTGACTGAAACCGCGGCCCCGTCGCACAGTAACCCGCCTGATGCGCCCAAACAGCAGTGTCTTGGCATACCGTTCATGAGCACCGATGCGCGCGTGATTGACCCGGAAAATCTCGCCGAGCTTGGCGTGGGCGAGCAGGGCGAGATCATCATGCACGGGCCGGAGATTTTTCAGGGCTACTGGAAGCGTCCGGATGCCACCGCGGCGGCCTTCATCACGCTCGATGGCAAACGCTTTTTTCGTTCGGGTGATTTGGGTCATGTCGATCAAGACGGCTACTTCTTCCTGACCGACCGCCTCAAGCGCATGATCAACGCCTCGGGCTTTAAGGTGTGGCCGGCCGAGGTCGAGGCGCTGATGTTTCGCCACCCGGCGATTCAAGAGGCCTGCATCATTGCCACCCG
>BJGT01000196.1 GCA_014190675.1 Comamonadaceae bacterium | reverse complement strand
ATTGCCTTCTACAAGGCTGTGGCGCTGTTGACGCGGGCCTACGCCGACATTGCACAGAACCTGATTGAGGCGGGTTACTCGGACACTGAAGCGGCGGCCATCCAGCGTGAGGTGGAGTTTTATGCCGAAATCCGCGCCGCCATCAAGAAGCACGCGGGCGAAGAACTGGACATCAAGCCGTTTGAGGCGGACATGCGCCACCTGCTCAACACCTACATCCGGGCGGACGCCGCCACAGACCTGGGCGACCTGGGCGCGCTGTCGCTAACCGAGCTGATCATTCAGACCGGCATACACGATGCCATTGCAAAAAAGCTCAACGAGAAGGGCAAGCTGACGAAGGAGTCCGTCGCCGAGGGCATCATCAACAATGTGCGCAAGACGATCATCCGGGACCAGCTGACCGACCCGAAGTTCTACGAGCAGATGTCCAAGCTGCTTGAAGACCTGATCGGGCAGAGCCGGACCGATGCCGAGGCCTACGAAGAATTCCTGTGCAATGCCGAGGCGCTGGTGCGCAAGCTGGCTGATAAACAGCCAACCGACGACCTTCCACCATCATTGCGTGGGAATGCCGAGGCCACTGTGCTCTACAACAACCTCGACGCGATTCCGGCGACCACGTTCCGGTATCCGACCGCCGATGAAGACAAGGCCGCGCTGGCTTTGCGACTTGACTGGGTGGTGCGGCAGGATGCCCCGGCCGGCTGGAAGGGGGATGAGACGCGTGAGCGCACGGTGCAGAACGCCATTTACCCGCTGCTGGACAAGGACCGCCAGGCCACGGCTGCACTGTTTGACATCATCAAAAACCAGCCCGGTTACTGATGGCAGAGACGATTGACCTGGGTGATGTGCGCGTGACCTTAACGCGCAAGGACGTCAAGCATGTGCACCTGTCAGTTCACCCGCCAACCGGGCGCGTGACGCTGGTCGCGCCGCAGGCAACCCGCACCGAGGTTGCGCGCGCCTACGCCATCTCCAAACTGGGCTGGATTCGCAAGCAGCGCCTGAAGCTGTCCGGGCAAGCCCGGGAGACACCGCGCCAATTCATCGAGCGTGAGAGCCATTATTTGTGGGGGCGGCGTTACCTGATGGTCATTGCCGAGGCTGATGAAAAGCCAGTCGTCAAACGCAGTCACCGGCAGCTGACCCTGCAGGTACGTCCCGGCAGCTCACCAGAGAAGCGGGCCGCGGTGGTGCACGAGTGGCACAAGGCGCTGCTGCATGAGGTCGTGCCAGCCCTGATTGACAAGTGGGCGGCCAAGATGGGCGTGAAGGTATCTAGCTACTACTTGCAGCGGATGAAAACCAAGTGGGGCAGCTGCAACCCTGCCAAGCGCCACATTCGACTCAACACAGAACTGGTCAAAAAGCCCAAGGACCTGCTGGAGTATGTGGTGGTTCATGAGATGGCCCACCTGATGGTGCCGACCCACTCAGAGGGCTTCATGGCCCTGATGGATCAACACTGGCCGCAGTGGCGTGAGTCACGGGTGGAATTGAACGCGCTGCCGCTCGTAGCGCAAAGTTGGTAGCAAACTTAGAGTTTGCAAAAAAAGGACTCTCCGAGCCTTTAAAAATGCGGGTCAGTTTTACATACTGATCTGGCCTAGGGACAGCTGTTGAAAATGAACTTTCTCTTGTGAGTTCAAGGCAGCCATTTTGAACCAAGTAGTGTCCGGCCACGGTGTTTAGCAACGCCTTGACCGAGAGGTGACACTGTTTGGTGTTCCGCAGCCAAAGTGAGTCGGCAGCTAGCAACGTGGCTGCGGAAGAAGCGATAAAGTCACATGTGTTGAAGTCTGTTCGCACAGGTGCTGAGGGGTCTGTCATCCATCGCCAGCCGCGGGTGGCGCGGGCAGACAGCTGGCCGGTTGTGGAGCCGGGGGTGCGCTACTGACTCGCGCCGCGCGGGCTCAGCCGCACGCACACCAGCGGCTTGCCCAGGCCACTAACTCTTGACCATGTCCTGGCGGCGAATCCGCCGACAGCGCTGGTTCACCGTGCCTAGCCAAAGCCCAGCTCACACTGCAGGGTTTGGCCCAGACGCAGCAACATGCCATCCCCTTCGCAGACGATGGCATTCATGCCAAAGCTGATGGCGCCGTCGACCCGGGCGTCCTGCCGGTAGGCCTGCAGCGCATCACCCACGGCCGGGTGGCTCAGAGCGGTGGTCGGGTCGATGTTGGGGATAGGACAGCGCGGGCAGGGCTTGACCATTTTCAGGCTCACCCGCCCCTCGGGGGTGCTCAGGCGCAGCCAGGCCAGCCGGTCTTCGTCATGGGCCTGCAGGCCCGAGAGCACGATGTTGGGCCGAAAACGCGCCATGGCCACCGCCTGCCCGCCTGCGGCCAGCAGGCGCTGGTTAAGGCCCTCAAGCGAGGCCTCGCTGAGCACCAACAGCGGGAAACCGTCGCTGAACTGGTTGGGCGCCTCCAGGCCGCCAGTCCACTTCAGGTTCGACAGGCGCCGGTGCTGCGGGTCAAACCGGGCCAAGCGACAGGGGCCCACCGATGCCGGGTTTGCACTCTTGACGCCCTGGGCTAAAAAGTCAGTAAACCACTGCGCCGCCGTGTTCCCCATGTCGTAGGCCGGCACCAGGTCATCCCAGACCCGCACGCTCAAGGGGCTCTCAACCGCATCAATTTGAATGTGCAGTGCCAGCATGCCGGGGGCCCGCAAAATCAGCTCATGGGTTTTGAGTTGGGTCTGCACCAGTGCCAGTCGCGGCATCTCGCGCTGGGTGACAAACTCACCATCGCCATCAACCACCATCCAAGCCCGGTCAAGATCCAGGCCAGTATCTGTCAGCAGTGCCTGCGGCAGGCTCACGCCGGCGCAAGATTTGACTGGGTAGACCAGCAGGTGCTCAATACGCGCCAGCAGATCGCCCTGGGCAAGTTCAACAGCATTCAAAGGATGGCCTCTTTCTTGTTGGCAAGGGCCCGATTTTGCCCTGCCTTCTACAATTGAAGGCATGACCCAAGCACTAGACATTTGCATCCGCGGCGCTGGCATCGTTGGGCAGACCCTGGCCCTGTTGCTGGCGCGCGATCGCCTGCGCGTAGGCCTGGTGGCGGGCCCGGCACCCAGCGTGCGTGCCGCTGGCACGGGTGAGGTTGACCTTCGGGCCTACGCACTGAATGCACGCTCGCGTCAGCTGCTGGAGTCGCTGCGCTGCTGGCCTGACGCACTGCACGCCACTGAAGTGCGCGCCATGCAGGTCAAAGGTGATGCTGGCGGCGAAGTTAATTTTGGCGCCGAGCAGTTGCAGGTGGCGGGCCTGACCTGGATCGTGGATGTGCCGGTGCTTGAAGCGCAACTGGCACAGGCGATCCGGTTTCAGCCACAGATCACCCTGCTCGAAGCCCCCCGCAGCGCAGCGCTCGAGGTGATCTGCGAGGGGCGCAACAGCAGCACCCGCAGCGAGCTGGGAATTGACTTCAGCAGCCAGACCTATGCCCAGCAGGCGATCGCTGCGCGCCTGAGCTGCGGCATGCCACACAGCCAAATCGCACGCCAATGGTTTGTCGGTGGTGAGGTGTTGGCGTTTTTGCCGCTGGGTGGCCCGCTTGGACATGAAGTCGCCATGGTGTGGTCGGTGAACGCTCAGCGGGCGCCTGCCCTGCTGGACGCAGACCCGGCTGGGTTTTGCGCCGAATTACTCAGCCTGAGCGAAGGCTGCCTCGGGGCCTTGGTGCTGAGCAGCGCACGCGCAGCCTGGCCGCTGCAAAGCGCCTGCGCCCAGGCCTGGGTTGGGCGCCAAGATGGCCGTGCCTGGGCCTTGGCGGGTGACGCGGCGCACAGCGTGCACCCACTGGCCGGCCAGGGACTCAACCTCGGGCTGGCCGATGTCGCCACGCTGGCCGAGGTCTTGCGACAGCGCGAATACTGGCGCCAACTCGACGACCACAAACTGCTGCGGCGCTATGAGCGAGCGCGTAAAGCCGAAGTTGAGCCCATGGGCGCAGCCATGGATGGACTGCAGCAGTTGTTTTTTCGTGAAGGTCCGGCCTGGCAGGCCCTGCGAAACTGGGGCATGAATGGCTTCGATCGCAGCGGCCCGCTCAAGGCCTGGGTGGCCCGCCGCGCCATGGGTCTTTTTTAACCAAAATTACCAGCCACCAAGCACTGGATTAGCCATGATTCAACTGATACGAACAATGCTCTGGCTCAGCCTTCTGGGCCTGGGCTTGAGCGCGGCGGCGCAGGAGGCCACGATACGAAAAAACCTCGCCGAGCGCATACCGCAGCTGCAGGCAATTGACGAAGTCAGCAAAAGCCCCATGGCTGGCCTGTATGAGGTTCGCGTCAATGGCACGGAGATTTATTACACCGACGCCGAGGCCAATTTTCTGTTTCAGGGCAGCCTCATCGA
>BJGT01000195.1 GCA_014190675.1 Comamonadaceae bacterium | reverse complement strand
TCAGTGCCATGGGCAGCACGGTGGCCGGGTGCGGCTTGACGATGACGGCGTTGCCGGTGGCCAGGCTGGCCATCATCGAGGGCCAGGCGTTCCAGGTCGGGAAGCTGGCACAGGAAAAGCAGACCGCCACGCCGCGCGGCACCAGCCGGTAGGTTTTGTCCAGCACGATGGTCGAGGGGCCAAACTGACGCTCCCAGCGGGCTTGCGGCGCAACAGCATGCTGTGCCTGGTGGGCATAGACCAGGGCTTCCATGGCCCGGTCGAGCGCATTCACGCCGGAGCCGGCATAGGCCATATTGAAGCTTTGACCGGCGGTGTGCATCACAGCGTTCACGATGTCAAACAGATGCTCGCGGTACAGCGTGTCGACCACCTCGAGCAGCAGGCCGATGCGCTCGTCAATCGGCGCCCGGGCCCAATCGGTCATGGCCTTGTTTGCTGCTTCGAACAACTGGTTTGGATCTGCCTGCGGGTACAGGATGCCGAGCGGTCGCTGCGTGTAAGGCGAGACTTCTTCGCCCAGTGTGCCCACGGTGCCGGGCTGGTCGAGGTCAAAGTGGTGGGGCTGGTCCTGAACGAGCCGGGCATTGAAGGCAGCCAGACCTTTGGCCTGTGCGGTTTCGGCGTCTGGGTATTTGCCGGGCAGTTCTGGGAAGGGGCTCCAACAGTCGCGCTGGGCGCAGGCCGCCTGCGCCCGCTTGAACCGTGCCTGATGGGATTCGAAGTAGCTGTTTGTCATGGTTGCGGGTTGCGCTGCCACAGCAGCCGGTGGTGGCGGGCTACCGCCGTGCCGGGCACCGTGTCAGAGGCTGACAGGGCCAACTGGCCGGGCGCCGGCCAGTCGATCCAGCGCACTTGCTCGGTGCCGACAAAATTGGGGTTCAGCGAGTGGGTGACGCTGTGAACTACCTGCAGCCGGCCGTCCTGGCTTTGGACACGGTAGCGACCGGCGTATTGGAAAAAACTGTCGAAAGCGGCCAGCCGCTCCGCCACCGGGGCACTGCGCACGCTGTCGGACGACAGATTGGCCCGATCGGCCTGGGCAATGCAGGCGCTCATGCTGCCGTCTTGGGTGTAGAGGATCATGCCGGTGGCTGAGGCGCCAAACGGTAGCGAAGGCGCGCGGCCACCGTCGTAGCTGATGTCCCAGCGCACCAAATGCCAAGTTCCTACCAGGGGGTTGCCCGTGTCGCCCAAAACCGTCTCCACGCTTACTTTCTTAGTTGGACTGATGTTACGCCCTCAATGGCGGCTTTGGCAAGCCGGCAGCCGGGCGATAGGGCCGGCGAGTCACTTGTGTGTCACTGATGAGACCTGCTTGAGTTCACAGACTAGGCTGGCCCCGGGCGCTGATGGCACAGGCCCGACAATGCAGCCATGTCTGACACCTCGTCCCTGACCGCCCCACGTCACGCCTTTGAGAGCTTGACCCCGGACGGGGTGATGGATGCACTCGCCAGCGTCTGCCTGTACGGTGACGGGCGCTTGCTGGCGCTGAGTTCCTATGAAAACCGGGTCTACCAGCTGCATCTGGAGGACGGGCAGGTGGTGGTGGCCAAGTTTTACCGGCCGCAGCGTTGGAGCGAGGCGCAGATCCTTGAGGAGCACGCCTTCTCTGCCGAACTCATGGCAGCCGAAATCCCGGTGGTGGGGCCCTTGCTGCTGGAGGGCCGCACCCTGCACAATTTTGGCGACTTTGCCTTTAGCGTGAGCCCGCGCCGGGGTGGCCGGGCGCCTGAGCTGGATGACCCGGACGTGCTGGAGTGGATTGGCCGCTTTCTGGCGCGCATTCACAGCGTGGGTGCGGCCCGGCCCTTTGCCAGCCGTCCCGCGCTGGACCTGCACAGTTTTGGCACCGAGTCACGCGACTGGCTGCTGGCGCACGACAAGGTGCCGCTGGATGTGCAGTCGGCCTGGACTCGCGCCGCTCAAAATGCTCTTGATTTAATAGCTAACTACCCAGCATTGACGGGGGCTAGAGGCCAAAAAGACTCTGAAGATTCGGCGATTCGGCAGCTGCGCCTGCATGGCGACTGTCACCTTGGCAATATTTTGTGGACGCCGCTGGACGTGCCGGCTGCGGCCGGGCCGGGGCCGCATTTCGTTGACTTGGATGACGCGCGAACCGGCCCGGCGGTTCAGGACCTGTGGATGCTGCTCAGTGGTGACCGGCAGCAGCGCAGCCGCCAGCTCGGCGCCCTGGTGGATGGCTATGAGCAGTTTCGGGACTTTGACCGGCGCGAGCTGGCGCTGATTGAGCCGCTGCGCACCCTGCGCCTGATCCATTACAGTGCGTGGCTGGCACGGCGCTGGCACGACCCCACGTTCCCCATCAACTTTCCGTGGTTCGGCTCCAGCGACTACTGGCAGGGCCAGGTGCAGATGCTGGAGGACCAACTGGAGGCCATGCAAGACGAGCCGCTGGTGGTGTGAGCGCTCTTAGAGAGGTGCCGGCCTAAACGCCGCCCAAAGCATGGTCGCCCCGGCCACCGATAACAGGCCGTCCATCAGCAACTGAAAGCGTGTGGCGTCTAGCCGCAGCACCAGGCGCTTGGCAATGAACGCGCCCCCCATCAGCGACGCGCCAATGGTCAGGCCGCGCATTAACGTGGCCATGGGTAAGGCGTCGAAAGCCCTAAATGTCAGGGCCTTGGCCCCATACACCGCCAGCGAGCCCATGGCCTCGGTGCCCAGGTAAGCGCCCTTGACCAGCCCGTGCGCCAAAAAGAAGGGCGCGTTGATCGGCCCGGTGCTGACCACGATGCCGGTCAGGTAACCGATCACCGCCCCCACGGCTGACATGTGCCAATGGTTCAGCACCCAGCTCTGACGCGCCATCCAGCGGCGCAATGGGATCATGCAGATGAAAAACAGGCCCAAGGCTGCCTCGACCACGCCGGGTGGCAGGTTCAGCAGGGTGTGGGCGCCCAGGGCGGCAGCCGGCACGCCGGTAACGCTGTAGGCCGTGGTGGTGCGCCAGTCCACCTCGCGCCACCAGGCCGCCACCCGCGAGGCATTGGCCATGATGGCCGCCACCGCCATGATGGGAACGGCTTCCCGCGGGCCGAACACCAGCACCAGTGCCGGCATCAGCATGATGGAAGTGCCAAAACCGACCACCCCGCCCACGGTGCCAGCCACCAGGCCCAGCAGCAGCACCAGCGCCAGGTCCATCCCGGTGAGGCCGGCTTACTTGCCGTTGATGGCGAGCAATTCCACCTCGAACAGCAGGGTGGCATTGGGTGGAATCGTGCCGCCGGCGCCGCGCTCGCCGTAGGCAATGGCCGGTGGGCAGGTCAGCTTGGCCTTGCCACCGACCTTCATGCGCTGCACGCCCTCGGTCCAACACTTGATCACGCCGCTTAAGGGGAATTCAATCGCCTCATTGCGTTTGTAGGAGCTGTCGAACTCCTTGCCATCCGGGAAGGTACCCCGGTAATGGACCTTGACCTTGTCACTGGCGCTTGGGCTGGCGCCAGCGCCGTCCTTGAGCGAGCGATACACCAGGCCCGAGGGCGTGACCACGGCACCGGCCTCTTTGGCGGCTGCGGCGGTGACAGCGTTTTGCGCCCAGGCGGCGGGCAGGCTGGCCAGGGTCAGTCCGAGGACGACTGCGGCACGTTGCAAGGGATGACTCATGGTGAGGTTTCCGGAAGTTGGTGGGCGGGTGTAATTGTCGCAGGCAATGCTCGCATTGAAGGTCCGCGAGTGCCCGAGTCCGATTAACATGGATGCCTAACTATTCAGGAGAACAAAGATGCCAAATCGAACCCGAAGCCTTGTTCAGTCTGCGTTTATTGCTCTATTTATGATAGCGAACTGTGGATTGGCCTGGGCTCAGTCGGATTACCCCAGCAAGCCGGTGAAGGTGATCGTGGCCTTTCCGCCCGGCGGGACCAGTGATGTGATGGCCAGAATGCTGGCCGACGAACTCAGCAAGAGCCTCAAGCAGCCCTTTGTGGTTGAGAACATTGGTGGCGCTGGTGGCACCATTGGCGTTGAGCGGGCCCTGAAATTGCCGGCCGACGGCTACACCCTCATCCAGACCGGCGTCGGCCAAAGTGCCGTGGCCCACGGGCTCGACCCCACTTTGCGCTACAACTCGATGAGCGACTTCATCCACCTGTCACAAGTGCACTCGGGCCCCAATGTGCTGGTGGTGCACCCCGCCACACCGTACAAGACGGTCGCCGACGTGGTCGACTTCGCCAAGAAGAACCCCGGCAAGCTGGACTACGGCTTTACCCATGCAGCCTCTGGCCACATGGCCATGGAGCTGTTCAAACAAACCGCCGGCATTGAGCTCACTGGCATTCCTTACAAGGGCGGCGGCCCCATGCTGATCGACTTGCTGGCCGGTGTGATTCCCACCATGTTCATCAACCAGGATGCGGCGCTGGCCCATGTGCGCTCTGGCAAGATGCGGGCCATTGCGGTGAGCAGTG
>BJGT01000194.1 GCA_014190675.1 Comamonadaceae bacterium | reverse complement strand
CATGGCTTGGAGGGCTTCATATGTCGCTGGCTTTGACCCGGGGATCGATCACGGCGTAAAGCACATCGACCACAAAGTTGACCAGGATCACCATGGCGGCGAGCAGCATCACACAATTGCGCACGACCATCAGGTCGCGGTTGGCGATCGACTGAAAAATCAGCCGACCCAGCCCGGGCAGGTAAAACACGTTCTCCACCACGATGGTGCCGGCCAGCAGGTTGGCAAATTGCAAGCCCATCACAGTGAGTACTGGAATCATGGCGTTGCGCAAAACATGGCCCCACAGGGTTGCGCGTTGCGACAGGCCTTTGGCTCGCGCCGTGCGTACGAAGTCCTCTCGCAACACCTCAAGCACGGCCGATCGGGTGATGCGCGCCAGGATCGCGGCCTGCACCACGGCCAGCGAGATTGCAGGCAGCAGCAGCGACTTCATGGCTTTGCCAAAGTCTTCCCCCCAGCCGGCAAAACCGCCTGCAGAAAACCACTGTAAATGCACCGAAAACAGCAGGATGAGCAATATGGCGAACCAGAAATTCGGCACCGCAATGCCCAACTGGGTCAAGCTCATCAGGCCAACATCACCCAGACGGTTGTGCCGTGCTGCGGCATAAATCCCAACCACCAGTGCCAGCACCGTGGTCAGGGCCATGGACAGCAGGGCCAGGGGCACGGTCAAGGCCAGGCGTTCGACAATCAGTTCGAGCACCGGACTGCTGTAGGCATAGCTCAGACCAAGGTCGCCGACCAGCATGCCACCTATCCAAGCTGCATAGCGTTGCAGCGGGGCCTGGTCCAAGCCGAGTTTGATGGCCAGGGCCTGTACTGCTTCTGGCGAAGCGTCTGGGCCCATCAGCATTTGGGCTGCATTGCCGGGCAACACTTCAAGCACCAAAAACACCACCACCGAGGCTCCGGCCAGAGTGGCCACCAGGGTGAAAATGCGTTTGATAAGAAACATGCCCATGGGCAGCAGGTCAGGCGAGGGAAGCGCCGATAATTGAATCCATGATATTGCGAACGATTATGAGCTGGTATGCGGCTTCGAATGTTAAGCCATGGCCTTGATCATCACCGACCAGTGCATCAACTGTGATGTTTGCGAGCCTGAGTGCCCTAACGGCGCTATCTTTATGGGCCCTGAAATCTACCAGATTGATCCGCACAAATGCACCGAATGCGTTGGCCATTTCAATGAGCCCCAATGTGTACAGGTGTGCCCGGTAGCCTGTATCCCGGTCGACCCCGGGTTCATCGAAGATCAGCAGACGCTGTGGCAAAAATACCGCAGACTTCAGGCAGTGGCAGGTAAATCGACCGGGCCTTGAAAGCTGGCTCGCGTCGAGCGACTCAGCGCCTGCCGCTCTAGCCAGAGTCGGCTGATGCTTTCTCACTGCGCTGGGTTTTAGCCGGCTTTTTTTTACCTGGCTCCCCGGCTGCCTGCGCCTTGAAGTCGCCGGGCTGCTGTTCATGCTGCTTTTGATTCGGCCGATGCGGCTTGGCTGGCGCTTTGGCTTGTGGCAGGACAACCGATTTGTCTTTGGCCGGTGCCGCGCCAGCCAGGCCGTCGCCGGCGCGTTTTTTTTCTTTTTGCAGACGCGACTTTTCCAGCTCGGACGCCAGCTTCGCATCACGCTGCGTTGCCTGCTCAGCTTGTGTTTTTTGTGCGCTGGTTCTGGGGTCGGCGGTGTCGACCACCGTCCCGCCAGGGCAGGGTTGCTGGCTGTAGCTGTTGCCACACTTGTAGGTAGTTTGCGCCCCAGCAGATACCGAAAAAAAGGCTGAGAAAAGGCTTGACGCCAGCATTGAGGTGGCCAATAGAAGCGGTTTGCGCATGGTGTACCCCGATATGGCCGACGGACGCCAATTCACAACAGGGGCGGCGCAGGCCTGACTGGCTTGGGCCGCTGCGGTTTGCTGGTGTGCACCAGTAGTGTGGCCTGCGCAGTGTCGCCCGCCAGCAGGGCAGGCAAGGCTGTCAAGCCGCGCTCAACTGCCTGCTCCACGGCGATACGCTGCTCGAGCGGGGGTTTTTTTAACACCCAATTCAGCACATCGGCGCGCTCACTGGGGCGCCCAATCCCCAAGCGCAAGCGCCAGTAGTCGCCACTGCCGAGTTGCGCATGAATATCGCGCAGGCCGTTGTGGCCGGCATGGCCGCCGCCAAACTTGAGCCTGGCTTCCCCGGCGGCAATATCGAGCTCATCATGGGCTACGAGGATGGCCGCCGGCTCAATTTTGTAAAACCTGGCCAGGCCAGCCACCGAGCGGCCGCTCAGGTTCATGAAGGTTTGGGGTTTAAGCAACCACAGGGTCTGGCCGTTGACGGCGGTGCGGGCCACCAGTGCTTGGTGGTTTTTGTCAATAACCCAGCTGGCTTTGATTTGCCGTGCGACCGCATCCGCCCACCAAAAACCGGCGTTGTGCCGGGTTTGTTCGTATTCCGGGCCGGGGTTGCCCAAGCCCACCATCATGCTAATCATGGGCCGGATTATCAGGCCACCAGTTGGCTGTCAATCGGCGCGGCCCACACTGGGTGGGCCGCTTGAGCTCGGGTCGTGCGGACTGCCTTTTTGTTCAGGCAGACCAGCTGACAGCGCTTATTTTTTGGCTGGAGCTTTGGCTGGCGGTGCTTTGGCTGCCGGGGCTGCCTTGACAGCTGCCTTACCTGCGGGAGCCTTGGCGGCAGCCGGTGCGCCCGCGGCGCTCGCGGTGTCTGCCGCTGGGACTTCAGCCCCGGCCACGGCCACCACTGACACCAGAACCGGATTGTTCTTGCCCCGGGTGACCGCGGTAACCCCCTTGGGCAGGGTGATATCGGCCAAGTGCAGCGAATGGCCTTTTTTCAGGCCACTCAAATCTACCGCGATGAACTCGGGCAGGTCAGCAGGCAGGCACAGCACCTCGATTTCGGTGATGACATGGTTGGCAATACAACCCTCGGTCTTGACGGCCGGTGAGTTTTCATCGCCGCTGAAATGCAGCGGAACCTTCATGTGCAGCTTGGTGTTGGCATCCACGCGCTGGAAGTCAATATGCTGGATCAATTGCTTGAAAGGATGCATCTGCACATCACGCAGCAGCACCTGGCTGCTGCCGCCGGCCAGTTCCATCTCAAGCACGGACGAATGAAAGGCTTCTTTTTTAAGGGCATGCCAAAGTGCGTTGTGATCGAGCTCGATTTTTTGGGGCTCAGCCGTCCCACCATAAACAATACCGGGCGTGCGACCGGAAATGCGGAGACGGCGGCTCGCACCCGTACCCTGCTTGGCGCGCTCAAAAGCGACAAATTTCATAACTTACTCCTAGAGGAGCCCACCGCGACCAGTGAAGCTCCGGTTTAAAAAAGCCCGAGGCGCCCAAAAGGACAAGCCACGAGCCCACTTTGATTCAGATCAGAAAAGATTCTCCTGATCTGAAAACAAACTCATGACTGATTCGCCCTTGGCAATACGTTGTATCGTCTCAGCAAACAGGGGTGCCACCGACAGCTGCCGCACCCTCTTGCAGGCTAGGGCGGCTGCGCTCAGGGGTATGGTGTTGGTGACCACCACTTCGTCGAGCACATCGCCGCTGACAATGCGCTCAATCGCCGGCCCCGAGAAAATCGGGTGTGTGCAATAGGCATAAACTTTTTTGGCGCCCCTGGCCTTCAACACCTCGGCCGCTTTGAGTAGCGTGCCAGCGGTGTCAATCATGTCGTCCATGATGACGCAGTTGCGGCCGTCGACCTCGCCAATCAAGTGCATCACCTCGCTGACATTGGCCTTGGTGCGCCGCTTGTCAATGATGGCCAGGTCGCAGTTGAGTTGCTTGGCCAGGGCCCGTGCCCGAACCACGCCGCCCACATCTGGTGATACCGCAATCAAATCATCGTAATTTTTTTGCCGCAAATCGCCAAGCAGAACTGGGGATGCGTAAATATTGTCGACCGGAATATCAAAAAACCCTTGGATCTGGTCGGCATGCAGGTCCATGGTCAGCACATGATCCACGCCCACTGCTTGCAGCATGTTGGCCACCACCTTGGCAGAAATAGGCACCCGGCTGGAGCGTGGCCGCCGGTCTTGCCGCGCATAGCCAAAATAGGGGATGACTGCGCTGATTCGCTCGGCCGAGGCGCGTTTTAGCGCATCCACCATGATGAGCAATTCCATCAGGTTTTCATTGGTTGGCGCGCAGGTGGACTGCACCACAAAAACATCGCGAGCCCGGACGTTTTGATTGATCTCGACGGTCACTTCGCCGTCAGAAAATCGGCCCACCGTGGCCGCGCCTAGCGAGATATTCAGGTGCTTGGCAATGTCAGCCCCCATACTTGGGTTTGCATTGCCGGTGAATACCAAGAAATCAGGGGTAAGCGATGTTTGCGGGATTGGTTGAGACATCGTAGAACGGTCGCTGTGGTCTTGCAATTGCTTTAATTCAGTTTGTCAGTAAGCTTCAATCAGACCCACGACCATGCGGGTTTGGCAGGGGAGGAAGGATTCGAACCTTCGCATGCTGGAATCAAAATCCAGTGCCTTAACCAACTTGGCGACTCCCCTACGCGGGACCAAC
>BJGT01000193.1:1404-4648 GCA_014190675.1 Comamonadaceae bacterium | reverse complement strand
ACGGGCGTTTTGACTGCCCCTGCCAAAGACAACAAGCCAATCGGCTAAGTCAAAAGCTGCAACTAACACCAACAAAATTGCTGATCAAGCCAGCGCAAGCATTCGCAGCGCCCGGTGAACACGATCCCTTAGGCCGTGGTGACATGGATTGGGTTCTGATGGGGTAGGCGTATTTGAATTTTGGCTGTAGGGCCTACGACTTGCGGTGCTACTTGCCGCGGTAGAGGGCGCAGAGCTTGTTGCCGTCCGGGTCGCGCACATAGGACAAGTGCATCGACCCCATGGAGTTGTTGCGAGGTCCCGGCGGGTCTTCGATCGAGATGCCGCCATTCGCCACGGCCGTATCGTGGAATTCACGCACCTGCTCTGGCGATTTGCATTTGAAGCCGATGGTGCCGCCGTTGGCATGGGTCGCCGCCTCGCCGTTGATCGGCTCGCTGACACAAAAGGTGTTGCCTTCGTGCCGGTAGAAGAGCCGGGTGTGCCCTGTGTCCGCCTTGTTCCTCACGGGCTGGCCCGCCCCAAGCGTTCCGAGCACCGCGTCGTAGAAACGCTTTGACCTCTCGATGTCGTTTGACCCAACCATGATGTGATTGAACATGCTTTTTTTCTCCTTTTTGCAGGCGCGATTACGGCTCGACTGATGGTGACCATTGCGCCTTGCAGATGGATTGTAAGCGGGTGCTTTTTCATGGCGCCCGGAGTTTGACATGAGCTGTCCGCGCTGGCCGCTGTGCACCCCCGTATGGTCAAAATATCCGTCCGAGCCAATGCCGATAAAAACCAAACGGTTTGACTGTCAGCGCCGCCAACCAACCGCTAAAACCGCTCAACGAAAACCTGGGACCCGCGCCACTAAATCCGCTGCTCAACCCAGCGCAAGCAGCAACAGCGCAGGCCAGTCGCTGAGCGACAGCACGCAAACCACAGCGCCCAACCTGCAGGCCAAACTCGAACTCAAGCTCTGAAGCGGGCAGCGCAAGCGCCTTGCCTATCAAGGCATTAGCCATTTGCAATTGGATTTATCAATAGATTAATCCTATGATTAACCGCATGTCGATTGAAACTATTCAATTGGCACTTTGAAACCGCCTACCGGAGTAAAGACCATGAGCAACCCAAGCCGCCCCGAGATCAAGACCATTGCCAACCTCGAATCCGCCTTTGCCGGCGAGTCGATGGCGCACATCAAATACCGCTACTTCGCAAAACTAGCGCGCGAAATGGGCGACCAAGTCACCGCCCGCGCTTTTGAAGAGACTGCAGCCCAAGAAGTCATGCACGCCTTTGGCCACCTGGATTTGCTCTACCCCAAAGCCAGCATGACGCCGGCCAAGGCCCTGCAAATTGCCATCGACGGCGAGACCTACGAATACACCGAGATGTACCCCAGCTTTCGTAAAACCGCCGAGGCAGAGGGCAACTCCGCCGCCGTAGCCGAAATCGACGCACAAATCTCTGACAGCAAAGAGCATGCCCAGGTCTTTCAGGCCGCAATGCACGCCGCTGCCGCCCTGAAAGCCACGCTGGACAAGGCGCAAAAGCGGTTT
Organism: Comamonadaceae bacterium; assembly: GCA_014190675.1. GTDB lineage: Bacteria > Pseudomonadota > Gammaproteobacteria > Burkholderiales > Burkholderiaceae_C > Rhodoferax. The sequence goes on along the minus strand of BJGT01000193.1, from coordinate 3,098 downwards.
GCCGCACTGGCCAAGGTCGAAGAGCGCCACGCCAAGCACTACCAGTCGGTTCTGGATTCAGTCGCAGCCAAATAATTTGCCCATTTGCACCAAGCAAACCTTTATTCACTTCTTTTATTGAGAGAAAACCCATGAAAACCTATATCTGCATCGTGTGTGGCTTTGTGTACGACGAGGCCTCTGGCCGCCCTGAAGACGGCCTCGCCCCCGGAACCCTGTGGGCCGATGTGCCCGAGACCTGGGCCTGTCCGGACTGCGGCGTTGCCAAGGCCGACTTTGAAGTCGTGGCGATCTAAATGAGCTCCGCCCCCAACCCACACGCAGCGCATGACGCGGGCGCCCTGGTCATCATTGGCGCCGGCTTGGCGGGTTGGACGACAGCCCGCGAATTTCGCAAGCTCGACACCAGCACGCCCATCGTGCTGGTCACCTCGGACAGCGGCGACTTTTACGCTAAACCCACGCTGTCCAACGCCTGCGCCCAAAAGCGCAGCGCGGACCAGTTGATCACCACGCCAGCAGCCAAAATGGCCCAAACCCTGAACGTGACGCTGCGCGCCCACAGCCAGGTGCGCAGCATCCACACCTCGGCAAAAAGCCTGGCCTTCAACGACGCTGATGGCGCCACCTACACCCAGCCCTACGCCCAATTGGTACTGGCCACGGGCGCGCACCCGATCCGCGTCGCCCTGCAAGGCGATGCCAGCGCCGACGTACAGTCCATCAACCAGCTCACCGACTTGGCGCACTTTCAACACACCCTGGGCGCAGCGCCCAAAACCGTGCTGATCATGGGCGCAGGCCTGATTGGCTGCGAATTTGCCAATGATTTGCTGTTGGGTGGCTACCGCGTGCACGTGGTGGACCCAACCGAGCGACCCCTTGCGGCCTTGCTCCCCCCGGCGGCCGGCGAGCAATTGCGCCTGGCCCTGCAGGCGCTGGGCGTGGTGTGGCACTTTGACGCTACGGTCGAGGCGGTCAATCGGGCAAACGGCCCGCAGCCGTTGACGGTCACGCTGTCTGACGGCGAGGTGGTGGGCGCCGACCTGGTGCTCAGCGCCATCGGTTTGCGCGCCGACACCGCGCTTGCCAGCGCGGCGGGCATCGCATGCGAGCGCGGTGTGGTGGTGGACGATCAACTGCAAACCAGCGCCCCACACGTTTTTGCCCTAGGCGACTGCGCCCAATATGCCAGCGCCGGTGCGCGCACCCTGCCTTACGTCATGCCCATCATGAACGCCGCCCGGACGCTGGCCGCTACGCTGGCGGGCACGCGCACGGCGCTGGTGTTTCCGCTGATGCCGGTGTCCATCAAGACCCCGGCACTGCCCACCGTGGTAGCAGCACCCCACCCCGCCCAGGCTGGCGGCTGGGTGGCCGATGCGCTGGACGTAGCGGCCGTGCAGGGTGGCGGCGTGTGGCGCTTTATCGATCCGGCCGGTCAGCAGCGCGGCTTTGTGCTCACCGGCGGGCAAACCACAAGACGCATGGAACTGGCCAAGGCCACGGTGCTTTAACAAGGAGCGCCAAAAGCCCCTATGGTCAAAATATCCATCCGAGCCGATACCCAGGTGAACGGCACCGCTTTGGCTGCCACCGCAGCCAATCGAGAGCCAGACCGGGTTTGCCTCTACGGATCAGTCAGGCGCAGGCGGCCTTGGAGCTGCTGGAATGGTCAACCAAGAGAGCCCGAG
>BJGT01000193.1:0-1394 GCA_014190675.1 Comamonadaceae bacterium | reverse complement strand
TGCTGGATCAAAATCCGCTATTTGCCCCAATGCGTTTGTACCAGCGCTGACCTGAACGGGTCGGCCAGTCCCAGCGTCGACGGGCCGGTTGAAGGCTGGCCGCCAGGCCTTTCATGCCGCCCGAAAGACCAGTCCCGTCGGCGTGGTGATGGGCGTTCTGCGACCGGTGGGCGTCAATGTCCCTCGCTCCGGGTCGATCGCAAACTGGACAATGGAGTCGCCCTTTTGGTTCACTGCATACAGCCAGTCGCCGCTGGGGTCGATGGCCATCGTACGGGCGAAAGCGATGTCCATAGTAGTGTGTCCGATCAGCCGCAACCGGGTCCCCGAGTCCTCGACAGCGAACGCAACGATGGAGTCCGCCAGCGGATGGTCAGAGAATTTTCTATTGCTAACGTACAGGAACTCTCCAGTGGGATGCATGAGGATGGCGGCGGTGCTCTTGTGCGCCGGGAAGTCTAACGGCACGGTTTCAACGCTGGTGACGACAGGGCCGAGCTGCCCCGTGTCCGGGTCGAAGCGGATCACGGCTATGCGCGCAGTCAACTCGCTGATGACGTAGAGGGCGCCGGCGTCGAACACCAGGTGGCGCGGTCCGCTGCCTGCCGGCAAGGCCAACGCACAGACCCGCCGCAGTTGTCCGCCGTCTATCGTCAGAATCTCCACCTGGTCGTTGCCAAGGTCGGTCGTCGCAATGAAGCGGCCGCCGGGATGGCACAGCGCCATGTGAGGATGCGGGCCTTGTTGCCGTGAATGTGGCCCCGAGCCGGACTGCTGCAGGGTGTGCACGACAGGCCCGACGCTTCCGTCCGCCGCAATAGGCAGCAATTGGAAAGCAGCACCTGCATAACTCGCCACCACCATGAAGTTACCCGGCGGATGGAGCGAGCAATGGGCGGGGCCGATGCCGATGGCCTGGCGGTTGAGAAGGCGGATGTGGCCACTCGCAGGATCGATCGCATAGGCCTCGACCGACCCTGCATTTCCCTGGCCACCATAGTCGTCGATCTCGTTGATCGCGTACAGGTGGGATTGCGCCGCATCGAGCACCAGATGCGCCGGGTTGGCCGAAGCCACCGACTGCAGTGGACGCAAGGCCCCGGTGTCGGCCGACACACCGAATACCGTGATGCCGCGCGCGGGCGCAGCATCAGCGGCGGGCGATCGGCCACCGGGGGCATTGGCCGTGAATGCGCCCGCATAGGCGAAGTGCGCCCGCGCCGTAGTGGATGGTCTCACGCTATGCCCACTTGCGGCAGTGCTGCGCAGGCGTCGTCGGGTCGACTGGCGATCATGTCCTGCAGCTCGCGGCGATGACCGGCCAGTGCGGCATCGTTGAACCAGTTGTCCATTTCGTGGGGGTCATCGTTCAGATCGTGCAAATCGCCACCGCC
>BJGT01000192.1 GCA_014190675.1 Comamonadaceae bacterium | reverse complement strand
CGCACCGCGGCCGCAATCGAGTCACCCATGCCAGGGTGCTCGGCCTGCTCTAGATGCCAGGGCAGGCCACTGGCACGCACGGCGGCCAGGCTGTGCTCCAGCACCGTCTGGCTCCCAAGCATGGCCTGCAGCTTGTGGACTCGCCCTCCGGACGCCCGAAAGCGCTCGCCACGGCCAGAAGCGAGCAAGAGCACGGTAGGCAACAAATTCGAACTTGACACAGACATGCCCCGAGCATGCCAGAAATAGGCCCGGTCGAGCTCCGCCCCAGGAGCCTTGTCTATACTGGGCTGATGCGCTCAATCGCCGACCTTCGCAAAAGCTACGAACGCGCTGAACTTAGCGAAGACGCTTCCCACGCCGACCCTTTGCAACAGTTTGAGCAGTGGCTGCAGGAGGCCATCTCGTCCCAGATCCCTGAGCCCAATGCGATGACGCTGGCCACCGTGGGCAGCGACCTGCGCCCCAGCACACGGGTGGTGCTGATCAAGGGCTACAGCGCCAGCGGCATCGTCTGGTACACCAATTACGATTCACGCAAGGGGCAGGAGCTGGCCGGTAACCCCTATGCAGCGCTGCAATTCCACTGGGTGGAGTTGGAGCGTGTGGTCCGCATCGAGGGCCTGGTGGAGAAGCTCAGCGCCGCCGAGAGCGACGCCTATTTCCACAGCCGCCCGCTCGACTCACGCATCGGTGCCTGGGCCTCGCCCCAAAGCGAGGTGATTTCTGGCCGCGGTGTGCTGGTGGCCAATGCCGCCCGCTACGGCGCGCAATTTCTGCTGCAGCCGCCACGCCCGCCGCATTGGGGCGGCTACCGGCTCAAGCCCGACAACTGGCAGTTCTGGCAGGGCCGCAAGAGCCGGCTGCACGACCGGCTGCGCTATCGGCTGGCCGCCACCGGCCCAGACCCGAGCTGGGTGCGCGAGCGCCTGGCACCCTGAACGGCCAGCACGGCAGTAAACGCTAAATCAGGCCGCTGGCCAGCGCCATCACCAAAGAGATCGTCACCGGTGCCAGCACAGTGGACAGCGCCATGCTGGTGGCCACTAAGGCGTTTACTGAGCAAGCCCTGCAAACCACCACTCTCAAAGCGCTCAATGTGCCGGCGAAAGCTGCGCTCGCACTGCCCCAAAATTTGCGCTGCCTCGGCCTGGGTCAGGCGACCCTCGTTCCAGCCGTCATAAACATCTAGAAATCAACATCCGGCTCTCCTGCACGTAGCGGACCCGGCTTATGGGGGCATATTGCATGGCGCCTCCACAAACCCTGACGGATTACTTGCTAAAAAACCGGAGAACCTATTTACTGCCGACACGTTGTAGATAGTGTTGTTAACACAGCGCCAAAATGTAGATACAATCGTATCAACATTTTGGAGTTCGACATGGGTTCTATAGCAAGTCAAATCAGCGTGTGGGGAAACGGCTTGGCCGTTCGGCTCACCAAGCCGATGGCCAAAGCGGCAGGTGTCGTTGAGGGGACGCCAGTCCGTGTGATAGTTAGGCCTGGGCGCATCGTGATCGAGTCAGAAACCGAGCCGACTCTTGAGGAAATGTTGGCCGCGTTCGACTCTCTGAAGCATGGCGGCGAGGTCATGGGTGATGCGCCGCGAGGTGTAGAGGCATTTGCTTAATGGCCACGCGTAAGTCAGCCTCTTGGGTTCCAGAGCGTGCCGAAATCATCTTTATCCAATACAGCCCCTATGTTGGCGTTGAAATGCCAAACGACCACCCGATGCTTGTCCTGTCAACAAAAGCATTTGCCGAAAAAACAGGTGTGGTTGTAGGGTTCCCGATGACGCACTCTGGCCAGCACGCTGATAACCCGTTCGCGATTCGCGCCCCTGGTGCTGGTGGAGAAGTTGGCTATGTGCTCACTCATCAACCAAAATCATTCGATTGGCGTCAACGCAATGCACGGCCACACCCTTGGGGAACAGGGCATTCAAGGCTGCTGGGTGTCGCTCTAAAACGATTTGACACGGTTTTCAACATTTGCGATTGAACGGATCGCAAATTTAACCGCACCGGTTCCAGCATGGCACGGGTTTGGGGGTTCCAAGGGCTCCTGGTCTGTTCAGTTTAAGCGCCCGCAGCCAGCCTATGGCCGGCCCCCGTTGAAGAACGTCTGACCTTGGCGCTCTCAGAAGCGCGCCCCACCCCCGCAGCGGGCGAAATCTGTGCTTCGCCCGCTCACTAATTGATGCGCTGGTCCACCTCGTAGTCTGGCGCCAGTTGAGCAGCCTCGGCCCAGCTTGTAGCCCAGTGCGGCCCGAGTTGGGTGACCTCACAATCCTGTGCACCACAGTCCTCCCACAGCGGCGGCCAACGCGCCGCGGCAATGTGTGGTGCTTCGGACTGCACCCCGATGTGATCCAGGATGTGCCGGATGTCGGCGCTTACGATAAAGCCGATGATGCGCATCTGGCCGCCGCAGATGGGGCACAACAGCGGGACTACCTCGTAGATGCGGGCAATCAGCGGCGAGTTGGTTCTGCTGCAACCGCCACGCCCGACGCATTGGGGCGGCTACCGGCTCAAGCCCGACAACTGGCAGTTCTGGCAGGGCCGCAAGAGCCGGCTGCACGACCGGCCGCGCTACCGGCTGGCCGCCGCTGGCTCAGACCCGGGTTGGGTGCTCGAGCGCCTAGCGCCCTGAGCCGCCAGCACAGCAATAAAACACTAAGCCAGGCCGCTGGCCAGCGCCATCACCACGGTGATCGTCACCGGTGCCAGCACAGTTGACAGGGCCATGCTGGTGGCCACCAGGTCCTGCGCCACGCTGTAGCGCTGCGACAAAAGAAACACATTGGCGCCCACCGGCAGGCTTGCCGCCACCACCATCACGGCCAGCGGCAGGCCACTAAGACCCATGGCCCAACACACTGCGCCCGTCAGCGCCGGAAAAGCCAGGTTCTTGAGCAGGCTTAAGGCCAGTGCCACTTTGAGCTGGGCCAAAACTGGCACATGAGCCAAGGACACGCCCACCAGCAACAGCGCCAGCGGTCCAAAGGCAGCGCTGAGCAGCTGCAGCAGCCGGTCCAGCACCTCGGGCATTAGCCAGCCGGTCTGGGCAAACAGCAGGCCGCCGATGATGGGCAGGGGTACCGGATGCAAAATGCCATTGCGCACTGCGAGCAAGGCGGTGCGCAGCGCTTGGCCAGCGCCCGCCATGGCCAGCGCCCCCTCGCGCGCCGCCGCTAGTTCGAGCAGCAAGGTGGCCAGTGTCAGCAGCACCAAGGCATGCACCGAAATCAGCGCAAACAAAATCACCAGGCCGTCCTCACCGTAGGCCAGCCCCACCAGACTGATACCAACCGCCACTGTGTTGCTGAAAGTCACCGTCAGGGCCAGCACAATGCCACGCCGGTTCAGACCTTGCCAGGCCAGCATCAGGGCAAACAGGAGGATCGCGGCAAACAGGTACATCGCCACCGGCCGCAAATCGAATGCCCCGGCCTGCACCCGGCTCATGGTGCGAAACATCAGCGCAGGCATCAACACCATCAGGACCAGGTTTGAGAGCTCCTTGCTACCCTCGGCCCGAACCCAGCCGGCCCGGCCGGCCAGCACACCAGCGGCGATCAACAGCACGACCGGCAGCAGAGCCGACAGGACGGGGTGGTTCATACCCAGCGGTCAAGCCGTATGCCGGCCCCAGTCACTGCGTGGCACTTCGACCTTTTTTCAATCGGTATCCGAAGCCAGATGGGCCAAGCAGTCCCCGGGCGCCACCAAGGTCGGTACGCGCCGACACACCACCAGGCCAGTGCCCGAAAAGTACACGTCGCGTGGCAGGCGCTCTGGCTCCTCCGGAAAATGGATACGACCAGCGAAGTCATTGGCACAAACCAAGTCGCCAAGCGAAAAAGCGGGCTCAAACAAGCCACGAACCGGCGCATAGAGGTAATGCTCCGGCCCTTCGACACGCATCAGCCTGGTTGGCGCAGGCGCAACTGCTTTCTCATCGATCACACCAAGGTGAGACAACAATCGGTGCAGGCCTTGATCTGCGATCGTCTGAGTTTGCGGCGTGGTGGTCGCGCCGCCGCCGAGTTCTGTCGCGAAATGCAAATGGCCACGCGATCTGGCCGCTGCAGAGAGGGTGCGCAGCGAGCCTGGCTTTTCCACCATCAGCGTTATCGGCGCGCCAAAGGCCTCCAAGGCAGCGCGCTGACTCGCCTGGGCAGCTGCACCTTCAGGCACCCCAGCAAAGGCGCAGGGCAAATAGGCAAGCGAGGATCCACCGCTGTGCAAATCGACGCTGACCTGCGTCATGGCCAGCAACACGGAATCGACGAAGTGTGCAATTTGCGCAGTCGGACCGCCCTCTGGGTCGCCCGGGAACGAGCGGTTGAGATTGCCGTCGTCCAAGGGAGAGGTGCGCCTTCCAGCCGCCGCCGCAGGCAGATTGAGCTGGGGCACGATGATTAGGCGTCCGCGCAGCGCACCCGGCTCCAATGCGCGCATCAGTTTGAGCAGCGCAATCTGCCCCTCGTATTCGTCGCCATGGTTACCCGCGGTAAGCAAGACGTCGGGACCCTCCCCGCCGCGAATCACGGCCACCGGTATAGCCAGCCATCCGTAGGCGCTTTCATGCGTGGAATGGGGCAGGCGTATGTGGCCGACACGCTTGCCGCGGGCCTCAAGGTCAATGTCAACCGTCAGACCCGAAGGCTTGGACGCCATGG
>BJGT01000191.1 GCA_014190675.1 Comamonadaceae bacterium | reverse complement strand
CGCATGATCTGGTCTCCTTCAGGTTGACTAACGTGTCTGCAGCTGCTTCGAGCTCACCCGGGGAGCCTGCAGAAATACACCCGCCCAGATCATCCCAACGATGCACTAGAGAGCATATTAATATAATAGTACCAGCATCTTTTTTGAAATGCCTAGGGACTAACCCTAGGCATTGAGGCGGCCGCTAGACGAGATCGTTGGGCGCGTTGTGGGTGATGCTGAATTGATCACCGCGGTTCTTGGACAGGGTCAGTTCCACCGGTTCGCCGCTGGAGGCGTAGTACAGCATCTCCATGGCGAGAATGGCGGCACCCGGGGCGCAGTCGAGCACCAGAGCGAGCGCCTCATCGGCCAACTCTGCCCTCACTTTGATCTGGGCGCGCGCGAGCTGTATGCCCAGGTGCCGCTGCACGGCCCGAAACACCACCACGTCGTCAAAATCGGCGCGCTTGAGCCGGCTGCCAATGGCCGGCGGAAAATAAAAAGTACTTTGTGTGATTGGTTGCTCATTGCGCAACAGCAGCGCACGCAGGCAGTAGCACAGCGTGCGCGGTGGCAAAGAGAACACCTCGCAAGCTAGCACGGACAACTCCTTGCGGTAACTTTTGATCACCAGACGCCGGTCGACGCTGGAGGCAGCGATGGCCGCAAAACTCTGAAACTCGAGGGACTTGCTAGCCTGTTGCGGGCTGGCGACCACTGCCGCTTTGGCGGTGCGTTTTTTGATCAGCCCCCCACCTTCGAGGTCGCGCAGGGCCTGGCGTACGGTGATCAGGCTGACCCCAAATTCTGCAGCTAGCGTCGCCTCCTTGGGCAGGGCGCTGCCGGGCAACAGCAGGCCGACATCGATGGGTTCACGCAGCCGAGTGGCCAACTGCCGATAAAGCGGACCCTTCTCTCGCATCAAAAACTGTGGTTTCAGGACCAACAGGGCAGCAGCCTGTTGCTCGGCCTCGCTGATCGGATCTTCAGGCGGGCCGGCGGATTTTATTTTTCTGGCATTCATTCAACAACACGGGGCAACATGATCTGGTTGACCACATTGTCGGGCAAGTGGCCCAGAGCGGCGGCCACGGCGCGTGCAATCGCCCCTTGGCGCAGGGCCCGCACAGCCGTCACGCTCACCGATGCGATATGCGGCGCAATGACCATGTTCGGCAAGGCACGCAGGGCGTGCTCAAGCGGCAATGGCTCTGGATCGAAGACATCCAGCGCAGCCGCGCCAAGGTGGCCGCTTCGAAGCGCCTCTAGCAATGCACCGGTGTCGACCAAGTCGCCCCGCGCCACATTGACCAACAGCGCGCCTGGCTTCATGGCGGCCAGCGCCGCCGACCCGATGATGTGGCGAGTAGCAGCTGTGGACGGGCAATGGAGCGAGACAATATCCGATGTCGACAAAAGCTGTTCTAAAGACACGCCCGTGACGCCCGCTCGCAGAATATCGGTCTCTGGCACCATCGGGTCACACACCAGAACACGGCATTTGAAGGCCAAAAGCCGCGCAGCCACCTCGCGCCCGATCCGGCCAAAACCGACCAGGCCCACGGTCTGATCACGCAAAACCTTCATGCCACTGACCGGCACGGCCAGCCGCCAATGACCCGCTCGAAGGTCGGCGGTGTGGGTCACGACCTGCCGGGTCATGGCCAATATGAAACTCAGGGTGTGATCGGCGACCTCGTCAATGCAATAGTCGGGAATGTTGGATACCGGGATACCGTGCTGGCGCGCTGCGTCCAGGTCGACGTTATCAACACCGATGCCATAGCGCACGATCGCCCGCGCCCGAGTCATCGCTGCAACCACCGGGGCACTTAGCCGGGCAAATTGGGTGATCACCGCATCAGCGCCGGCCACCGCTGCTTTCAGCTCTGCTTCGGTTTCGCAGTGGTGGCCGATCAGGTCACAACCGGCCTGCTCGGCCGCTGAAACTTCTAAGGCCAGATCGGGAAACTTGTAGTCGGTGACAACAATGGTCGGTCTTGTGGGCATGGTGGCTCCAGTCAGGCGGATTGCCCAAGCCGCTTTTCCCAGCCATCCTGATAGATGTTGAGATAGGCCTTGGGGTCATAGGGGTGCGCACGGGCCAAGTCAAAGTCAACATCAATCCCCAAACCGGGTGCCTGCGGCAAGCTGAGGTGACCATTGGCCGGGTTGAGCACCGGGTGCCAATCCACGAGGTCTCGTACCCAGGGCTCGTTGAAGGCGTCGAAATGCTCCTGGATCAGAAAATTGGGCACACAGGCCGCCAATTGCAGGCAAACCGCTGTAGCCACCGGCCCGCCACTTTGGTGTGGCGCAATCCAGCTGCCATGGGCCAGCGCCAGGTTAGCCACCGCCAGCGTATTGCTAATGCCGCCAAGCGACATCGGTTCCGGCTGAAAAATATTCACGCCGCCGCCTGCGGCCAGGGTGTAAAACTGGCCAATGGTGTCGTACATCTCGCCCGTGGCGACCCGGATCGGGCACTGCAGGGCCACCGCATTGGCCGGCTGCTCGCGCTCGCGGGTGGTGGGCTCTTCCCACCAGTACAAATCGAGTGGTGCGAGTTTGCGCGCCGCCCGCAGGGCGTCGACCTCGGTGAACCTGGCATGCACATCAATCAGGATACGCAGCCCCGGCCCAAAGCGCTGACGCAGTGCCAGAACAATGTCGTAGGCCAACTGCAACTCATCGTCTTCGATAAAACCTTGGGCAGTACCGAAGGGATCAAGCTTGAGCGCATTGAACCCCATGGCCACCACCGGTTCGGCCGCCGCCACAAAGTGCTCTGGCGTGCGCTCGGTGCGGTACCAGCCATTGGCATAGGCTGGCACCGATTCACGCAGCTTGCCACCAAGCAATTGGTAAATGGGGACACCGAGCGATTTACCCAAAATATCCCAGCAAGCAACTTCGATCGCGGCCACCGCCGTACGGTGAATATGGCCGCCATCCAGCGACACACTGTCCATCAGGGTTTTGGACAGGCGGTTGACCTGGCGCGGGTCCTGCCCCAGGGCGAGGTGCTGCAGCTCGTGCACCGCCGTCTCCGTCGTCTTGATGAAACCGTTGAGGGTGCCCTCACCAATGCCATACAAGCCGCTGTCAGTACCGACCTTGACCAGCAGCCAATTTTTCCAGCCAGCGCTCATGGTGCAGGTCTCAATCGAGCTGATCTTCATGGCTTCGAATTCTTTTGTTGTGCAATGCTGCCCGGGCTGGCCACGGTCAATCCGGAAAAATCTTACCCGGGTTCATGAGGTTGAGTGGATCAAGCACCTGCTTGATCTGGCGCATCACGCTGACCCCCTCGCCGTGCTCAGCCAACAGGTATTTGCGCTTGCCTAGGCCAATGCCATGCTCGCCAGTGCAAGTGCCATCCATTGCGAGAGCCCGCATCACCAAACGCTCGTTCAGCCGCTCTGCTTCGGCCAATTCGGCCGGGTCGTCCCGCATGATCAAAAATCCGAGGTGGAAATTGCCGTCACCTGCGTGGCCGACCAGTGGTGCTGTCAAAAAGCTGTGTCGTAAGTCTTCCTTGGTTTGCAGAATGCATTCGGCCAAGCGGGAAATCGGCACGCAAACATCGGTGGCCCAGATCTCGCAGCCTGGCCGCAGCGCCTTGTTGGCATAGGTGACATCGTGCCGGGCTTTCCACAGCGCGTTGCGCTGCTCGGTCTGTGTCGCCCACTGGAACGCGCCACCGCCATGGTCAGACGCGACGGCCTGCACGGTTTCGGCCTGTTCCTTTACCCCCGCGTCCGACCCGTGAAACTCGATAAACAAGGTATTTTTGACTGGGTGGTCCATGCCGGAATAGCGATTGAGCGAATTCATCTGCACCTCGTCGAGCAGCTCAATGCGGGCCACCGGGATACCCAGTTGTATCGTCTGAATGACCGTGTTGACCGCCCCCTCGAGGCTGTCAAACGAGCATACCGCCGCAGCCATCGCCTCTGGAACACCGTATAGCCGCAACGTGACTTCGGTGATGATGCCCAAAGTGCCCTCAGAGCCCACGAAAAGACGGGTTAGGTCGTAACCGGCTGCAGACTTGCGGGAGCGGCGCGAGGTCCGCACAACGCGACCGTCGCTCAACACCACCGTCAGCGACAGCACGTTGTCACGCATGGTGCCGTAACGAACTGCGTTGGTTCCAGAGGCACGGGTCGCGGCCATACCGCCGATCGACGCATCAGCGCCGGGATCGATCGGGAAAAACAGGCCCAGGTCTTTGACATGGGCATTGAGCTGTTTGCGGGTGACCCGCGCCTGAACGGTCACATCCAGATCATCGGCGCTGACGCGCAGCACCTGGTTCATGCGCTCCAGGTCAACCACGACGCCACCCAAGTGTGGAATGACGTTACCCTCGAGCGAGGTGCCCGTCCCATACGCCACCACCGGCGTCTGGTGGGCAGCGCAGATCAAAACGATCTCTACGACATCTTCGGTACTCTCTGGAAACACCACCGCATCGGGCCGGTGCGGATGGTGCCAGGACTCATCCTTGGCGTGGTGATCACGAACCCCAGAAATTGTCGATAGCCTTGCCCCGAAACGTTCACGAAGCGCCGCAATGGCTTGCTGGCGATTGTCCAGGGTTGTCTGTTCCATGGGAAGATTCATGACACTTGCGCCTCGCGGGGGTACACAAGACATTATAATAGCATAAAGAATAAAAGCGCCTTAGGGCAGCCCGCCATCGCGTGGACTGGTCCC
>BJGT01000190.1 GCA_014190675.1 Comamonadaceae bacterium | reverse complement strand
CTTGGCCTGAAAAACCGGCTCGGATCCGGTTTTGCCAAGGCGGTCGAATTGATCCTCGGCTTGTCGGGCCGGGTGGTTGTGATGGGCATGGGCAAGAGTGGCCATATCGGGCGCAAAATTGCCGCCACCCTGGCCTCGACTGGCACGCCGGCCCTGTTTGTGCACCCGGCCGAGGCCAGTCACGGCGACCTTGGCATGATCACGGCCCGGGACTTGGTGCTGGCTATCTCCAACAGCGGCGAATCCGAGGAGCTCAATCTCATCTTGCCGGTACTCAAGCGCCTGGGCGCGCCGCTGTTGGCCATGACCGGCCGGCCAGACTCGACCCTGGCGCGTCATGCTGATGTTTTTTTGGATTCTGCGGTCGATAAAGAGGCCTGTCCGCTCAACCTGGCGCCTACGGCCAGCACCACGGCGCAACTGGCTCTGGGAGATGCGTTGGCCGTGGCTCTGCTGGATGCCCGGGGCTTCAAGCCCGAAGACTTTGCCCGGTCCCACCCGGGCGGCGCTTTGGGGCGCAAACTGCTCACCCATGTCGGCGCGGTGATGCGCTCGGGCGACGATGTGCCGCGGGTCGGGCCGCAGGCCAGTTTCAGTGAGTTGATGCGTGAAATGAGCCAAAAGGGTTTGGGTGCCACCGCCGTGGTCGATCCGGCAGGTCGGGTATTGGGCATTTTTACGGACGGCGATTTGCGCCGCTTGGTGGAAAAAGGCCAGGACCTGCGCCAACTTTGCGCGGCTGATGTCATGCACCGCAAACCCAGCACCATTGCGCTGTCTGCGCTAGCGGTCGAAGCGGCTGAATTGATGGAGCTGCGGCGCATCACCAGCGTGCTGGTGATCGATGCGAAAGGCCTGCTGTGTGGCGCAGTCAACAGCAACGATCTGATGCGAGCCAAAGTGATCTGATGCTGCTGCCTGCGCTCAACTTTCCCCCAGATCTGCTGCTCAAGGCCCGGGGCGTGCGCCTGGTTTTTTTTGATGTCGATGGTGTTTTGACCGACGGTGGCCTGCACTTTACAGAAGAGGGTGAGACGATCAAGCGCTTCAATGCCCTGGACGGCTATGGCCTGAAGCTTTTGCAAAGCGCAGGCATCACGTCAGCGGTGATCAGCGGGCGTGATTCCAAAGCGCTACGCCAGCGCCTGCAGGCGCTGGGTATCTCGCACTTGGCGCTGGGCCTGGAGAACAAACGTCCGGCCGCGGAGAACATGCTGCAGATGCTCGGCCTGAGCTGGGAACAGGCTGCCGCCATGGGAGACGACTGGCCCGACTTGGCTTTGATGAGCCGCGCCGCTTTTGCCTGCGCGCCGGCCAATGCCCATCTTGAGGTGCGGTCCATGGCCCATCATGTCACTCAAGCGGCGGGTGGCGCTGGCGCTGTTCGAGAATTTTGCGACCTGCTGCTGCAGGCGGCTGGCCACTATGCGGGGCTGCTGGCCCAGAGCGCCAAATGATGCACAGACTGAGCCGGCTCTGGGAGCGCCTGACGCTCTACCTGCCCACACTGCTCATGGCAGCGCTGGCCCTGGGTTCTTGGTGGCTGGTGCGCGGCACGCCAGTGCTGCCACTTCCCGGGGTGACGGCTCCCCCACGGCATGAACCGGATTACGTGATGAGACAGTTTGCGCTGCGCAATTACGATGCCAGTGGGCGCCTCAAGAGTGAAGTGCAGGGGGCTGAGGCTCGCCATTTTCCCGACACTGACACCTTGGAGATCGACCGGGTGCTCATCCGGTCTTTCGATGAGGCGGGGCGTGCCACAGTGGCTACCGCCGGGCGCGCCTTGACCCGGGGAGACGCCACGGAGCTGCAGCTTTTTCAAGACGCCCGCGTGGTGCGCGAGCAGTTTGCTGATCAGCATGGTCAGGTGCATGCCAGGCTGGAATTTCGCGGGGAGTCTTTGCACGCCTTCATCAAGACCGAGCGCGTCACCTCTACCCAGGCGGTACAACTAAGCCACGGCCGCAACGAGTTTTCGGCCGATGAGATGGACATGGATCGGCTGCCTGGGGTGCTGATCCTCAGCGGCCGAGTGCGCGGGACACTGTACCCAGAGACATCAAAAAACTAGCACAGCCAAGCAAATGGGCTGCAAAAGGCAGAGCGCCTTGCGCGCATGAAAAAGGGCCCAGAGGGCCCTTGGTGGTTTGAACGCGCGTTTGTAGCAGCGTTTGAACCGTTTGTGTCTCAGTAGCTGCTGCGGCCACCGCCACCGCCGCCGTAGCCGCCACCGCCGCCGCTCCGGCTGCCGCCACCGCCGCCACTGCTGCCGCCACCGCCATAGCCGCCTCCTCCGCTGCGGCTTCCCCCGCCACCGCCACCGCCGCCGCCGTAACCGCCGCCGCCAGTTCCGCCGCCGCCCCCGCCAAAGCCACCGCTACGGGGCGGGCGTGCCTCCATGGGACGAGCCTCATTGACAACCAGACCACGGCCGCCGTATTGTTGGCCGTTCATGCCACTGATGGCTGCCTGTGCTTCGGCATCACTGCCCATTTCGACGAAACCAAAGCCCTTGGAGCGGCCGGTGTCGCGTTCCATCATGACCTTGGCGCTGCTGACAGTGCCATGTGCTGCAAAGGCTTGCTGCAGGTCTTCATCACGGAAAGAATAGGGCAGATTGCCCACGTAAAGTTTGTTGCCCATGAAAGGACTCCTCAAAAGAACTCAAAACGCGATGGAGTGCAAAACCGCAATCAACAAACCAATAAAACTTAGAGCAGACGCGAAACTGACTATTCACCGCAAACATATATTGCCGGATTTTTAGCTGACAATACCGCTCAACTATACGCCAATTTGGTGCTGTAAAGACTTATTTTGATTAAATCTTGATGAAAATACCAGTTTTGGCGCATGTCCTGGTTTTTAGCCCATGAAATCAGCCGGGGCCTTGATCGGGGTATTGACCCGGTTTTTTTGGCGTGGCCCAAGCCATGGCGGTGCCGAGCATGTTCTGCAAATCGCAGGTGACCTAGGTTTGCAGCCTGGGTAATATGCCAGCTATGGAAGCATTTTTGGTCTCAGCCGGTATCGTCGCGCTGGCTGAAATGGGCGACAAGACGCAGTTGTTGGCGCTGATTCTGGCGGCCCGCTTTCGCAAGCCCTGGCCTATCGTGCTGGCGATTCTGGTGGCCACGCTGGCCAACCACGCGCTGGCCGGTGCCCTGGGAGCCTGGGTTACCACCTGGCTGGGGCCGCAGGTTTTGCGTTGGGTGCTGGGCGGCTCCTTTGTCGCCATGGCAATTTGGATGCTGATTCCGGACAAGATCGCAGAGACCGACACCGGCGGTGCGCCCCGCTTTGGCGTATTCGGCACCACGGCCGTGGCGTTTTTTCTGGCCGAGATGGGCGACAAGACCCAGATCGCCACCGTCATGCTGGCGGCGCAGTACCACGCCTACCTGTGGGTAGTGGCAGGCACCACATTGGGCATGATGTTGGCCAATGCCCCGGTGGTCTGGTTGGGTGAGCGCATGACGCGGTTGGTGCCGATTCGACTGGTGCACCTGGTGTCGGCGCTGATCTTCCTGGCTTTGGGTCTGGCGGCCCTGCTGGGTTGGGCTTGAGCCGATTTATACTTAAACCAGCGCCGATTTGAATCAGGATTGCGGGCGCCGAAGCCAAGGAGCTTCGAAATACAGCTAAAGACGGCTTCCGCCACCCCACCAGGTCACCCGGCTCCGCTTTTAGCGCTGCCGGGTTTTTTATGTTGCTAGCCACACCCCAGTCCATGCATTTTGCCGCCGCGCTGCCCTTGCAGAGCGGCGCCAGCATCCGTGGCTACGACTTGAGTTTTGAGACTTACGGTGCGCTCAATGCCACCCGCTCCAACGCAGTGCTGGTGTGCCATGCGCTCAATGCCTCGCACCATGTGGCCGGGGTGTATGCCGGGCAGGACAAGTCTCAGGGCTGGTGGCACAGCATGATCGGGCCGGGCAAGGCAGTCGACACTGAGCGGTTCTTTGTCATCGGCGTGAACAACTTGGGTTCCTGCTTCGGTTCAACTGGCCCAATGCACATCAACCCCGATACCGGGCGGGTTTATGGCGCCGATTTCCCGGTGGTCACGGTGGAGGACTGGGTCGACGCGCAGGCCCGGTTGCTGGATGTGCTGGGCATACGCACCCTGGCGGCGGTGATGGGCGGCTCGCTGGGGGGCATGCAGGCCCTGGGCTGGGCGCTGCAGTACCCAGAGCGCGTGCGCCATGCAGTGGTGGTGGCGAGCGCACCCAACCTGACGGCAGAAAACATTGCTTTCAACGAGGTCGCGCGCCGTGCCATCGTCACTGACCCCGATTTTCATGCGGGCCATTTCTATGCCCACGGCGTCCTGCCCAAACGCGGCCTGCGCATTGCCCGCATGATCGGTCACATCACCTACCTCAGTGACGACGTCATGAACGAAAAGTTTGGCCGTCAGTTGCGCGATGCGGCGATGGGCGACTACAAATATTCCACCCAAGAGGTGGAGTTTCAGATAGAGAGTTATCTGCGTTACCAGGGCGACAAGTTTGCCGATTATTTTGACGCCAACACCTACCTGTTGATCACCCGGGCGCTAGATTACTTTGATCCCGCCAGGAACTATGGCGGCGACCTCAGCCTGGCCCTGGCCCGGGCGCAGGCCAAATTTTTGCTGGTCAGTTTCAGCACCGACTGGCGCTTTGCACCTGCGCGCAGCCGCGAGATCGTTCGCGCCCTGCTAGACAAT
>BJGT01000189.1 GCA_014190675.1 Comamonadaceae bacterium | reverse complement strand
GCGACGATGAGTTAATCAACTCGGCTGTTAAATATGTGCGCACCATGAAGCTAGACCAGTTCTTGGCCGACGCGCCTGCGGTCTTGAATCCGGCACAAAAACTTTGTTTGCTGATCAACATGGCCGACTCATTGCTGTCTGACGGCCGTGCTGACGATGCGGAGCAGCGCTTGTTTCATCGCGCCTTGGCGGCTTTTGGAATGAACGAGGCCTCATTCAAGCCCTATTTTGAAACGCTGGCGATCAAGAACAATCGATCGGTGTTTGAAGGTTGATGTTCCGCGTCCAGGCCTGAGGGGCGGCTTCAGCCCGAGCGGAACGGAGCAGGTCTCACCACCGGTGCCCAGTAGCGCCAGGTGAGTAGAAGCGCCAATGCGCCCTGCGCCGCTAGCGCGGCGGTGGCCACGCGTGGCGTCAGTGCTTCGGCCAGCAGGCCCAGGTAGGTGAACCCGATGGGTCCGGTGCCGATGCAGACCGTCAACACCCCCAGCAAGCGGGCGCGCATTTCGACTGGCGAGTCACGGTAGATCAGTGTGGCCTGCATGACCGAAAAACCAACTGCTCCAGCGCCATTGAGCAGCAATGCGACCGCCGCCCACTGCGCCAGCGGCGCACAGGCGAAGGCAGCCATGGTTACAAAATAAGTGGTGACTGCGCCCACATAGATGCGTCCGTAAGCCGTGGCGGCCGAGCGTGCAAGCAGCAGGGCGCCGACCAGACCACCAACGCCCTCGCAAGACGCCAGCAGGCCGACATCGCGCGGGCTGAGGCGGAAAAAATCAGTGCCGATCACCGGAACCATGCTGGTGCAGGGCCAGCCAAAGACATTGAAGATCACGGTGATCACCAGCACACCAAGCAGGCGCGGGTCACCTCGCAGCCAAACCAAAACCTCGGTAATGCTGGTCACCAAGTTGGTGTGGTTGGGCAGTATGCTGACCTTGCCCTGCGAGGTTTGCAGGGCCGCTACCAGGCCAAGGGCAAACAGCACTGCACTGAGCCAAAACACACTCGCAACGCCGTAGTGGGACAGCAGCAGGCCCGCCAGCATTGGCCCCAGGATACGGCTGACATTGTTGGAGGCCACGTCATAAGAAAGTGCCGAGCGCATGCGCTCGGCACCCACCGCGATACCTATCATCATGCGGCGCACCGGGTTATCGGCGGCCCAGCAGACGCCGTTGACAAAGGCTGCCACCCCCAAATGCCAAACCGCCAGCGCATCAAGGCTCGCCAAAACAGCAAGCAACAGAGTGCCGAGCGTGGAGCAGGCGACCATCAGCACGAGCACGCTGCGCAGCGCGAAGCGGTCAGCCGCGCCGCCGATGAAGGCACCAAACAGGCCCATGGGCAGCAGGCGCAACATGCCCAGCATGGCCACCACAAAGGCCGACTCCGTCACCCGGTAGGCAAAGAGGGCGGCCGCCAGCATCTCCAGCCAGCGCACAGTGGAGGCGACAAAGCCCACCACCAGCAGGCGCCTGAGGTCTGGGCTGGAGAGCACCGCGGTGCTCATGCTCGGCTACCGCCAAGCGCTGCGTCAGTTGCCGTGGGCTGCCCGGTCTGATGCCGCTGACTTGCCTGCCCGTGTTTCATTTTTTCCCAGGGTCAACGCAAGCCGTCTCGCCTTCTTTTTTCCAGCAGCTGCAGGTCAAGGCGTAGGCTTTCATGAGGCCTTTTTTGACGCCATTGACGCTGGCTTGCTTGGTCGCGGCAGGGGGAATGTAGAGGTAGGGGGTGAAGGCCCGCCGAATGATGTCGCCGCTTTGCAGGGTAACCATCGCACCATGGCAGGCCAGCGGGCCGGGCAGCCGGTTGCCGATCTCAATAAGCAGGTTGTTATCAGAGTCGGCGGCCCAGCCGGCCCTCAATTCAACCTTCTGCCACTCGGCGGCTGACAGTTCTACCTCTTGGAAAGACTTTGTCCTGACAAACGGATTCCAGGCCCATGCTGGTGTGGTCAAAAAGCTGGCGGCACAGGCTATCTGCACTAAGTTTGAAAGTCGGCTTTTGCTGAGTGTCATTGGCTTGGGTCTGCCTGTCTCGCTGGTCTGTGGAACCCATCTCCAGCCTGAATGCATGATCGCACGGCTGCATTTTGCACGACGCGCGGAGTCTGGGCCAAACCTGGCCTTGCAACTCGGCTCTTGGCCGGCGACTAATATCGGTGAATGAATAAGCCGCTGCCCGCCAAACGCCTGCGTGATTTGGGCATCACCACCGGCACGCTGCCTACCGGTCTCTGGAACGCCATCACCGACGTGCCGGGCGTACGGGTGGGCTATGCCAGCCTAGTGCAAAACACCCCCTACGTGGTGCGCACCGGTGTGACAGCGGTGTGGCCGCGGGGCCCCGAGCTTTGGGGTGAGTATTGTTTTGCAGGTGTGCACAGCTTCAATGGCTGCGGCGAGATGACGGGTATGGCCTGGCTTGCCGAACAGGGGCTGTTGGGTGCGCCGATTTGTATCACCAACACCTATTCGACGGGTCTGGTTCGCGATGCGATTTGCGCCTTGGCGGTTCGCGAGGGAGCGACTCAGCCCTTTCATCTGCCGGTGGCCGCAGAAACCTATGACGGCTGGTTGTCTGAGAGCGAGCGTTTTCCGGTCAGCACTGCGCTGGCTCTGGCGGCCCTCGACAGCGCCACCTCCGGACCCATCGCCGAGGGCAACGTGGGCGGTGGCACCGGCATGATTTGCCATGAGTTCAAGGGCGGAACGGGTACCGCCTCGCGACAAGTGGTGGAAGCGGGCGCCACCTACACGGTGGGCGCGCTGGTGCAGGCCAATTACGGCTCGCGCAGCCATTTGCGGGTGGACGGTGTGCCGGTTGGGCGCACTATTGGGCCAGATCGTGTGCCCAGCCACCGCACCATGCCGCGTGAGGCCGGATCGATTATTGTGGTGCTCGCCACCGATGCGCCGCTGTTGCCGATTCAATGCCAGCGCCTGGCCCGCCGCGCCACCACTGGCCTGGCCTGGGTGGGTGGGCACGGCGCCAATGGCAGCGGTGATTTGTTTATTGCCTTCTCCACGGCCAACCGGATTCGACAAGCTGACGCGGTCAGCGCGGTGCAGATGCTTGCGCCAAGCGCCATGTCCTCACTTTTTTTGGCTGCTGCCGAGGCCACCGAGGAAGCTATTTTGAACGCCCTGTGCGCCGCCCAAACCATGACGGGCCGAGACGGCCGTACCGTGTACGCCTTGCCACACGAGATGCTGTTGGCCGCGATGCAAGGTTGACCGGCTTACCCAAGCAGGCCGCTCAGCCAGTAGCTTCGAGCCCGTTTTTGAAATGCTGCTGCATGCGCTGGCGGGTGGTTTCGGGGTCTTGGGCGGCGAGGGCGGCCATCAGGGCGCGGTGCTCTGCCAGTGACTCCTGAATCCGGCCGGTTTTGAGCAGGGAGTTGTGGCGGTTGAGCTTCATGACCTTGCGCAGGTCAAGCACCATTTGCCTGCGCCAGCGGTTGTCGGCGAGGTCGAGCAGGCACATGTGGAAGCGTTCATTGACGTCGAAAAAGCGATCTCTGTCGGCTTGCTCGGGCAGGCCATAGGCCTCGAGCTCTGCGTGCAAGGCCTGGAGTTCGAGCAATTGGGCGGGCGTGGCCCACTCTGCTACGGCGGCGGCTGCGTCTGACTCAAGCAGGCCCAGCAGGTGGTAGACGTCTGCGAGGTCACGCTCAGAGACCTCGGTGACGTAGGCGCCTCGGCGCACCTTCATGGTGACAAGTCCCTCGGTGGCGAGTACCTTGAGCGCTTCGCGCAGCGGGGTGCGGCTGATGCCATAGGCCTCGGCGATTTTCAGTTCGTCGATCCAGCTGCCGGGCGGGAGCTCGCGCGCGAAGATACGCTGGCGTAATAATTCCGCCACCTCTTCGTAAAGTGCGCGGGGTGACAAAGACAGTGCTGACATGGTGTTGATTGTAAGCTGGCGATCAGATATTGAATAAATAATTATAAATAATAAAAATCAAGTAAACTCAGGTGCATGATGCCGTCCAAGCCAGATGAATTTCAGATTCCCAGCCTTGCGCAATGGGCCCAGACCGCGTCCAAGTCAGCGCCGGGCGGGCAGATCGAGGCCCTGCACTGGCTCACTCCGGATGGCATCACCGTCAAGCCTTTGTACACCGCGGCTGATACGGCTGACTTGCCGTACACCGACACACTGCCGGGTTTTGAGCCCTACTTGCGTGGGCCGCAGGCCAGCATGTACGCGGTGCGGCCCTGGACGATTCGGCAATACGCCGGTTTTTCTACGGCCGAGGAGTCGAATGCGTTTTACCGCAAGGCGCTGGCCGGCGGCGCTCAGGGGGTTAGCGTGGCCTTTGATCTGGCCACCCACCGTGGTTACGACAGCGACCACCCGCGCGTAACCGGCGATGTGGGCAAGGCTGGCGTGGCCATCGACTCGGTGGAAGACATGAAAATACTGTTTGACCAGATCCCGCTCGAGCGGGTGAGTGTGTCGATGACCATGAACGGCGCCGTGCTGCCGGTGCTGGCTGGCTATGTGGTGGCGGCTGAGGAGCAGGGCGTGAGCCAGGCGCAGCTCTCTGGCACGATCCAGAACGACATCCTTAAAGAGTTCATGGTGCGCAACACCTATATTTATCCGCCAGCAGCCTCGATGCGCATTGTTGGCGACATCATTGCCTACACCGCGCGCAACATGCCACGGTTCAACTCGATTTCGATCTCGGGCTACCACATGCAGGAGGCCGGCGCCAACCAGGCGCTGGAGTTGGCCTTCACCCTGGCCGA
>BJGT01000188.1 GCA_014190675.1 Comamonadaceae bacterium | reverse complement strand
TGGCGGTGGCCACAGCCAGGCGGATCGCGTCTGGCGCGATAGTCTGGCTTTGGATCAGGCGCATGGCGCGCCAGCGGACCTGCAATTCGGGGTGCTCGGCGCCAACCTTGGCCAGCAGCGCGTCCAGTGCGCCCGGTAGCAGCAACTGCTGCAGCTCATGCAGGCCGGGCTGGCGGTACAGCAGGCTGGCCAGTCGGGAAAAACCGCCATCGGAGCCAGGCGAGCGGGCCAGGGCAAAGCCTGGTGTGTTGGGGTTGTCCACAATTCGCACATCAGCCAGGCTTGGGCTGAGCGCTGCCTTGGGTGCGGGTGTCGGGTTGGGCGGGGTGGTGTCAGACAGCGCATAGAGGGTGATGCTGCCGTCCGGGTTGAGCTGGGTGACAAAGCTCATGCGCCGGCCGACCTCCCAGTCGGACCGGTTGGGCACGCCGATGAGCCGGCCGCGCAGCATGAGTGCGAGTTGTTCGCCTTGCGACTGCACCGTGCCCTGGATGACCTGGCCGTCTTTGAGGTTGAGCGCCCGGGCAGTTAATGCCTCAACCAGCGGCAGGGACAGTGGCCCTTGTGGAAACAGCGGTGCAAAGCGGGTTGGCGAAGCACTCTCTGTGACCGGGATCACGGGTATTTGACCCAGCGCTTGCGGTCGTCGTCTGGCGATGGCGCGGCTTGGCTCTCCATGGCGGCTACTGGGGCTGGGGCTGGCGGCATCAGGCTGAGCAGCAGGGCATTGTGGTCTGGCACCATGAGTACCGCGCCCTTGCGCAGCAGGGGCGCTTTTCCTTCAACAAAAGCGGCCGGGTTTTGCTGAATAAATGCCGCGCGCAGCACTGCAAGCTTGAGCGGGCTGTCGCCGAGGGTTTTGGTGATGACCGCGTCCAGTGATTCGCCTGGCTTGGGCTTGTAGCTGCCCGGCGGCAGCGAGGGTGCGGCCGGTGCAGGGGCTGAATGCGCCATTGAAGCCGCAGCAGGTGCGGCCGGTGCCGGTGCCGGTTGAGCGCCGTGTGCGTGGACAGCGGCAAGCAGGCAAATCAGGGCTGTGGCCCGGCCAAATGCCCGGGCAGGGGTGTCAATTTGCGTCATGGTGGGGCTCCTGGTGTGTCATGGCGAAGCCTCTGCGCTCCAGGCCAGCCAATGCTGGCGAACTGCCGCTTTGCTGCCGGCCACCGGGGTGAGTTGCGCATGGTGTTCATTCAGGGCCGTGACCCGGGCCAACACGGTGTGCGCAGACAGGCTGGCCTCGAGCACCCGTTCGGGTATTTTTTGGCCATCAGCCAGCAGCCATTCATCGCCAATGCGCAGGCCAGCGGCAGCGCCAGCGTTGATGCGGATTTGGCTGCCCATGGCCTGGGTCACTTTAGCCACCACCGGCTGGCAGCTCAGGGCCGCCTCAAGCTGGCGGGCCCAGCCTTGGGCCTGCCGGGAAATTTGTGCCTGGGAGGCCTCAGTCAGGCTGGCGGGCTGCCAGTTGCTGACATTGATTTCCAGACTCAGCGGTGCGCTGAGCTGGAGCAGGGCTTTGCCCAGGCCATTGGCGCTCAGGGTCATGGCGAGCTGGGCTTTGAACGGATAGGACGCTTGGGGTGTGCCGCCAAATGGAATCACGGGCGCGACCACTGGAATAGGCTCCAGGACGAAGCTGATTTGCCAGGGAATGTCGTCGTCCGAGCGGGCTAGCAGGGCCTGGGCATAAGCGGTGCGCTCGGTGCTGGGATCGGCTTGTGCCAGGCGCCACACGGTGGACGAGGCGCTGGCCTGGCCGAGCTCGGTGAGCAGCAGGCCGCGCAAATTGCGCAGCAGTGGGCGGGCCTCGGCAGCCCAAGCACTGCCCTCTATCCAATGGATTGAAGCCACATGTTGCAGCCGCGAAGCGCTGCTCAATTTGCAGGCCCGGGCCGGCTCACGGCCGGCCGCCAGCCCGCTTTTGATATCACTCGCCTGCACAGATTGCCACTGCAGGGTGGCGTTGGGCTGGCCTTGGCTGTCTTGGCCATAAGCGGTAACCCGCACACCACGCACCTGCATGCCGCTGCGGAATGCGCTGCTTTCGCGCAGCACGCCCTGGGCGTCTATCCACTGGGTGGCCTGAACCTCGGTGGGCCCCTCCAGCGCAGCCTGCACCAGACCCTGCCGGATGGCGGCGAGTTTGTCGTCTGAGGACAGGGTGCGAGCCGGGTCTGCCAGCGCGCAGCCGCTGGCAAACAGGCCTGCAAGGCCCACAGCCCAGAGCTGAGCGGGCAGGCGGCGCAGCGGTTTCATGGATTGCACCCGTGCCATGCGGCCTACCTGATTTTGGCTACCAACTGCCCCAAATACAGTGCCCGGAGGTCTTGCACCACCGCACGGTCCAGAGAGAGGGTGGTTTCATAGGTGTCATCACCGGTTGGGGTGATGCTGACCAGAGTGGCGCCGTGAATCACGCCTTCAACCCGGCTGCGAAAGGTGTCGTTTTGCACCACCATGTCGGCCACGGTGGCGGTGGCGTCAACTTTCAAGCCATAGACTTGCTCGGTGAGCGAGCGGTAGGCGTCGAGCTTGGCGGCGCGGATGGCCAGCAAACGCTGCTGCGCTGGCAAGCGGTGGTTTTGTATGCTGATCACCGCATAGCCGGTGGCGGTCAGGCTTTCGCGCCGCTCGACCAGGGTGACCGTGGTTGCAGGTTTTTCAGCCGGTGCCGGAATGCTCAGGCTGGCAGTGTCTTTGGGCGTGGTTTTGCTGGGTGAGAACACCTCTGCCAAAGACACGGCTGAGCTGGAGTTCAGGGGCGTCAGGCTACAGCCGGACAACAGCGCCATGCTGCCTGCAGCCAAGATGAGTAGAGTTTTCATGGGAGGAGTCCTTACAAAGTCTCTTTAGGATTCGTCACGAGGGACCCAAACTTGAGTGTTGTATCCCGCCCAAGGGTGCGGGGACCACGGGGCAAAGGGGGTCAGGCCGCTTGCCGCAGGTCTTGGTTCGAGTTTGGGTTTGGGTTGTTTGAGCGCAGCCCCGCTGCTCTGGGTGGGGCTAGGCCCGGGCTGGTGGGTTCCTGGCCGGCGGCGGCTCGGTACCACTGCAGTGCCACCGCGTAGTTTTGTACCGTGCCTTGGGCATGGGCATGCATATAGCCCAGGTTAAAGCGGGCGGCCGGGTCGCCCAGGGCGGCGGCCCGGGCATAAAAGGCCAGAGCCTGGACCTCGTCTTGGGCGACCCACTCGCCGACCACATGCAGACGCCCCAGGGTGTAGAGGGCGGCAGCGTCGTTTTGCTGCGCTGCTTGTTGCAGCAGGCTGAGCGCTTGTTGGGGGTCTGGCGCGCCGCCTTGAGTTTCAAGCAGCAGGCAGGCAAGGTTGAATTGGGCCCGGGCATGGCCCAGGTCTGCAGCATTGCCGAAATGCAGGCGGGCTTGCGCCAGATCAGCGGCCTGGCCCCGGCCCTGGCTGGCCAGCAGGCCCAGGCCGTACCAGGAAGCGGCCTGGTTTTGCGCGGCAGACTGCTGGTACCAGTGCAGCGCCTCCTCGGGCTCCAAGCCCGGCAGTTGGCGGTTGGCGCACAGCACAGCCAGGTTGTGCTGCGCTGCGCCAACACCTGCCGTGGCCGCTCGGCGGTACCACTGTTCGGCCAGCGCGGCGTCTGGGGCGGTGCCCTGGCCCATTGCATACATCAGGCCGAGGTTGAACTCGGCCTCATGGTCGTGTTGCTCTGCGGCGCGTTGGTAAGCGGCCAGGCGTTGGGCGTAATCGGGCGCTGCATCGGTTTCCTTGGTTTGCAGCAGCGAGAGCCGGTATTGGGCGCCAACATGGCCCTGTGCCGCGGCGCGCTCAAACAGGCGCAGCGCCATCACCGGGTCTGCTGGTATGCCCTGGCCAGCGCTGAGCATGACTGCAAAAGCATATTGAGCGGCGGCGTCGCCCAGGTCGGCGGCCATTCGGTAGCACTGGGCCGCTTGGGCCAAATCCTGCGCCGTGCCCTGGCCCAGCGCATGCATCACGCCCAGGTTGTGCAAAGCAGACGGGTTGCCCAGGTCAGCGCTGGCTTGGTACAGCGTTTGCGCCGCTGGCAGGGCATGGCTGCCCAGTGCGGCCTGGGCGAGCGCCAGATTGAACAGGGCGTCGCTCTGCTGCTGGTCAGCCGCAGCCTGCAGCCAGTGTTGTACCAAGGCGGGGTCAGCTGCCGAGTCCTGGCCCAGCGCCACGGCGAGGTTGAACTGGCCCAACGCCATCCCTTGCCGGGCAGACTGCTCAAACCACTGGGCGGCCTGTGCCGAGTCTGCTGGCCCGCCCTGGCCTTGCAGACACATCAGCCCGAGGTTGAACTGGGCCAACGCATCGCCTTGCGCAGCGGCTTGTTGGTAATACTGGCGGGCCTGCGCTTGGTCTGGCTCCAAGCCTTCGCCGGCCTGGTACAGGCCACCTAAATTGCACAGGGCCATGGCATGGCCCTGGGCGGCCGCAAGCGCAAACCACTCACTGGCCTGCGCAGCGGATTGCGCCACGCCCTGGCCGGCCTGGTACATGGCGCCGAGCTGAAACTGTGCCGCTGCCAGACCCTGGTCGGCGGCCAGCTGGTACCACTGCAGGGCTTCGGCGTAATCCTGGGGCGTGCCCCAGCCCTTGGCGCTCATGCTGCCCAGGTTGTACTGGGCCTGGGCATGGCCCAGAGCCGCAGCCGAGCGGTAATGCCCCAGCGCTTTGGCAAAGTCTGCCGGCAAGGCCTCGGGTGCGAGGCCGTCATGGGCATGCAGCACGCCCAGGTTGTAGTGGGCAGCGCTATGGCCTTGGGCGGCTG
>BJGT01000187.1 GCA_014190675.1 Comamonadaceae bacterium | reverse complement strand
CCGGTCTGGTGTTTTCAAAGGGCCGCCGAGTTTGATGTCCGGATGCGCCGTGCTGAAAACAAAGTCGAACAGGGGGTGGTTGGCCCTGGCCCAGCGCTCCTGCGCCGAGGCAATGTGAAATGCCATCGCCCGGTGCGGCAGGTTGCCGATGTGACGACAAGGGATGAAGCCCCGGCCTGGAAAGACATCTTCAAACAGTAGGCGGTCGTACATGCGGTCAATCGGCTCGCGGCCTGCGATCACCATCCAATCGACACCGGTGATTTGGCAGTGCTGGAAGTAGCTTTTAAACAACACTGTTTTCACGAGTCGCCCTAGTCGGTCCGCGGTCACCGCCAGGCGGGTCGCTTCGGCGAGTCTTTTGGTCCTGAGCCAGTCGGGCAAATCAAGCGACTGCTCCAAGGCCAGGGGCCGGAATTCGTTGCTTTGGAGTCGCATGGTGCCCAAGGCCGAGCCGTCAAGTTTGGACTCGGCCAGCAGCAACACCACGCCGGGTGCGAAGTCTGCAGGCTCTGGTTCTCTGAGGGTTTGGGCAAACTCGGGCAGATGCCTTGCGTAGGCCGCATGACGGATATGCACCGCCTTCTCCAGGCTCTGCTGGCTGCGCACCACCCGCAGGGTGAAGGGCAGCAGTTCCTCGGCCGTGGGTGCGGGATCAGGGCCAGCCAGGCCATAGGCTGAGGCCGCTCCGGCATGGGCGGTGGCTGTTTGAGTTGGCAGATTGGTCTTGCTGTTCAACATGATGAGCGCCTTTTCAGTCAATTGATTGGGATGGGTTTGAAACCGTCATAACATTGGATGACGGCGTGACTTCACTGTAAGCAGCGCCAATAGAAACTTGTGTCAGCCGCTGGCGATAGCGTCTGTCAGATTTTTTCTGACACCCCATCCCGTCCCAGCTTCTCAGGTTCGCGCCACCTGCAATCTCCGTGGAGGACGAGATCCATGGCTTCCGGGCTCTTGGTTTGCGGGGTGGGCATAGGCACCATGCGGCAAAACAGCGCCTTGTGGGGCACAAAAATTAAAGGTTTAAAATACGCGTCCGATTCAGGGAGATGCGACTTTGCATGACAGCAGGTGGGTCAGTGCGCTTGATGCACCCCGCCAGGAAGGTACCCCCATGAGTCAAACACCGGCTGCGGCCAGCGCTGTTCCCCCCCTTTCGGTATCCCCCCAACCCGGCGATCCCCAGCATCAGGCCCAGGGGCCCAGCTTCACGATCGCCGATGGCTTTTTTTGTTTGTTTATGGTCTTCATGTTTGGCGCTGTGTGCTGGCTGGGCCTCTTCACTCGCGGCGAGGCACTCAAAACCGAATCAGCCAAGCAAAACGGCGAAGCTTGGGTGGCTTGGCTCAAGGCCGCCAGTGAGGACCGCTTCAAGCCCGGCTACCAATACAGCGCTTGCGCTGGCCAGGGCCCTGCTGAACCGGGGCCTGGCATCCAGGTAGTGCCCAGCGCCAGCGCTGATGCCGCTTCAGCCGCAACAGCTTCGAGCCCACCGCCGGCGCCAGCCGCCAAGTCCACATGGGGGGGCTGCTTGGAGGAAATGATGGCCAAGACGGAACTCGGGAAACTGAGCAACCCGTTTTTGGGCGGCTTACCCAAGCTTGTTACCGAGTGCACCGCAGCCGACCGCAGTTTGGTGGGCGCCATCGATTTAGACAAGATCATGTCAACCCCAGCGGGTTCAGCGGTGCCAACCGTCAAGTCTGATTTGGTCAAAGACGACTCGATCTCAGAAAAAATAAAAATAGTGGTGACCGTCTGCGACAAGGGCGCCTACCCCATCAAAATCAACGAAATTGAATTCTGAGGCATGACATGAATAAAAAAGTAGGCGTTTCGCTGCAAGACCTGGCTGTTGAAGATATTCTTGAAGTTAAAACAGAGGCAAATATATCTAACCAGTTACCAATGCGCAAATGGTTGTACGCTTGGTTGCTTGATCCGCATATTCCTGGCAACTACCAAAAAGGTATTGACAAATGGATTGGCATCTTGATCGTTGTCAACCTGTTTTCGCTGGTTTTTGAGCATGTGCCGGCGGTCTATGAGGCGAACAAGAATTTATTTCATTACTTTGATATTTTCTCGGTTGGTGTGTTCACCATCGAATACTTCGTTCGCTTTTACCTGGCCCCCGAAGATGAAGATTTTCAGCATCGCAAAAACCCGCGTTTGAGCTATGTGACGAGTCCCTTTGCCATCGTTGACTTTTTGGCCGTAGCCCCGTTTTACCTTCAGGCCTTCATCCCGGTTGATTTGCGGGTGCTCAGGTTCTTGCGGCTGCTGCGTATTTTGAAACTGTTTCGAGTCATTGTGCCGGCATACCACGAGTTTGTTGGCTTAAACCGAGGTCGTAGCTTCCGCCAAAAAATGCATGCCGTGGTGTTTACCAGCCCCTACGGCGGGAAAATGCACGACTTCTTTCAGACCTTTATTGGTATTTGGGTGCTGATTTCGGTGTTTGCCGTGGTGATGGAGTCGGTGCACAGCGTGTCCTATATTTTGAATGTCGAGTTTGTCATACTTGACGCTGTGGCAGTGGCTATCTTCAGCATGGAATACTGCATGCGCCTGTATTGTTGCGTGGAAGAGCCTGGCTTCAAAGGGGCGGTGAGCGGGCGATTCAAACAGGCTAAAACGGCCTCTACAGTGGTCGACTTTTTGGCAATACTGCCGTTCTTTCTGGAAGTCTTTTTGCATCATTTGATTGACCTGCGGTTTTTGCGGGTTTTCCGGCTTGCTCGGCTGCTCAAGCTAACCCGCGGCAGCGACGCCACAGCCACCCTGAGCCGAGTGATCGCCCGAGAATGGCCGGTGATTGCAGCGGCAGGGTTCATCATGCTGTTGCTGGTGATGCTGACTGCATCCTTGGGTTATCTGTTTGAGCATGAGGCCCAGCCTGACAAGTTTGACAACATCCCCAATTCGATTTACTGGGCGGTCATTACCCTGGCCTCGGTTGGCTACGGAGATATATCGCCGGTAACCCTGCCAGGCCGCGTCATGACGATTGTTTTGGCCCTGATCGGTATTGGTATTTTTGCCATCCCTGCGGCGCTGTTGTCCTCGGCCTTCAGT
Source organism: Comamonadaceae bacterium (assembly GCA_014190675.1). Classification (GTDB taxonomy): domain Bacteria; phylum Pseudomonadota; class Gammaproteobacteria; order Burkholderiales; family Burkholderiaceae_C; genus Rhodoferax. The sequence continues at coordinate 1,703 of BJGT01000187.1, read as the reverse complement.
GATGAACTGATTAAAGAGCGCAATGCACTGAAGGCAAAAATGCACGATATTTTGGCTGATGGGCAGATCGATGCGGAAGAATTGGTGTTTATCCGGGCAGAGGCCAAGCGTCTTCACTTGAGCGCAGCTGAAATCAACCAGCTGTTGAAACAGGTGCAGGATGAGCGAGATACCAAGACTGACTTTACTGCCATGCCAATTCACAGCATCGCGGCCAAGCCAGACCTGGCCGTGGAGCACTATAAAAACCTGCTCGGCCAAATTCGCCAACTCACCCTGCTGACTGACCCAGTCGAGTTTGATGAAGTAGCCAAAGCCAAAGACAGCCTAACCCGCACCGAAGCCGCCCTCTGGAGCCAAATCCGCAACCAAAATTAATTGGGGTCAGATTCCAATTAAAAATCTACTTCAGCAAGGCAAGCAGGTAGCGGCCGTAGCCGTTTTTGGCCAGGGGTGCTGCGAGTTGTTGCAGTTGGGTGGCGTTAATCCAACCCTGGCCAAAAGCAATCTCCTCTGGGCAGGCCACCTGCAGGCCTTGGCGTTTTTGCAAGGTGGCAATAAAGCTGGCCGCCTCCAGCAAGCTGTCATGGGTGCCGGTGTCTAGCCAGGCATAACCGCGGCCCATGATCTCGACATTGAGTTGCCCGCGCTCAAGGTAGCGCCGGTTGACATCAGTGATCTCCAGCTCGCCGCGGGCAGAGGGCGCAATGCTGGCCGCGATATCGCACACCTGCTGGTCATAAAAATACAGGCCGGTGACCGCGTAGTTGCTTTGCGGCTGGCGGGGCTTTTCTTCAATGCTTACGGCTTTTTGCTGCGCGTCAAAAGCCACCACGCCATAGCGTTCGGGATCGTTCACATGGTAGGCAAACACGGTGGCCCCGGTGCTGCGGGCGCTGGCACTTGTGAGTTGCTTGACCAGGTCATGGCCATGAAAAATATTGTCGCCCAGCACCAGCGCGCTGGGCTGCCCAGCCACAAAACTGCGGCCGATGATGAAGGCCTGCGCCAGGCCATCCGGGCTGGGCTGCACCGCATAAGAAATATGCATGCCCCACTGGCTTCCGTCGCCCAAGAGTTCGGTAAAGCGGGGCGTGTCTTGCGGGGTGGAGATCAGCAGCACCTCGCGGATGCCGGCCAGCATCAGGGTGCTCAATGGGTAGTAAACCATCGGTTTGTCGTACACCGGCATCAGCTGCTTGCTCACAGCCTTGGTTACCGGGTAGAGCCGCGTACCAGAGCCGCCGGCCAAAATAATGCCTTTTCTTGGTGTCATGGGTAATCCTTTGGTGGGATTTTAGGGGGCAGGGGAGGGGGGCTAGGGTTACGGCCGAAGTGACGGCTGAGCCAAAATTGACTCGAGCGACGACGGCATGGTGGTAGGCGGCATGCACTACAAGCTCTAGGTTGCCCATTTGAAGCTATGTTTCAGCCGCGCATTTTGGCTGATGGCATATCCCAGTCAGGACTGCGTCGTTGTTGAAGATGGCGGCCCGCGGCTTGTAGACCCAGTTGCTGGTGATGAGGGTGGCGCCGCGTTCATAGCGATGGCTTAGGCTCTGCAAGTCAATTAATTTGCAGCTACTTTGGCTATGTTTACCATGATTAGGATTAACCATGCAAATTGTTGCTTCACGTGATCTGCAAGCCCGCATTGGCGCAATCTTGGACCTGGCCAAACGCGAACCTGTCACCGTGACACA
>BJGT01000186.1 GCA_014190675.1 Comamonadaceae bacterium | reverse complement strand
TCACGCTGGCGGATGTGGGGCTGTTCTCGGACGGTACCGCAGTGAAGCTGGTGGGCGAGGAGACCTTTCGCATCACGCGCGACCTGGTGGACCAGTTCATCGCGGTGGACACCGACGCGGTGTGCGCGGCCATCAAAGACGTGTTTGTGGACACCCGCAGCATCGTGGAGCCGGCCGGTGCGCTGGCAGTAGCGGCGATCAAGCAGTATGTGGCCCAGCACAAGACCCGGGGCGAGACCTATGCGGCGATTTTGTGCGGCGCCAACATGAACTTTGACCGGCTGCGCTTTGTGGCCGAACGGGCCGAGGTGGGCGAGGAGCGCGAGGCGCTGTTTGCGGTGACCATTCCCGAGGAGCGCGGCAGTTTCCGGCGTTTTTGCGAGCTGATCGGCAACCTGCCTGGCGGGCCGCGCAATGTGACCGAATTCAATTACCGCATCAGCGATTCGGCCCAGGCCCATGTGTTTGTCGGCCTGAGCACACAGGGCAAGGGCGAGTCGACCAAGATCACCACCAACTTCACCAAGCACGGCTTTGCCACGCTGGACCTGACACACGACGAACTGGCCAAAGAGCACATCCGCCACATGGTCGGCGGCCACTCCAAACTGGCGCAGGACGAGCGGCTGCTGCGCTTTGTGTTCCCCGAGCGGCCCGGCGCGCTGATGAAGTTTTTGAGCCTGATGCGCCCGGGCTGGAACATCAGCCTGTTCCATTACCGCAACCAGGGCGCCGATTACGGCCGAATTCTGGTTGGGCTGCAGGTGCCCAAAGCCGACGACAAGGCCTTTGCCAAGTTTCTCGCCACGCTGGGCTACCCCCATGTGGAAGAAACCGCCAACCCGGTCTACCGCATGTTTTTGCAAGCATGAGCCCGGCTGGCCCGAGCCCGCTGGACGGCAAGCTGGTGGTGGCGATCTCATCACGCGCCCTGTTTGATTTTGAGCAGGAAAACCAGGTGTTCGAGCAGGGCGACGACCGCGCCTATATGGCGCTGCAGTTGCAGCGGCTGGAGCAGCCGGCCCGCCCCGGCGTGGCGTTTTCGCTGGTGCAGAAGTTGCTGGCCTTCAACCAGGGTCCGCCCGGCGGCAGCGGCAGCCAGCCGGTGGAGGTGGTGATTTTGTCGCGTAATGACCCGGTCTCGGGCATGCGGGTGTTCCGCTCGGCCCAGCACTACGGCCTGCCGATCCAGCGCGGCAGCTTCACCCGCGGCCAGCCGCCCTGGCGCTACCTCAAGCCGCTGCATGCCAACCTGTTCCTGAGCACCCACCTCAGCGATGTGCGCGCCGCGCTGGATGCCGGTGTGCCGGCAGCGCAGGTCTACCCCCACTCCGCCCATGCCAGCCAGGCCCACCCAAATGAGGTACGCATTGCCTTTGACGGCGATGCGGTGCTGTTCAGCGACGAGGCCGAGCGGGTGTACCAGGCGCAGGGTCTGGACGCGTTCCAAAAGCACGAGAGCGACCGGGCGCAGCAGCCGCTGCTGGCCGGGCCGTTCAAGCCCCTGCTGAGCGCACTGCAGCGCCTGCAGATCGAAGGCACCCCGGCCATGCGTATTCGCACCGCGCTGGTGACAGCGCGCAGCGCCCCGGCCCATGAGCGCGCCATCCGCACCCTGATGGACTGGAACATCGAGGTCGACGAGGCGATGTTTTTAGGTGGCCTGGCCAAGGGCGAGTTCCTGCGCGAGTTTGAGCCAGACTTCTTTTTTGACGACCAGACCGGGCACATCGAATCCGCCGCGCGGCATGTGCCCTCGGGCCATGTGGCTAGCGGCGTGCGTAACGGCTAGTTTTTTGACTTATCCCGTCTTGGTCTTCTTGGATCAGGGCGGCGCGGCATTCGGCTCCGCGGCTGTCACCCGCCCTGCGGGCTCCTTCTTGATGCCGCTGCGCCGAACGCCCCACCGCCCTGATCTGGCACGGTGGTCGGTGCGCAGTCGGTCCGCCAACCCCTCGCCTGCTGCAGGGGCCGATGGCGTGTCGCAGCGAGGTTAAGGAAGGAGCCCGCAGGGCGGAGGGACACGAGCAGCGACACGCCGTCGGCCCCTGCAGCTCGCCAACCAAGGCCCCCTGCTACCCGCAGGGCGGAGGACACGAGCAGCGGCATGCAGTCGGCCCCCGCAGCCCGCCAACCACCTCTCCCCAATCCCTGTGACTGCCAGCCGTGACAGCAAGGGATACTTGCGGCCACCACAGCGACCCGCGAGAAACCGCCCATGACACCCAGCCAGAAGTTCCAGGCCTTCAAGACCTTTGTCAGCCGCGCCTGGGCCCTGACCCAGCCCTACTTTGCCTCGCAAGACAAATGGAAAGCACGCGGCCTGCTGGCGGCCATCGTGGCGCTGAACCTGGGGCTGGTTTACATGGCGGTGCTGTTCAACGACTGGAACAAGCTGTTTTACGACGCACTGCAGGAGAAAAACCAGGCGGTGTTCTGGGCCCAGCTGGGGCGCTTCACCTGGCTGGCCTTTGGCTTCATTGTTTTGGCGGTGTACAAGTTTTACCTCACGCAGCTGCTCGAGCTGCGCTGGCGCGCCTGGATGACCCACCACTACCTGCAGCGCTGGCTGGCGGGCCAGGCCTTTTACCGACTCGAGCTGGCGCGCTCAGGGGGCGCGCCCGAAGCGACCCAGGCCACGCCAGACAACCCTGACCAGCGCATCCAGGAAGACATCAACCTGTTCACCAGCTTCACCGTGTCGCTCAGCATGGGCCTGCTCAACGCCGTGGTCACGCTGGCGAGTTTTGTCGGCATCTTGTGGGCACTGTCAGGCGGCTTTGCCTTTGCGCTGGGTGGCAGCAGCTACACCATCCCGGGCTTTATGGTGTGGATGGCGGTGCTGTACTGCGTCGTCGGCAGCGCGATCAGCCACGCCATCGGGCGCCCGCAAATCAAACTCAATTTTGTCCAGCAACGGGTGGAGGCAGATTTTCGGCATCGTTTGGTGCGGGTGCGCGAGTACAGCGAGTCGATTGCGCTGGACCGGGGCGAGGCGGTGGAGCGCTCGCAGCTCGAGCTGCAATTCTCAAAGGTGGTGGGTAACTACCTGCAACTGATCAAGGCGCAAAAAAACCTGATCTGGTTCACCAGTTTTTTTGGGCAGGCGGCAGTGGTATTTCCCTTTGTGGTGGCGGCGCCGCGTTTTTTCAGCGGCGCCATACAGCTCGGCGAGCTGATGCAAATATCGAGCGCTTTCGGCCAAGTGCAGGGCGCCTTGAGCTGGTTTGTGGAGAGCTACAGCAACCTGGCGAGTTGGCGCGCCACGACCGACCGGCTGACCAGCTTTGAGGCCTCGTTTGCAGCCCTGGGCCAAAGCCAGCCGGGGCTGCTGCCCAAAGAGGCAGACGAGCTGCAGGCCACCGGCCTGCAGGTGGCTCTGCCCAACGGCCGGCTGCTGCTGGCCGACACCTCGCTGCATGCCGCAGCCGGCGCACGGGTGCTGCTGCAGGGGCCCTCGGGCAGCGGCAAGTCAACGCTGTTTCGCACGCTGGCGGGTATTTGGCCCTTTGCCGAGGGTAGCTTGGCGCGTCCAGCGAAAACCATGTTCATCCCACAGCGGCCCTATTTTCCAGAAGGGCCGCTGCGTGACGCCCTGGCCTATCCGGAACCAGCTGCCCGCTACAGCGACGACGAACTGCGGCAGGCCCTGGCAGCGGCCGAACTCGCGACGCTGGCCGAGCAACTTGACCAAACCCGGGCCTGGGGCCAAACCCTGTCTGGCGGCGAACAGCAGCGCCTGGCGATTGCCCGTGTGTTGCTGAAAAAACCCCAATGGGTGTTTGCCGACGAGGCCACCAGCGCGCTAGACGAGGCCACCGAAAGCCTGCTCTACCAACGGCTGCTGGCGCTGGTGGGTGAGCAGGGGGGCGGCCTGGTGTCCATCGGGCACCGGCCGGCGCTGGCGGCTTTTCATGACAGCCAGTGGCTGCTGCAAGCACAGCCAGCGGGGTCGCAGGCGGCTTTCAGCCTGAAGGCGCAAGCGACCTAGATTTTTTCGTTTTTGTTCACCCGAGCGCTCGCCGCGGCCATGCTTTGCAAGGCGGTGGTGCTCAGACCCTGGGCAGCGCCGGGGTTGGCCGAACCGGCTTCAAGCTGGTTTTTGACCTGCACTTGCACCTGCACCGCGCTGGCACTGGCTGCCCACAGAGCGGCAAACTGGTCCATCAGAACTTTTGAGAGCGGAATGGGCGGCGGCTCCTCAGGCTTTTCGGGGGCCGGGCGGCGCACGGCCCAGTCGCCGGAGAGGCTGCTGGCTTCTGCGCCGCGGCGCAGGGGGTCAGACAGGCTGGTGTACACGCCCTCCCCGACCTCGATTTTTTTAGACTGCCCGACCAGGTTCACCACGTCCGGCGAGGCCGCCTGGCTGCTGTTGGCCGGCGCCTGCGCCACCACTGCCGCTGGCCGCATACTGGCAACACGGCTCACCTGGGCGGCATCGTCGGCGCTGTAGCCGCGCGGCGCCTGATTTTTGTCTATCGGTGTGATCGGCATTTTGGGAGCCTCACTGGGTTAGGGGCTGGGCACTGTCAATCCAGACCTTGGGGCTTGGGCAAGCTTTTCAGGGGTGGCGTCCAGTTCTTAACGGCAGAAATAGAGGCGAGTTAAGGCCTATTTTCAAAAATATGTTCTGTCCGGTCAAGGACCGAAATAGGCAGTCGCCTCTCAAGATTGAACAGACCAGAGCGCACCGACCAATCGGCCAGCGCTGGACCCAGTGTGATGGGCAGGGTCAAGACAGACCAAGGAAAGCGCCTTGGTCTCGATCTTCACTTGAATACAAAGGAATGCAGATGGTTTGGCTTTGACCCCAAGAAAGGTCAAAAGAAACTCATTCCACCGTG
>BJGT01000185.1 GCA_014190675.1 Comamonadaceae bacterium | reverse complement strand
TACGGGGCTACTTCCTGCTCAGCCAGGCGATTGCCAAGCAAAGCATGATTGCGCGGCGCAGTGGGCGCATCATCAACATCGCCTCCATCGCCGGGCTGGGTGGCAACCCGCCGGCGATGACCACCATTGCCTACAACACCTCCAAGGGGGCGGCCATCAACTTCACGCGGGCCTTGGGCGCCGAATGGGGCAAGTACAACATCACGGTGAATGCCATCTGCCCGGGGTTTTTCCCGACCAAGCTCAGCCAGGGCGCGATTGATGCTTTTGGTCATGAAGCGATGGCCTCGCATGCGCCCTTGCTGCGCCTGGGTGATGATGAAGACCTCAAGGGCCTGTGCCTGCTGTTTGCCTCTGATGCTGGCAAGCACATCACTGGCCAGTGGCTGGCGGTGGATGGCGGCGTGAGCGTGCTCACTGGCGGCTGAGCCGAGCCTCTCAACATACTGACTTGGACCGCCATGCGCAGCAACATACAAATCCAGCTCGACAAGCGCCCCGTAGGCGAAGCTCGGCTGAGCGACTTCAAACTGGTGGTGCGTGATACGCCGCCTCTTCAAGACGGCCAGGTGCGCGACGCTGCGCTGCCATTGGCTGCCCCGGCCTTGATTTTGACCAGCCGGCTGGTCAAGCTGCTCTGAACCCCGCAGACTAACCCCGCAGACTAACCCAGCATTGCCCATGGCCGACATCGTTCTTCACCATTACCCAAGCTCGCCATTTTCAGAAAAAATCCGGCTGGTGCTGGGTTACAAACAACTGGCCTGGAAGTCGGTGATCATTCCGTCCATCATGCCCAAGCCAGATGTGCTGGCCTTGACCGGCGGTTACCGAAAAACCCCTTTTTTGCAAATCGGCGCTGATGTGTACTGTGATACATCCCTGATCTGCGAGGTGCTCGAGCAACTCCAGCCCACGCCGGCGCTGTATCCTGCGGCGCACCCGGGCTTGGCCCGTGTGCTGGCCCAGTGGGCCGACAGCACCCTGTTCTGGGCCGCCATGGGCTACACCCTGCAGCCGCGCGGTGCGGCCGCCATGTTTGACGGCGCCCCGCCCGAGGCGGCCAAGGCCTTCGCCGGCGACCGCGCTGCCATGACGGTGGGCATGACCCGCCTGCGCCCGGCCGATGCCACTGCCGCTTACAAATCTTATTTGCGCCGCGCCGCCAGCATGCTGGAGGGGCAGGACTACCTGTTGGGGGCGGCGCCTTGCGTGGCTGACTTTGCGGTGTACCACCCGCTGTGGTTTTCGCGTCGGCGGGTGCCGGTGATGGCGAGCATTCTGGATGCGACGCCCACAGTTGTGGCCTGGATGGACCGCATGGAGGCCATTGGCCATGGACATGTTGACAAAATCTCTGCGGCCCAAGCAATAGCAATCTGTGCCGCAGCCATCGGGCCTGTAACCCCTACTGATGCATTTTTTCAGGACGAGCACGGCATCCCCCTGGGCAGTCAGGTGTTGGTTGCAGCCGAGAGTTTTGGCCCCGAGCCGACCGAGGGCGAACTGGTTGCCGCCACGCGCACGAGCTACACCCTGCGCCGGTTTGATGAACGGGCTGGCCTGGTGCATGTGCACTTTCCGCGCCTGGGCTTCATGCTCAAACCGGCGCCCCGCGCATGACCTTGGGGCCGGCGATTGATTGGCAGTTGCTGCCCTTTGAGGCGCTGAGCGTTCGCCAATTACACGACCTGCTGCAACTGCGAAGTGCGGTGTTTGTGGTGGAGCAGGCCTGTGTGTTTCAAGACATCGACGGCGCTGACCCCCTGGCCCTGCACCTTTTGGGCCACAGGGCAGGGCGGTTGGTAGCCTATGCGCGCTGTTTTGCGCCCGGCCTGAAATGCGCCGAGGTCAGCATTGGGCGGGTTATTACAGTGCTTGAACACCGCGGCACCGGGCTGGGCCATGCGCTGATGCGCCAGGCGCTGGAATCGGTGGCCCAGCACTGGGGGCCGCAGCCGGTGCGCATTGGTGCGCAGGCCCGGCTTAAGCAGTTTTATGTTGGCCACGGCTTTGTCGACCTGAACCGCGCCTACATGGAAGACGGCATTGCGCATCTCGAAATGCTCCGCCCGGCGGCCGTGATCTCAAGCCCATCAACAGAAAGACCCGCATGATGACCGACTTTAAAAACAAAACTGCCGTCTTGACCGGTGCCGGCTCTGGCTTCGGCCTGGAATGCGCCCGTATTGGTGCCCGGCTGGGTATGAACCTGGTGCTGGTCGATGTGCAGCAAGACGCACTCGACCGGGCTGAGCAGGAAATCCTGGGGGTGGGTGCTGCGGTGCTGGCGCAGCGCGTGGACGTGTCGAATGCCGATGCCATGGACGCGCTGGGCCGGGCTGTGCAGGCGCGCTTTGGTGCGCCGCATGTGGTGTTCAACAACGCCGGCGTCGGCTCGGGTGGCCTGATTTGGGAGAACTCGGCGGCAGACTGGGCCTGGGTGCTGGGTGTCAATGTGATGGGGGTGGCCCATGGCGTTCGGGTCTTCACCCCCATGATGCTCGCCGCTGCTGCCCAAGACCCGGCCTACCGCGGCCACATCGTCAACACCGCCAGCATGGCCGGCCTGCTCAACCCGCCCAATATGGGTATTTACAACGTCAGCAAGCATGCGGTGGTGTCCCTGAGCGAAACCCTGTACCAAGACCTGGCCCTGGTGAGCGACCAAGTCAGCGCCTCGGTGCTTTGCCCCTACTTTGTGCCCACCGGCATCAACCAGAGCCAGCGCAACCGGCCCAAAAACCAGGCGGCAGACCAGCCCACCCGCAGCCAGTTGGTGGGCCAGGCGATGAGCGACAAGGCGGTGGGCTCTGGCCGGGTCAGTGCAGCTGATGTAGCACAAAAGGTATTTGATGCTGTGCTAGCCCGCCAGTTCTACATCTACAGCCATCCCCAGGCCATTGGCGCTGTACAGGTGCGTTTGGAAGACATCATGCAAAGCCGCAACCCGAGCGACCCCTTTGCCCACAAGCCAGAGCTGGGCGTGGCGCTCAAGCGGGCGCTGCGCGAGGGCTGAGCCGTCAGCAGCGCCGGTTCAGGTCTCTCAGTGCAGCCGGCTGCTGGCCTGGTCGCTAAACAGTTCGACCTGGGCCAGATTGGGCGCCCCGTGATCGCCTGAGCGCATCAGCTGGTCGAGCGCGGTGTTTTTGATGAAGCTGGCTGACGAACTTGCGAGCAGCAGCATGTCTGGGTGCTGCGAATGCGCCACCACAAAGCCTTGCACATAATCCACGCCAATTTCTTTGAGGGTTTGCACTGTGGCGGCGTCTTCTGCCCACTCGGCAATGACTTTCATGCCCAGATTTTTTGCCAGATTCACAATGGCCTCGACGATGGCGCTGTTTGCCGGATGCCGGTTGATGTCCACAATCAAACTGCCATCAATTTTCAGTACATCGGCAGTGAAGTCTTTGAGGTAAGAGAAGGAGGTGTAGCCGGCACCAAAATCGTCCAAAGCCACCCGCGCTCCGATGCGCCTGACCTCGTCAACAAAGCGGCGCGTGTTGACAACATCTTGCAGCGCCACGCTTTCGGTGATCTCCAGGCAAACCAGCTTTGCAATCGGCAGGTATTGCCGCAGCAGCCCGCACACATCATCAAGAAACTGTTCGTCGTTGAGCGAAGCGCCGCTGAGGTTGATGCAAACGAAGCGGGTGTTCTGGAGCTTGTCCTGGTGCTCTTGCAGCCAGGCCAGCGTGCTTGACACCACCCAGCGGTCAATCACGCCCATGCGCCCGCTGGCTTCGCCAGCCCGAATAACTTGCACAGTGGGAACTGTGTTGCCCTGTTGGTCCAGCATGCGCAGCAACACCTCAAAATTCAAAGAATCATGCGGCGCCGAGAGTGACAGGATAGGCTGCATTTCAAGGTACAGGCCGTCTGTCGCTGCGGGGGTGGACAGCTTTGACATCATGCGCAGCTCGGCCTCGTGCTGCTGGAAGGCAAGCGCATATCTTTCATAAACCACCAGCCCGCCGCTGTTGGCAAGCTTGGCTTGGCGGCATGCCCGGTCGGCCGCAGAGATCATGTCCATGCGCCTCATGCCCGACTCAACCTCGATCAATCCGATCGAGCCACGCACATAAAAGGCCTTGCCCCCCACCCGATAGGGGCGGGTGCCAATGTTTTCTACAACGCCCCGGCACATATGGGCCGCCCGGCTGACCGAGGTGTCTGGGAAAACCAGCACAAACTCGTCCCCACCTACCCGGCCCAGGTCTATGCCCTTGGGCAGCATGTCGGTGATGCGCTTGCACACCTGTTGCAGCACTTCGTCCCCTGCGTTATGCCCGAACAAATCATTGATCAGCTTGAACCGGTCCAAATCCACATAGGCCAGCGCCATGGCCTGACCGTCCAAGAGTTGCTGCATGGCCGCATTCAGCGATTTTTCAATGCCACGGCGGTTCAGCACCTTGGTGAGTGCATCATGGTCAGCCAGAAAATACAGATCCTCGGTGGCTTTGGATTTGTCGGTGACATCCTGCAAGGAGCCCTCAACCTTGCCGCCCGACAGCGTGGCTTTGACCAGGAAACGTTTAGCGCTGGTGCTGCCGACAGGTTTTTTGGCTTTGATTTCCAGCTCAACGCTGCCGCTGTCGCGGGTGTCGCTGGCCAGACCCGCGGTGTCAAGCAATCGCTGGCGCAGCAGGCCCCAGGCCCCAGCCTCAAAATATTGGTGCCAGTGCTCGTTGCTGCCTGTCAATACCTGCCTGCCCAGCATATGCATCAGGGCCGGGTTGGCGCTCAAAAAGCGCCCCTCAATGTCCAGGGTGAACATGCCAATCGGCATGGCCTTGAAGGTTTGCGCCATCTCGGCCTGCACTTGCAGCCGTTGCTGATGCTCCTCGC
>BJGT01000184.1 GCA_014190675.1 Comamonadaceae bacterium | reverse complement strand
AACATGCTCTCGATGCGGCCCGGGTACTGCTTTTCCCAGTCGCGCAGCATGTTGCCTATTTGTTTGCGCTGCAGGTTCTCCTGGCTGCCACACAGGGTGCAGGGGATGATGGGGAACTGGCGGTGCGCGGCCCAGCGCGTGAGGTCTTTCTCGGCCACGTTGGCCAGCGGCCGGATCACGATGTGACCGCCGTCGTCGCTGACCAACTTTGGCGGCATGCCCTTGAGCTTGCCGCCAAAGAACATGTTCAAGAAAAAGGTTTGCAGCATGTCGTCGCGGTGGTGGCCCAGCGCGATCTTGGTCACCTTGAGCTCGTCCGCCACCCGGTACAGGATGCCGCGGCGCAGCCGGCTGCACAGGCTGCACATGGTCTTGCCCTCGGGGATCACCTTTTTGACAATGCTGTAGGTGTCCTGCGTCTCGATGTGAAACGGCACGCCCAGTTGCTTGAGGTAGGCCGGCAGGATGTGATCCGGAAAACCGGGCTGCTTCTGGTCCAGGTTGACCGCTATCAGTTCAAAGTCAACCGGCGCGCGGGCCTTGAGTTTGAGCAGGATATCGAGCATGCCGTAACTGTCTTTGCCGCCCGAGACGCAGACCATCACCCGGTCACCAGCCTCGATCATGTTGAAATCAACAACCGCCTGCCCGACCTGGCGGCACAGGCGTTTTTCGAGCTTGTGGGTTTCGCGCTCGATTTTGAGGGCGCGGCCCGACTCAGGCGCCAGGGCAGGGGCTTCGTTGTCTATCCAAACGGCGTTCATGGGCTGCTTTCTTGGGTCACCACTGGCCGGTTTCGACCCGAATGGCAACTTCACAATCATCAAAAATTTCGAGCTTGGCAATTTTCACCCGAACGCCCTGCACGCCGGGCAGCTGCATCAGCCGGTTGGCCAGCTTGCCGATCAGGGTTTCAAGCAGGTTCACATGCTCGGCGGTGCATTCATCGATGATGATCTTGCGCACCTTGCGGTAATCCAGCACGTGGTTGATCTCGTCGTTGCGCGGCAGCAGCGGCTGTGCGCCCAAGCTGAGCTCGGCGTCGACCTGGATCGGCTGGGGCGCCAGCTTCTCCGACTCAAGAATACCCAGGCTGGCCTCAAAACGCAGGCCGGTGAGCGTGAGGGTTTGGTTACCCGTGTTCGCGGTCACAGGGGCAAACCCTTGATGCGAAACACTTCGACGCCCACCCCTTCGCAATCCGGGTAGACATCGGGCTTGCAGGTGGACAGGCGCACCGCCTGTACCTGCGGATGGGCCAACAGCGCGGCTGCCAGTTCGTCGCACAGGGTTTCTTGTAACTCGACATGACCGCGCTGCACCCGCTCGGCGATCAAGTGGCGCACAAAGTCGTAGTCCACCACCTCGGCCAGCCGGTCGGATTGGGGGGTGGAACCGCTGTAGGGCACAAACAGCTCCACATTGAAGACCAGGCGCTGGGCCACGCCCTTCTCGAAGTCATGGGCGCCGATGTGCACCGGCAGCACATGGTTGCGCAGGAACAGCCGGCGGCAGCTCAAGGCGAGATGGGTCAGCGGGTCATGGGGCAGCTGTTCAGGCGTCATGCGCAGGCTCCTGGTTCAGGGTATCGACCACAAACATCACATCGCGTGGCAAGGGCACCAGGTGCTGGCCGTTGTCCACGGTGATGGTGACGCCGGTGATGCAAGGGTTGTCGGCCAGAAACAGGCAACTGGCCGCCACCTGAGCCGGGTCGGTGGCATGGCGCAGCAGGTTGACCCGGCAGGCCCGGTCAAAATTGGCCTGTGACTGCGGCCCACTCAAAAACATCAGGCCCGGCGCCACGCCGCATACGCGCAGCGCTGGCGCCAACGCCTGGGCCTGCAGGGCCACCGCCCGCTCCAGCGCCAGCTTGCTCACGGTGTAAGAGAAGTAATCGGGGTTGAGGTTGAACACCTTTTGGTCCAGCACATGGATCACGCTGCGCAGGCCGGCAGGCTCCCCAGTTGGCGGCGTTTGGGCCAGGCTTTGCGCCATCAGGCCGGCCAGCGCCAGCGGTGCCAGCAAATTCACCTCGAGCTGGCTGCGCGCCCCGGCCTCGTCCATGGCCGCAGCACTGTCGGGCTCAAAACTCGACGCGTTGTTCACCAGTGCGTGCAGCGGCCCGGTTTGCTCGGTGATGGTGGCCATCAGGCGGCGGCGCGCATCGGCGTCGGCCAGGTCAGCCTGGATCGGGTGCGCCTGCACGCCCAGCTGGCGCAGCTCGGCGCACAGGGCCTGGGCCGGCGCCTCAGCGTGTTGGTAATGGCACCAGACCTGCCAGCCGGCCTGGGCAAACTGCCGGCACAGCAGCGCACCCAGACGCCGCGCTCCGCCAGTCACCAAGACCTGCTTGAGCCGGACTTCGGATGTGGGCTTAAGCATGGAGATTGGGCCTGGCGGCGGCCCTAGGCGCAGGCGCACCTGGCCGCTGTAGGCTGACTGTTAACATCAAATGAACCATGTATGAATTGCCCGACGAAGAGGTTTCGACCGGTCTGCGCCGAATTATCGGGGATGCGCTGGCCAGCTCTGACGGCTGGCTCGGCTTTGATGCCTTCATGGGCTTAGCCCTTTATGCGCCCGGCCTGGGCTATTACGCCCGCGACAGCCTGAAATTTGGCACCCTGCCCTACCAGCGGCAGGATGGACGGCTGGTGGCCGGCAGCGACTTTGTCACCGCACCCGAAATCTCGCCCCTGTTCAGCCAGACCCTGGCAGCCCAGCTGGCACAAGCCCTGGCCGAAACCAAGACCAACACTCTGTGGGAGTTTGGCGCAGGCTCTGGGGCCCTGGCGCTGCAGCTGCTGAGCAGTTGGGCCGAGCAGGGCCAGCCGCTGCCGCAGTACCGAATCGTCGAGCTCTCAGCCACGCTACGCGCCCGCCAGCAGGCCAGCCTGGCCGGGTTTGCCGAGCAGGTGCAGTGGGTTGAGGCCCTGCCCGAGCAACTGACGGGCGTGCTCTTTGGCAACGAGGTGCTCGATGCCATGCCAGTCAAGCTGCTGATCCGCCTGGGCGGCACCTGGTTTGAGCGAGGCGTGGCAGCCGCTGCAGATGGCCCCGGCTGGGTGTGGCAAGACCGGCCCACCGAGCTGCGGCCACCGGTGGAGATTGCCGGCGAACACGACTACCTGAGCGAAATCCACCCGCAGGCCGAGGCTTTTATCCGCACCCTGGGCGAGCGGCTGGTGGCCGGCGCGGCGTTTTTCATTGACTACGGGTTTCCCGAGCAGGAGTACTACCACCCGCAGCGGCACATGGGCACGGTGATGTGCCACCGCGCCCACCAGGCCGACCCTGACCCGCTGGTGCTGGTCGGGCACAAGGACATCACCGCCCACGTCAATTTCACCGGCATTGCACTCGCAGCGCAGGACGCTGGGCTGACGGTGCTGGGCTACTGCAGCCAGGCGCGCTTTTTGATCAACTGCGGCATCGGCCCCAGGCTGGATGCTGCACCGCTGCCGCAGCGGGCCCAGGCCCAGCACCTGCTGCAAGAGCACGAGATGGGCGAGTTGTTCAAGGTCATCGGCCTGTGCCGGGGCCAGCCCTGGGACGCACTGGGCTTTGCCCAAGGCGACCGCAGCCACACCCTTTAACCTAGAAAAACAAGCATGTTCCGCTGGCTGTTGGTGATTTTTCTGGCCTTGATGGTCATCAATGCCCTGGCGCCGTGGGTGCGCAAACTGGGAGTGGGAAAGCTGCCTGGCGATCTGCGCTTCAAGCTCTTTGGTCGGGAATTTTTTCTGCCCCTCACCAGCACTGTGTTGCTTAGCTTGGTGGCTGCAGCTTTGGCCAGGTTTATCTGAGGCGAGGGCTCAGACCGGGATTTTGAACAGGGGCCCGCTGTTCAAGCGGAGCCCCTCGGCCAATGGCTGGCCGGGTTCATCAATTACTTCTTTGCAGCTGACTCTTTCGGGCAGTCTTTCTTTTCTGCATCGGTCCACTTGTGGTCTTTCTCTTTGGCCAGCTTGGCGCAGTCGGTCGCGGCAAAAGCGCTGACAGACATGCTTGCAAAGGCGGCGACGAGCACTAACGAGAGCAATTTACGCATAAAAATTCTCCTAAATTGATAAAAAATGACATTCATTTGAACGCCGGCCGCAACTTTACACTAATTTTTGTAAACCACTTGGTTTTTGAAGTGTTTTCTGCTGTGGCGTGTTGCTGTCTTGCGGCCTTGTGTGGCCGAGGCAAGGCTGCAGGGATCAGCCCGCTTGCGCTTTGTAAACAGCGCGGCAAAGCAGTCGCTTATCGGCCTTTAGACTGATTCAGGGGTTCAGACAATGGTGGCAACTTTACAGTTTGCACACCATGGACTCCAGCCAGGACAAACAGCTACCCGCATCTGAGCGCCGGCTCAACAAGGCCCGCGAAGACGGGCAGGTCACCCGCTCGCGTGACCTGTCGCACCTGGCGGTGCTGGGCACCGGAGGCTTGGCCATGATGGCGCTTGCACCGCTGTTGTTCGGGCAGTTCAAGCTCTACTTGGGCCGGCAGCTGAGTTTTGATGCCAGCACCATCACGCAGCCCACCGAGATGCTGCAGCGCTTGCAAGACATGGTCGGTATCGGCCTGCTCGGTGCGGCGGTGTTTGGTCTGATTGTGGCGGCAGCAGCCATGTTGAGCACGGTCGCCGCCGGGGGCTGGGTGGCCAGCTTGACCCCGGTGATGCCAGACTTCAGCCGTGTCAACCCCTTGGCGGGTTTCGGACGCCTGTTCACCAAAGACCGGCTCAGCGATGTGCTGAAGATGGTGGTTTTGACGGTGGTGCTACTGGCCCTGGGGACGGTCTACCTGAGCTCTAGCCTGGGCGCTTTGGCGACGCTGGTGTTGCAGCCCTCCACCGCTGCCCTGCAGTATGTGGCCGACTGGCTGATACGCGGCATGGGGCTGATGCTGCTGGTGATTTTGCTGCTGGCCTTGGTCGATGTGCCACTGCAAAACTTTTTGCACAAATC
>BJGT01000183.1 GCA_014190675.1 Comamonadaceae bacterium | reverse complement strand
GGCTTGTTGCCTTGGGTCGCGGTGGCGCTTGAACCAGTCGGTCAGGGTGTGCCCAAATAATCCCGCTTGCCAATCTCCACACCGTTGTGGCGCAGGACGGCATAGGTCATTGAGGCATGGAAATACACATTGGGCAGCGCGTGGCCGAGCAAAAACTGCATGCCCTTGTAGTGGGTTTCTTTGTCGCCGCGTTTGATCACGATGGCCTTGTCTTCGGTGCCGTCAATCTGTGCGGCCGACACGCTTTGCATAAAGGCCACGGTTTTAGCCAGTCTTGCTTGCAGTTCTGCAATGCTTTGTTCATTGTCCTCATGAACCGGGTTGTCCAGGCCGGCGAGCCGCGCCACCAAGCCCTTGGCGGTGTCAGAGGCAATTTGTACCTGGCGCGTCATGTTGAGCATGTCGGGGTAGAGCCGAAACTCCAGCAGGGCTTTGGGGTCGAGTTTTTTGGCCTCGATGTGGGCCTGTGCTTTGTCCAGCACATGGGACAGGTTGTTGAGTGCGTTGACCAGGCGGGGAACGCTGGCTAGGTACATGGAGATGGTCATTTTCTGGTCCTTTTTTATGACACTTTGGCAGGATTGCCAGGCAATCTTAACCCTTGGTCTTTGTTTCGCTGCTGCCGCAAATGCAGCACTGCGAGGTAAAGCGACACCAGTTGTAGTGCCGCACAAAAGAAAAACGGCGCGCCCATGCGCCAATCACTCGGGGGCAGATGCGACACCACGGCCAGCAGCGGCGCACCAAGCACCGGGGCCAGCACCGCCATCAGGCTGTTCAGCGATGTGACTGCCCCCATGGTCTGGCCCTGGCTTTTGCTGTCTGCCGCCGACGAAATCATGCTTTGCACTGTGGTTGCCACGGTCACACCAAAAATATTCACGCCAATCACCACAAACATCATCCAGCCCTCGGTGGCCGCGCCCCACAAAAAATAGGCCAGGCTGGAAGACACCAGGCCGACCACCGCCAGCCGAGGCGGGCTGATGACCTTCAGTATGCGGCCCAGTAAAAAGCCCTGTACAGCCAGTGCTACCAGGCCGACTGCGGCCAACGACCAACCGCTTTCGCTCGGACCCCAGCCAAATTTGAAACGGCCATACAGCACCCAGCAGGTGTACAGCACAAACTGCGCCAGGCCACTGAAAGCCACCACACCCACCAGCGGCCCCATACCGCGCAGCTGTGCCAACTTGCCCAGCGAAGCCACTGGGTTGGCGGCACGCCAGTCCAGTGGTTTACGGCGATCCTCTGGCAAAGACTCGGGCAGCACAAAATAGCCGTAGGCCAAATTGAGCAGGGCCAGGGCCCCCGAGACATAAAACGGCAAGTGCAGGTTGATCGCCCCAAGCAGGCCGCCCACCACAGGGCCAAAAATAAACCCCAATCCCATCATGGCGCCCAGCAGGCCGAAGCGTTTGGCGCGTTGCTCGGGCGCAGAAATGTCTGCCACATAGGCACTGGCAATGCCGGCATTGGCCTGCATCGCGCCGCCCACAATACGCCAGGCGATCAGGCCAGACAGGGTGGTGGCCAGGGCGGTACCAAAGAAGCTCAGCGCCAAGCCGAAAAAACACAGCAGCAGCACGCGCCGGCGGCCAAACTGGTCTGACAGCGCGCCAAGAATTGGCGAGAACACAAACGTGGCAGCACCAAAGGTGCAAGCAGCCACGCCATACCAGTAGGCCTGGTCGGCTGGCGCCTCGCTAAAAGCCGCAACCAGGGGCGGCAACACCGGAATAATCACACCGATGGCCATCATGTCAATCAGCACGGTCAACATGATGAAGGGCATGGCCGCATCCCGGGATCTCTGTAAATGAAGCATCGCCCTATTGTCAGTTTATTTTGGCAGGTTATTTGAGGCACCCCCGGGGTTTCTGCTGCGTCGGGTGTGTCAGAGCGGTCCACTGCGCCACAATCAAACCATGTTACTCCCCTGCCCTGCCGCCATCTCACGCACAGCCTTTGCCTGGCGGATTGCCTGAGCCCATGCCGCCGGGTTTGCAACGTCGCGCGCTGCTGCTGGCTGGGCTGTCGCTGTGCTCAAGCTACGCCAGCGCCTTAACACCACGCAGACTGCAGTTCCCACGCGATTTCGGCAGCCACCCAGACTTTCGGATCGAGTGGTGGTACCTCACTGGGGCCCTGTCGTCGCAACCGGCGGGTGAGCGCTTTGGTTTTCAGCTGACTTTCTTTCGCGCCCAAGTGGCGGCTACACAAGCCATGACCTCGGCCTTTGCCGCCAAGCAGCTGCTGTTTGCCCACGCTGCAGTGACCGATGTTGCTGGCAAAAAACTCTGGCATGACCAGCGTCTGGCGCGCTCTGGTTTTGGGCTCGCCGAGGCCAGCCAGACCGACACCGCGCTTCGCCTGAACGACTGGTCGATGCGCCGCACCGAACCGCAGTACCAGGCCCACGCCAGCGGCGATGGTTTCGACTTTGATCTGAACCTCAGCCCCACGCAGCCGCTGCTGTTGCAAGGCCAGCAGGGCCTGTCACGCAAGGGACCCGAGCCGCAGCAGGCCAGCTTTTACTACAGCCAGCCACAGCTTCAGGCCAGCGGACAACTGCGTCTGGGTGGTAAAAGTCTGGCAGTCCAGGGGCAGGCCTGGTTAGACCATGAGTGGAGCGACGAGTTGCTGCACCCCAGGGCTGTCGGGTGGGACTGGATTGGCATGAACCTGGCCGACGGAAGCGCACTCACCGCTTTTGTGCTGCGCGACAAGGTCGGGGCCGCGCTGTGGTCCGGCGGCTCGTTCAGGCAGCCGGGCGCGGGCCTAACACAACCAGCCCGGGCCTTCAAGCCTGGCGAGGTCAGCTTCCAGCCTCTACGCTATTGGAGCAGCGCCAACACGGGGGCCCGTTACCCGGTGGAATGGCTGGTGCGCACGCCAGCCGGCAACTTCGGGGTGAAGGCGCTGGTCGATAATCAAGAGCTAGACAGCCGCGCCTCAACCGGCGCGGTCTACTGGGAGGGCTTGAGCGAATTGATCGACGCCCAAGGGCAGGGCGTGGGGCAGGGCTACCTTGAGATGACCGGCTATGCCAGCCCCTTGCGCTTGTAAAGACGCAGCGCCTGGCTGTGCTGTCTATTTGGTCCATCTGAAGCACTATGAGCTCTGAACGAAAAAAATCACAAAACCCCAAGTCGCTGTCTGGCCTGCTGCCTTTTTTGCGACCCTACCGCGGCTCGATTGCTCTGGCGGGCTTTTTTTTGGTGATGGCCGCCCTGGCAACTCTGGCCTTTCCTCTGGCTCTGCGCAGTCTGATTGACGGCGGCCTGGTGCAAATTGACCGCGGCGCGCAAATGGTGGCGCTGCGGGAGCATTTTGCTGCGCTGTTTGCTGTGTCGGTGGCGCTTGGCGTGTTTTCGGCAGCGCGCTTTTACATGGTCAGCTGGCTCGGCGAGCGGGTCACCGCCGACCTGCGCAACGCGGTGTACGGCCATGTGTTGCGCCAAAGCCCTGAGTTTTTTGAGACCACACAGACCGGCGAGGTGCTGTCGCGCCTGACCACCGACACCACCTTGGTGCAAACCGTGGTGGGATCCTCGCTGAGCATGGGGCTGCGCAATGCGGTGATGGGCACCGGCGCACTGGGCATGCTCATCTGGACCAACCCGGTGGTGATGTTCCAGGTGCTGCTGGTGCTGCTGCTGATCGTGCTGCCATCGCTGTGGTTTGGACGGCGCGTGCGCAAGCTCTCGCGCGCCAGCCAGGACCGGGTAGCCGATTCAAGCGCCATCGCAGCCGAGGTGCTCAACGCCATCCCGGTGGTGCAAAGCTATACCGCCGAAGCACGGGAGGCGGCACGCTTCAATGCCTCTACCGACAGCGCCTTTGAAACCGCTATTCGGCGCACGCGTGCCCGCTCGGTGTTGGTGGCCTTCATCATCATCGCCACCTCTGCCGCCTTGCTGTGGGGGCTCTACCAAGGCACGCAGGCGGTGATGGCCGGGCGCATCAGCGCGGGCGACCTGGGGCAAACCGTGGTGTATGTGATTATTTTGGCCAGTGCGTTTGCGATTTTGGGCGAGGTCTATGGCGACTTGCTGCGCGCCGCCGGCGCCACCGAACGCCTGATGGAGTTGCTGGGCAGCCACTCGCCAATCAAGTCTCCCGATACACCAGCTTGCGGTGCGCTGCCCAGCGGGGGCAGCTCGATTGTCTTTGAGGCGATCCGCTTTCACTACCCCTCGCGCCCGAATCAGGCCGCCCTGCTGGACTTTTCTCTGGTCGTCAAGCCGGGGCAAACCGTGGCCATCGTCGGGCCTAGCGGGGCGGGCAAAAGCACGGTGTTTCAGTTGTTGCTGCGCTTTTACGATCCGGCGGCTGGGCGCATACTGCTCGACGGTCTTGCCACGCCCGAGCTCAGCCTCCAAGACCTGCGCCAGCGCATTGGCATCGTGCCGCAGGATGCGGTTATTTTCTCCAACAGCGCGCTCGAAAACATCCGCTACGGCAAGCCAGGCGCCAGTGACGCCGAGGTTCAGGCCGCTGCCACCGCCGCCTTTGCCGACGACTTCATTCGCGCCCTGCCCGAGGGCTACCAAACCTTTTTAGGTGAGCGGGGCGTGCGCCTGTCGGGCGGGCAGCGCCAACGCATTGCGATTGCCCGAGCCATGCTGAAAAACCCACCTTTGCTGCTGCTCGACGAGGCCACCAGCGCTCTGGATTCAGAGAGCGAACGCATGGTGCAAGCGGCGCTCGAGTCGGCCATGCGCGACCGCACCACGCTGGTGATCGCCCACCGCCTGGCCACGGTTCAAAAAGCCGATCACATCGTGGTGCTCGATCAGGGCCGACTGGTGGAGCAGGGAACCCACGCCGAACTGGTGGCCAAAGGCGGGGTTTACGCCGGCCTGGCGGCCTTGCAATTCAATGCCTGAAGTTGTCAGGCGGCAGGCTGGCCCAGATTTTTATCCTGGCCCCGGCCAAGCGCAAGTATGTCGACAGCAGGTATTGACGCTGGTATTGAAAGAAGGTACCGAAATTAGCT
>BJGT01000182.1 GCA_014190675.1 Comamonadaceae bacterium | reverse complement strand
GCCCCGCTCGACCAGACGCGCCACGGTGGCGCGCTCCTCGCGGCCCAGCTCCAGGCTTTTGCGGGTGGCCAGGAGCGAAATTTTTGATTCGTCAAGCTCCCGGGTTTTTTGATCGAGTTGGGCCGACAAAACGGCCATTTGAGACTCTTGCTCAAGGGTTTTTGACAAAAAAGTGGCCATCTCGACCGACATCAGATCAGGCGCGGCATCCACCACGCTTTGCGGAAACTTGGGCTGCTGCCCATTGGCCAGGGCCAGCAGCCGGGCGGCACGGGCCTCGAGCCCATAGATTTGCTGGTAGCGGGCCTTCATGTCGCCGTCGTGCTGCAGCGCACTCAGGCCCACGAGCTTGTCGCCGGCCCTGACGGTTTGCCCCTGCTTGACCAATATCTCAGCCACGATGCCGCCCTCAAGGTTTTGAATCACCTGCAGCTTGGCCGAGGGGATGACCCGGCCCTCAGCCCGGGTGACGTTGTCAACCTCAGCAAAGGCAATCCAAATAAACATCAGCACAAAAAAGCCGGCAATAGCCCACAGCATGAACAGCGAGGCGCGTCTGACCTGCCCCATGCCATTGGCGCTTGCGGCCACCGTGGTGGCGGGGGCCCCCGCATACCGGTCTACCCAGGCTTTTAGACGACTCGTAGATGGGTTTGGCATGGCACGCAGGTTAAAAAATGAGGCCGAAGGCGGTTGCAGAGGATGGCTACGGCGGCGTCAGGCAGAGGGTTCCGACAGGCCCCTGGCCTGCGCGGCCTGCGCTGCTTGCTGGGCTTGCTGGGCTTGCTGGGCCTTCATCAATTGCTCGGGCGTGCCCTGCATGGCCACGCGGCCTTGGTCGATGACGATGATTTTGTCAACAATTTGCAGCAGACTGGCTTTGTGGGTGATGGTGACAAAGGTGCAGTCACCAATTTCTTGGGTCAGGCGTTGCAGCAGCGCAGTTTCGGCACCCAGATCCATGGCGCTGGTGGCTTCGTCAAACAACAAAATTTTGCGCTGCCCCAATAGTGCCCGGGCAATTGCGATGGCCTGCCGCTGCCCACCCGAGATGCCTTCGCCACGCTCGCCCAGGCGCATGCCGTAGCCCTGCGGGTGTTGCTTGACAAACTCATCGACACCAGCGATTTGAGAGGCGCGCAGTATCTCTTCGTCGCTGGGGAACGAGCCGCCCAGAGCGATGTTTTGCTTGACCGTGCCGCCAATCAGCCAGATGTCTTGCAGCACCACGCCCAGGGCGCGGCGCAGATCCGAGGGGTCGATCTGGCGCACGTCTACCCCGTCTATCAGTACGGCGCCAGAATCGGGCTGGTAGAGCCCGAGGATGAGCTTGGAGACTGTGGTTTTGCCCGAACCGACCTTGCCAATCACGGCGACTTTTTCTTTGGGGGCAATCTGGAAAGACACATTCTCCAGCGCCGGTTTGGCCGCGCCAGGGTAGGTGAAGGTGACGTTTTTGAACTCGATAGCGCCCTGAAAATCGGGCCGCGACATGAACACCCGGCCGTGTTCGTGCTCGCGCTCCTGCCCCATCAGGCGGTCCAGCGCTCGGTAGCTCACGGTGGTCTGGTTCATGCGTGTCAGCAACTGGGTGATTTGTGCCATGGGCGCAATGGCCCGTCCCGCCAAAATCGTGCAGGCAATGATGGCACCAAAGCCAAGATGCCCCGAGCTCACCAAAAAAGCGCCCACGGTGATCACCGCCACCTGCACAAACTGCTGGGCCGTGTTGGCCACGTTGGTGGCCAGCTGCGCCAGCATGCGCGACTTGAGCCCCACGTTGGACTGGTGCGCCACCGCCTCTTGCCAGCGCCGGCGCATCAGCGCACCCGCCCCGAGCGACTTGATGGTCTCCAGGCCATTGAGGGTTTCAACCAAGATGGCGTGCTTGTGGTGCCCGTCTTCTTGCGACTCCTGGATCAGGCGCTTGAGTTGGGGCTGCACCGCCAGGCCCGAGAGCAGCATGATGGGGATGGCGATCAGCGGCACATAGGCCATGGGGCCACCAATCAGCCAGATGACGACCAAAAATACGATGGCAAAAGGGATATCGATAAAGGTGGTGAGCGTGGCGGAAGTCAAGAAATCCCGGATCGACTCAAACTCTTTGAGGGTGCTGGCCAAGGAGCCGGTGCTGCCGCGGCGGGTCTTCATGTGGGCATCAAGCATTTGTTCAAACAAGGCGTCAGCAATGGCGGCATCGGCCTTGGAGCTGGCCATGTCCAGAAAATAGCCCCGCACGGTGCGAATCGCAAAATCACTGATAAAGATGACGCTCACGCCGATCAAGAGCGCCATGAGGGTGTCTATGGCGTTGTTGGGGATCACGCGGTCGTAGACAATCATCGAGAAAATTGAGCTCGCCAGGGCAAACAGATTCACCAAAAGTGCTGCCAGTGCCACCTGCACATAGACCCAACGCATGCGCAGAATCGGGCCCCAGAACCAGTGACCGTGGCGGCTTGTTGCACCCTGCTTGGGCGCATCTCCCGCCACCCCGGGCATTTGCCTGCGGGTCAGGCTCAAGGTGCTGCCCGAGAGCCGAGCGACTACCTCGGCCGTGTCGGCCTGCACCGGCCGCTCAGAATGGTCTGGGTCTACCCACAGCAGGCCAGCATCGGTGTCGTAGGCCAGCACCACCACAAAGGTGCCTACATGGGTGGCACAAATAGCCGGCAGGGCCGGTAGCGCAGGCAGGGCGGGGTCGATCTGGCCTTCAAGCACGTCGTAGCCCAGGCTGTCAGCCGCCTCAAGCAGGGTTTCTTGAGACCAGAGTTCGTCGCTGCCCACGCGCGAGCGCAGCGATGCCGAAGACAGGGGCTGCTCGTGCCAAGACAAAACCGCCCGCAGGCAGGCCTCTAAGGCGTCAAATGGTTTGCCGGCGGTGTTGCTGCTCATGGTGATCAGTTGGCCGCCGTAGCGCCCGGCAGAGGTATGCCAAACAGGGGGGTGAGTTCCATCGCTAGATCAAGCAGCCGGTAGCGCACCAAAGACTCGTCCACAATGCCGTCGATCAAATCGCGCCCGGCCGCGTACAGCTCTTCCTGGGCGCGAAGCAAATCAAGCAGGGTGCCGCGCCTGAAGGCAAACTGCTCACGCACCGCCTCCAGTGCAACCGCGGCCACTTGGGCGGCCTCTTTGCGGGCCGCCACGGCAGCCGCGCTGTTGTTGACATCAGCCATGGCCTGCGAAAAGGCGCGCTCCACCTGGCGGCGCAGTTTGTCTTCGGCCAGACGGGACTCAATGGCGCGCTGGTCAGCCTGCTGCTTACGCGCCACATCAGCGCCGCCCGCGTACAGGTTTTGCTTGACCGAGAAGCCCGCCGTCCAGTCCAGCCCGGGCACGCCCTCGCCGCCGAGGTCGCGCCGCCTGGCGCTCACCTCAAACTGAATGCTGGGCAAGAGTGAGGCTGTTGCCGACTTGGCCTCATGCCCGGCGGCCTCGGTTTGGGCGCGGGCCTCTGCCAAGTTGGCGTTGCGAGAGACCCAGTCGCCCAGGTTGGCATAGCGGCCCATGGTCACCACCGCCCCAACGGGCAGGGTAATTTGCGCAGGCGGGGGGGCATCAAAGGCCTCCCGGTAGCCCGCCTCGGCCGCCGACAAACGGTTTTTAGCCGCCACCTCAACCGCCAAGGCGTCAGCCAGACGGGCCCGTGCGCGCAGCACGTCGCTTTTGGGGCTGCCCCCAAGGCGTTCGCGCTCGTCAATAAAACTGAGTATTTGCTGGCGCGAGGCCACGTTCATTTGCGACAACGAAAACACCTCGCGCGCCCGAAACATCTCGAGCCAAGCGGTGAGCGCGCGCAGCGTGAGCTCTGAGGTTTTGATTTCGGCGCGGGCGGCGGCGGCAGCCTGTAGCGACGTGCGGGCATCGACCTGGCTGCCCACCGCGCCAAAGTCATACACCAGTTGGCGCGCCGACAGCGCCAGCGCACGGGTGTTGTCTTTGAAGGCGGGCACATTGCTCCAAGGGGTGCTGACCAAGTCATTGCTGCGCCAGCCGGACTCAACATTGCCAGACACCTGCGGTAAAAAACCAGCAAAGGCTTCGCGGGTGGCCAGACTGGCGGTTTGGCGGTGCTCCAGGCTCAGGCGCACCTCGGGGTGTGCCAGCACGGCGTCGCGCACCCGCTCGGCAAGTGCCGCCGAAGGCAGCCGCGTCTCGGGCCGGTCAACCCATGCAGAGGCCTTGATCAGATAGGCTATCAGTTGGTCGGCTACGGCCGTGACCCGCAATTGCTCGAAGTTACTGGCAATTTGCCCGGGTTTGACTGCTGGCAGCGCCTGGGCTGCCGCTGCGCCGCACAAGCCAAGCCCAGCACATGCCACGGCCAAGCCAAGCGCACTTGCGCGCATGCGCATCGGCATTGCGGCGTGCATCAAATAAAGGTCAGGCTCGCTGGCGTGAGGAGGGCCGTCACGTCGCCCACAAAATCAATAGCAATCACGCTGCTGGCCGTGGTTTTGCCGGTGCCATACGCCGAGTTGGTGTCGTACTGCACCGTGAGGTGCGTGAGCCCATTGGCGGTGTCGTAAGGCGCCACCAACATACGCAATTGGTTGTCGCCCACGGTGCCCAGGGTGGTGGTGTCGGTGACGATTTCCAATGCGCCGTTTGCGCCTAATGAGGCGCCGGCGGTTTTGGAGATGCCCAAGGCCAGCAAGCCGCCAGAGTCGCTGGCAGCGCCGTACACCTTGCCGTCAGCAGTATTGATCTCTGTGGTGCCGCCACTGGCTTTGGATTCAAGGCCAATCTCGAAGGTATTGACCAACCCGGTGAGAGTCAACTCTGCCGACAACACAATACCTGAGACGGTATTGGCTGTAATGATGATGGGGTTGGTTGAGCCTGTGTCTGCCAACAAAGCGATTTTGCCGTTTGGCAAGGTACCGCTTGGGTTGTCAGCAAGAGACAAATTGGGTGTTATCGTGCTCCAAACAAACTTGGCCTTCGTGTACATGGGGCTGACTGCGCCGCCGTCAGCAACCGATGCATAGTTGTAGACTAAATCGATCACAGCACCGTTGATCTTGCTGCCGCCAAGAGTGGCTGCGTC
>BJGT01000181.1 GCA_014190675.1 Comamonadaceae bacterium | reverse complement strand
TGCCCAGCCTGTGTGCTCAATGACCAGCGCGCGCTCCCAGTACCGTGCGCGGTTTTGGAGCTCTTGGGCATGT
Organism: Comamonadaceae bacterium; assembly: GCA_014190675.1. GTDB lineage: Bacteria > Pseudomonadota > Gammaproteobacteria > Burkholderiales > Burkholderiaceae_C > Rhodoferax. The sequence continues at coordinate 5,009 of BJGT01000181.1, read as the reverse complement.
GCTTCCCGAAGATGAAACGCATCGTCTGGGCAGACCATGTGGGGCATGCCGTAACTCAAATTTTCAGCATTTCGCTCATCGTCCAATTCGGCGACGGTTTGGCGAAGGTCATCTCCAGCCGCCTGCGTTTCCTGCGGTCCACCGTGGAACGAAAAGTCGTGGGTGATGGCACCGATCAGTTCATGCAGGGTGATGGGTGGTGGTTCGTGTTCCGTGCCCAATGGCAGTTGCACCATCAAGTGGTCCTTTCGGCTCTTACCGACGAGGTCCAGTGTCAGCACGCCAGCACCGATGTTCAGCGGCAGGTCGATGCAGCGGTCAAAGCTGAAACTGACCGAGTAGTCGATGTGACTTCCCGCTTTGTACGTCACGCTCCAGAGCTCGGTGTCCTGCGTGAACGGTACGGACCGGCCGCTCAGATGCCAATAGCTTGAAGACTCTTTCACGGTGTGCAGGTGCGCCGCGCTGTCACCTTGGTGCCCCGCACCGCTTGGAAGCAAATTCAGCAATCCCCGCCGAGACTCTGCCGGGGCTTCTTGGGCAGCGGCTATCTGCGCGAGCAGCCCTCGCGGCAACCGAAGCTCTTGATGATGCGACAGCACCAAGGCTTGCATGGCAGGCTCCTGCAGATTTGTGCGCTCGCGTTCGGCCGGCACCGCTTCACCCGACCGGATGGCCTCGTAGCGAGCCACATAGTCATGCACCCAGTTGCGCCTGTAGATGTCCTTCAAGGCCGCATTGGCCATGAGTAATTCAAAGATGGCGGACAAGCGCGTGCCCGCTTGAATAATCACTGTGTCGTCCAGCCGGTGGTGGGCGTGAGCAGTGACATCGGTAACTTTCTCGCGAAGTCCCTCTGGGGTTTCGTTCTGTTGGCGGGCCAAAAGGCGCCCGTCTGGTGTCAGTTCAAGGCAGTGGTGCATGGCTCTATTTTCCGATGGTGGCAGTCAATTGCTGCAAACCTTGGCCTTCAAAATTTTGTCCGTCAAGCTGCGCTTGAGCCAGTGACTGGTTCCAGTCATCGGGTGGAGAAAGGCCACAGTGGGCAATCTCGGTTTAGAGCAGTTTACGTTTGATTTTTTGGCTCCATTCCCGCACCAGCACCTGAGTGTCGCCCTCGTAGGCTTCGAGTTTGCCGGTTACATGCCAGTGAGTGGCGGTGGCGGTCATGGCCGAATAGGTCTCGGTGCGCACCTTCCAGTCGCCGCGTGAGGTCTCCATTGACCAGTGGCAGGCCTGTCTGGCCGAGAGCGGGTCGTGGGGAAGAATGCTGTAGGACTCACGGCCGCAGCCCCACGTGCACAGCCCGTGCTCGTCAATCACGCTTCGGCCAAAGTCATCGATGATGGTCATGCGGCGCTCGCCGGTGCGCTGGTCTACCAGCAATTCCCGTTTGTTCCAGGGCTTGTCCAGCACGGTCAGTTTGGCTCCGGGTGCCGCCTCTGCCGGGGCAAACACCGGAGTCACTTCTTTCGCTCTGGTTTTTCGGATGGGCAGGTCGATGTGGCTTGCCCCGGTCTGCACGCTCAGCGTGACTGGCTGCGGTGCCGGCCAGATCAAGGGCCAGTAACTGCTTGAAATCGAGACCCGCAGGCGGTGGCCTTTGGGGATGCGGCAGGCCAGGTCATCAAGTTTAATTTGTAGGGTGTAGTTTTTACCTGGCTCCAGTGCCTCAGGGTGTTCGTGGCTGTCGCGGTGGCAGAGGTTGGTCACGGCATAGGTCAGGCGGGATACGGCGCCATCCGGCCACACGGCGTTCAACCGGATCGCAGCGACGGCCACCGGCCGGTCAGCGCTGACCCGCAGGGTCAGCATGGGCGCTCCGACCAGGTCGATGTCCCGTGTCAATGGAGCCGAATCAAAAGTCAGCGATCCGGCGTCGTCGTGTCGCTGGTCACCCGGGAACTCCGGGCCCATCCAGATGATGCAGTACTCACCGCTGTCAGCGCCGGTGTGTTGCGGCGAGCTGATGAGTCGTTTGCGTTTGGCCCCTGCTTTGCGGCTCAAGCCTTCCGGGTTCAGGTGCCAGCGTTGCAGCTCGTGGCGGTCGGCCGGCCACAGCTGGTCACTGACCCAGCGTCCGGGAATATGCGCCACCGAGGCGCCGGGCCGACCCAGGTCCATGATGTAGGTGCGAAAAGCCGGGTCTTGTTCGACCCCTGTCGGCTGGTCTTTAAGCCAACGGTCCCACCAGCGTAGCGCTTCCTGCAAAAAGCCGATGCGTGGCTCAGGCACAGCGAAATGTGGGTACTTGTGCGCCCAAGGGCCGATGATGCCTTTGACCGGTGCCTTCATGCTGCTGACCAGGCGCGGTACGGCGTTGGTGTAGGCATCGTTCCAGCCGCCAATGGCCAGCACGGCGGCATCAATGGCGCCAATGTCTTCGCACACCGAGCCATGTTTCCAGTAGGCATCACGGTGCGGGTGTTCCAGCCAGGGGATGGCCAACAAGGGCTCGGCCTGGAGTCGCGCCATCCACATGTCGCGCCAGCGGTCGCCGACCAGGGCTGGGTCTGGCGGGCGCGAAGAGTAGGCGAACATAGTGGCCGACCAGCCCAGATTCTCATTGAGTAGGCAGCCGCCTTTGTAGTGGATGTCGTCACTGTAGCGGTCGTCGGTGGAGCACAGGGTGATGACGGCCTTGAGCCCCGGCGGTCGCCGTGCCGCGACCTGCAGACCATTAAAGCCGCCCCAAGAGATGCCCATCATGCCGACCTTGCCCGTGCACCAGGGTTGCTGCACTAACCAGGCGATCACGGCCTCGGCGTCGGCCAATTCCTGCTCGGCGTACTCGTCAAGCATGATGCCGTCCGAGTCGCCATTGCCGCGCATGTCAACCCGCAGGCAGGCATAGCCGTGGCCTGCCAAGTACGGATGGGTCAAGGCATCGCGCACGATGGTGCCGTCACGCTTGCGATACGGCAGGTATTCCAGCACCGCCGGGACCGGCCGCTTGTCGGCATCGATGGGCAGCCACAGCCGTGCTGCGAGTTGGGTGCGGTCGGGCAGGGGGATGAAAATATTGGGAATTTCCCGAACTTTGTGCGGAAACGATTTGATCGTTTTCATGGGGCATTACCTTTGTTTTTGCTGGTCTCTTCGTCCCGAGCATAAGTGAATCGCACAGCCCGATCGCAGGGCCTGCCGGTCTGCGGCGCCGGCGCCCGATGGTTCAGGGTTTAGGCCAGCCGGCCCTCGGCAAACCCGCATCTGGAAACTGATGGCACACTCGCGCCCTGACCCAGCCTGCTTTCACCTGTCCCAAGCAACCAAGCAACTCATGCCATGACCGCCACACCAGCTGAGCGGCCGCTTGCCGCGTCGTATTTGGTCGGGGTTGACACCGGCGGCACTTACACGGATGCAGCCATCATTGAGGCGAGCGGCCACCACGTCATTGCTTCGGCCAAAGCCATCACCACCAAGGGCGATTTGGCCATCGGGGTGGCAGAGGCAATTACCCGGGCCGTGGCGCTTTTGCCCCAGGGCCTGCAGCCGCAAGATATCTCCCTGGTGTCGGTGTCGACCACCCTTGCCACCAATGCGGTGGTGGAGGGGCACGGCAGTGCGGTCGGCGTGGTCTTGATCGGCTTTGATGCGGCCATGGTGGCGCGCACCGGTATCGCCCAAGCCTTCCCCGGCATGCCGGTCGAGTCGGTGCCCGGTGGGCATGACCACAATGGCGACCCTCGCCTGCCGCTGGATTTGGAGGCGCTGGAGGCCGCGCTGTCGCGCATGGCCGGCAAGGTGGACGCCTTCGCTGTTGCTGGCGCATTTGCGGTTCGTAATGCGGCCCATGAGCATGCAGCGCGAGAACTGATTGTGGCGCGCACGGGCAAGCCGGTGACCTTGTCAACCGAGCTGTCTTCCTCGCTTGATGCGCCCCGCCGGGCGCTGACGGCCGCCCTCAATGCACGGCTGATTTCACGGGTGAGCAATTTGATCGAGGCCGTGCAACGGGCCATGGCGCAGTTGCAGATTCGCTGCCCGCTGATGATCGTCAAGGGTGACGGCACACTGGCGCTGGCCGAATCGGTGGTCACGCGCCCGATCGAAACCGTGTTGTCCGGGCCCGCTGCCAGCTTGGTTGGTGCCCACTGGTTGTCCGGACTGGACAGCTTCATCATGTCAGACATGGGGGGAACCACCACTGACCTGGGGGTGCTGCTCAACGGGCGTCCCCGTGTAGCACCGGACGGCGCCGAGCTTGGGGGCTGGCGCACCATGGTGCGGGCTATTGATGTGCGCACCATCGGTCTGGGCGGCGACAGCGAGGTCTTGCTCGGGCCGCAGGGCAAGCTCAGCGTCAGCACCCAGCGCATCATGCCGGTGGCGCTATTGAGCCATCGCTTCCCCGAGGTGCTCGCCATGCTGGAGGCCGACCTGGCCGATGTGGATGGTGGCAACTCCATGCAGGGTCGGTTTGTGTTGTTGCCCTTTGGCGCCCGCACCGATGCTCCCACCGGTGAGTTGAGTCCCCGCGAGCGGGAAGTCTTGCTGCAGGTCAGCGAAAGACCGCAGGCGCTGCGCAAGCTTGCCCATTCGTTGTCGGTGCAGCGTGCCATCAGTTCTCTCAGGCGCAAAGGCCTGATCCAGCTCAGCGGCTTCACCCCATCGGATGCCGCGCATGTGCTGGGCCTGCAAGCCAACTGGTCAAGCGAGGCAGCGTATCTGGTAGGCCAACTCGGGGCCCGCTTGCGAGAGATGAAATTCCCGACGCCAGAGCGTACCGAGCAATTTGCGCACGATGTCTGGAACGAGACGGTGCGCTTGACCGGACGCGCCATTCTTGACACCGCCCTGGGTGTGAAGCTGTCCGATCAGCAGTTGATCGACGCGGTTTGCAGCGGCAATGCCCAGCTTGGCTTGGCGACCCTCAGCATCAAGCCGTCCCTGCCCGTGGTGGCGGTGGGCGGGCCGGTCAAAGTTTATTACCCCGAGGTGGCGCGACGGCTGGGTTGCGAGATCGTGTTTCCTGAGCACTGCGACGTGGCCAACGCGGTCGGTGC
>BJGT01000180.1 GCA_014190675.1 Comamonadaceae bacterium | reverse complement strand
GACATGCACCGCCATCTGGTTATGCAGCAACACTGGCTGAGCGAAGCGCAATTCAGCTCTGCCATCGCGCTGGCACAGGCCGCACCCGGGCCCAACGTGCTGTTCATCGCACTGCTGGGTTGGCAGGTCGGGCTCAACGCCGCCCCCGCCAGTGGCCTGCCCACCTGGGTCTGCGCCCTGCTCGGGGTCAGCCTGAGCATGCTGGGCACCCTGCTGCCCAGCACCGTACTCACCTTTAGCGTGGCCCGTTGGGGCCACCGAAACCGTGAACGGCGCGTGGTGCGCGCCTTCAAGCAGGGCATGGCGCCGTTGGTGATTGGCATCTTGCTGGCCACCGGGGTCATCCTGGCCACCAGCCAGGGCACTTCAGCCGAGCACTGGCCGCTCTGGCTGCTGGCCGCCGCCACCGCGCTACTGGTCTGGCGCACCCGCATCCACTTGCTCTGGCTGCTGGGTGCCGGGGCGGTGCTGGGGGGGCTCGGTTGGGTTTAGGGCTTCGCCGACCGCTGCCGCAAAGCCTCATACAGGCACACACCGCTGGCCACCGACACGTTCAGGCTTTCAACCGCGCCGCGCATCGGGATGCTGACCATCTGATCGCAGGTTTTGGCGGTCAGCTGACGCAGGCCGGCGCCCTCGGCGCCCAGCACCAGCGCCACCGGGCCTGTCAGGTCGGCTTGGTAGAGGGTGCGCGGCGCGGCGTCGCTGGTACCGATCACCCAGATGTTGCGCTCCTTCAATTCCCCCAGGGTGCGCGCCAGGTTGGTCACCATGAAATAAGGCACGGTCTCGGCCGCGCCGCTAGCCACTTTGGCCACCGTGGCATTGATGCCGGCGGCATGGTCCTTGGGCGCAATCACCGCATGCACGCCAGCACCGTCAGCCACGCGCAGGCAGGCGCCCAGGTTGTGCGGGTCGGTCACGCCGTCCAGCACCAGAATCAGTGGCGCCACCCGCTCGACCGCCGGTTTGGCGGCCTGGGCCGCCTCCAGCGCATCCAGCAGGTCGTCCAGTGAATGCACCTTCACCAGTTCTTGCACCCGCGCCGCCACGCCCTGGTGCCCGTGGCCGCCGCACAGCCGAGCCAGCCGCACGCCATCGGCCTCGATCAAGCGCACCCCTGCCTCGGCCACTTTTTCTATGAACTGCCGCATCCGCGCATCGCGCCGTCCCGGGTCGACATAGATTTCAACCACCGACTGCGGCGCCGTCTTCAGGCGCACGCCCACGGCATGAAAACCGAACAAAATTTTGGCAGATGACATGCGCCGGATTATCGCGTCCGGCTTACGCCATGCCAGGCCCTTACACTACCGCCCTTTGCCGCCAAAGCACGCGGTCTTGCCTGCGCTGGATGCTGCCGGCCACTGTCCGCACCCCAACCGCACGCCACCCAAACCGACCCCACCTGTGATCACCCTGAAAAACGTCACGCTGCGCCGCAGCGCCAAAGTGCTGCTCGAAGGCGCCTCCGTTACCCTGAACCCCGGCGAAAAAGTGGGCCTGGTGGGGCGTAACGGCGCAGGCAAGTCGTCGCTGTTTGCGCTCTTCAACGGCAACCTGCATGAAGACGTGGGCGAGTACTACATCCCGTCTCAGTGGCGCATGGGCCAGGTGGCGCAGGACATGCCTGAGACCAGCCAAAGCGCCACCGATTTCGTGGTGGAGGGCGACACCACCCTGCTCGCCGCCCAACAAGAAGTGACCGCGTCGGAGGCCACCGACGACTACGACCGCATGGCCCACGCCTACATGGCGCTGCAAGACGCCGGCGCCCATGACGCCCCGGCCCGCGCCCAGGCGCTGATCCTGGGGCTGGGCTTCAAGACCACCGAGTTGTCCAACCCGGTTAACAGTTTTTCAGGTGGCTGGCGCATGCGGCTGCAACTGGCCCGCGCGCTGATGTGCCCCTCTGACCTGCTGCTGCTCGACGAGCCCACCAACCACCTGGACCTGGACGCCCTGGTCTGGCTGGAGGCCTGGCTCAAGCGCTACGAGGGCACCATGATCGTGATCAGCCACGACCGCGAATTTTTGGACGCAGTCACCAGTGTCACCCTGCATATTGACGCCGCAAAATTAGTGCGCTACGGCGGCAATTACAGCAAGTTTGAAGACATGCGGGCCGAGCAGATGGCGCTGCAGCAAACAGCGTTCTCCAAGCAGCAGGACAAAATCGCCCACCTGCAAAAGTTCATCGCCCGCTTCAAAGCCAAGGCCAGCAAAGCCAAGCAGGCGCAAAGCCGCGTCAAGGCGCTGGACCGCATGGAAAAAATCGCTCCGCTGCTCAGCGAGGCCGATTTCACCTTTGAGTTCAAGGAACCGGCCAACCTGCCCAACCCCATGCTCTCGATGCAGGGCGTCAGCTTTGGCTACCCGGCGCCCGACGGCGCCCCGGCCGGCACCCCGCCCACGGTGATCGTGCACAAGGTCAGCCGCTCGGTGTTGGCCGGCCAGCGTATCGGCATTTTGGGCGCCAACGGTCAGGGCAAATCTACCCTGGTCAAAACCGTGGCGCGCGCCCTGCAGCCGATCGGCGGCGACGTCACCGAAGGCAAGGGCCTGAACATCGGCTACTTTGCCCAGCAAGAGCTCGATGTGCTGCGCTTGGCCGACACCCCGCTGGAGCACATGATCAAGCTGGTCAAAGACCTCACCGCCCTGGGCAAAATCGCCGGCCAGGCCACGCGCGAGCAAGACTTGCGCAGCTTTTTGGGCAACTTCAATTTCAGCGGCGACATGGTCAAACAGGCCGTGGGCAGCATGAGCGGCGGCGAAAAAGCCCGCCTGGTTCTGTGCATGATCGTCTGGCAGCGCCCCAACCTGCTGCTGCTGGACGAACCCACCAACCACCTGGATTTGGCCACGCGCGAGGCCTTGAGCATGGCGCTCAATGAATTTGAAGGCACCGTGATGCTGGTCAGCCACGACCGCGCCCTGCTGCGCGCTGTGTGCGACGAATTCTGGATGGTCTCGCGCGGCGGCGTAGCCCCGTTTGACGGCGACCTGGACGACTACCAGCGCTACCTGCTCGACGAAGCCAAGCGCCAGCGTGAAGCCACCAAAGAAGCCAGCGCAGCACCTAAAGCCGACGCCAAACCGGCTGCACCGGCGCCGGAGGCCCAGGCCGTTCCCGCCCCAGCGGCCCAACCAGCAGCCCAGGCCCTGTCATCCTCGAGCAAACCAAACAGCAAGGTCCCCGGTGCCCGCGCCCTGCAACGCCAACTGGACGAACTCGACACCCGCATGGCCGCCCTCCAGTTTGAGAGCACCACCCTGGAGGCCCGCCTGTGCACCGCCCTGCCGCCGCTGGAACTGGCCGAGTTGGGCAAACGCCTGAAGGTGGTCGGCGCAGAGTTGCAGGCGCTCGAAGAGCAATGGCTCAACCTGTCTGAGGCCTTGACCGCCTGAAGACGCATTCCCGTTTACACGGAAATGACGGGCGCCGGGATCACCGGCAGTTTGCCGTCATGCGCGACCATGGTCACGAGCGGAGATTCCTTGATGGAATCAATGCCAATGCCAATGCCAATGCTCATCCTGCAGCCCATGCGGCAAAGCCGCTTACCGATCAGTTCTGATCGGATTTGTTCAAGAACCAAGTGCTCATCTCGCACTTGCCGTTGAATTTGATGACGCCGCAATGTTCAAGCGAGAAGGGCTGGAGCAAAGCTTGGCGCGTAGCATCACTGATCTGGATGCGGCCCGCAGTGCCATGTGACTCCATGCGGCTGGCGGTGTTCACCACGTCACTCCAAAGGTCATAGACAAATTTGCTCTTGCCAATAACCCCTGCGACCGCTGCTCCCGTACTGATGCCAATTCGGATATTCAGCGGGTGCTGACTGCTCGCGTTGAAGTCTTGAATGGCGACCGGCATGTCCAGCGACATCTTCGCAGCCCGATCGGCGTGGTCAGTTGCTACCACAGGCAAACCCGCCGCTGCCACATAACAGTCGCCAATTGTTTTGATCTTTTCCAGGCCGCGATGCTCCGCAATATGGTCAAAACGCGTGAAGAGATCATTCAACACGCCGACCATGACCTCGGGGCTAACCAGTTGTTGTCCCGCCTCAATTTTTAACGAAGTTTGTTACCGTCGGTGCCTTAACACACCGGCAGTCTCACCCCAAGGCCATCAAAGAAGCTTCTGGCGCCTTGTCCAGCACTCTTAGTAAGGCCCTTGCCGCTCCGGTTGGGCTGCGTTTGCCCTGCTCCCAATTGCGTATTGTTTCCAGCGACACGTCTATGCGGCGCGAAAACTCCAGTTGCGTCAGCCCCAGACGCTTTCGGACGCGTTGCGCAAACAGCGCCGCGTCATGGGCGGCGGCGGCATCGTCGATCTTCTGTTGCTCCTTGAGGTCCGCTTCTGACACTCTCTCAAGTCTGCACATGATCACTCGCCCGCCTGGCATCGGCTGCACCACAGCGTCAAGTTTTAAACGCCCCGTTTTCATAGTCATTCACCTCGCGCAGATTGGCCTTGCGGGCCGAAATGATGCGGATGGCAGCGCCACGCATCGTAAACACCACATGGAATATCCGCCCCTGCACTTGGCCCAACATCTGCAATCGCTCCTCGCCGTATTCGTACCGATGATCGGCGCGAATCACTCTATTAGGATCCAGGAAAGCGTTGGCCACATATGCAAAGTCAAAGCCCCGATGCTCCAAACACTGGTTGCTTTGGACTTCATCTCATTCAAAATTCATCGCGTTGATTGTAGGCCATTGAACTACCAAGGATAGGGCAGACGCTTAGGCCTAAATGAGGCCGCCAGAACAGTCACTAACTGTTGCTCCGATCCAAGAAAGTTGGCCGGAGTTGTCCCTCACCAGAATCACCCCGGGATTCGTGGAGGCCATATCGCCTGGGTCTGACCGTAATCGCTGAGATGACCTAACAGCCAGGATTTCGCTCTAGATATCGATAAATCCTCGTAGTCCTCGAAAGACGCCGAATCACTCCCACTCAATCGTCGCCGGCGGCTTGCTGCTAACGTCATAGGTCACGCGATTAATGCCACGCACCTCGTTGATGATGCGGCTAGACACTTTCTTCAGCAGGGCATAGGGCAGTTCGGCCCAGT